>NZ_JAPNXM010000012.1:0-64530 GCF_049472675.1 Deferribacter thermophilus
CTGATTAGAATCCTTTTTGCTATGCTTAAAAATCGTGAAAAATTTAATCCTGCTCTCCATTATTTATAGTTGACTCCTATAAAATAAACCACCCATTTAATAGGGTTATTTCTTAATTAAAAAGAGGGTGCCTGACACCCTCTTATTTTCCAAATTAAATCTTAACCACAAGTTTCTGGCTGGTCAGAATCAAGCGCATGATCATAAAGATACTGGAAAATGTTCTCAATATCTTTGTCACTAAGCTTCTTAGCTGATTGATGAGCAGCACATTCTTTGATTTTTGGCAACAATGCTTTCCACTGAGCCTGAGTTTTGCTCACTGGGCTAAGTGCTGGCGCATTAGCTTTGCTACCATCATGGCATGCAAGACGGCAGTTTTTCTTCCAAACCCTTTTTCCTTTTCTTGCATTACCTTTTGCAAAAACTGCAGTAGTTGCAAACATAGCAATTAAAGCAACCACTAAAAGTGAAACTAATGTTTTTCTCATAGTTACCTCCTCTTATTAGGCTATAAGCCTTTATTTTTTTATTCACCTACTTAACATCTATTAAATCAATAAATATCTCATCTAAATCTTCAAAAATACCTCTTAATGCCTTTGCGGCATCTCTGTAAAAATCTAAATTTGATTCTGATATAATTTTATCAGTAAACTCATAAACAAAATTATTCAGATACAGGTAAAGCACAGTAAAAAGGGTGTTGAGCGTTTTTTTATAATCTTCTCCACTTCTTTTTAAATCCAATATTTTATTCAACAAGCTTGATGTAAATTCGAGCAAAATATAAACATGGTCAGGAACATCTTTTATCTCATCTTTTATACTAAACCCATCATCTTCCATCATCTCTCTTAACTTAACTGTACTTTCACCCATCAACAATTTTTCTTCTTCAAGATAGTAAGAAGCATAAGGTACAGCTAAAACACCACCATAATTTGAAACAAATAATCTAACATACTCTGATTCCATATCTACTTTATTTTCTAAGGAAAGATTTTTATTTAAATAATCTTCAAAAAATATATCAAAAGAAGGTAAAAGCTCTTGAAGCTTTGCATATATAGCATCGTCAGGATACCTAAAGCAAAGTGATAAAATAAAAAATACAGCAGATAAGCTCTCAAAACCTACCTCATCAAAATAAATAGTCCCTGATATTTTAGAAAAATCCTTTTTTAACAAGCTTTCTTTAATCAAATCAAAATCAATCAACCTTGCCCTCTCTATTAGTTCTTTAGAATATATTAATATCCGAATTTTTATTTGTAAAGAGTTTTTTTGTATACAATATGCATTTTTTTAAGAACATCGTTTTATGAAATAGTTAGCCAGAATTATCATAGTTGCCAATAAAAATAAAACTATATACCAACCAAAATTTCTATAAACCATCACAGCTATATAAGAGCCAAGGCTTCCTCCAGTATAATAAAATGACACATACAACCCATTAACAACCCCTTTATTCTCCATCGCAAGCCTATTCAAATGTCCAGAAAGAGTAGAATGCACAGTAAACATCCCACCACAAAAAAGAAACATTCCTAAAAACAACAGTATTACAGATTTTATAGATAAAATAACTAAAGAGAACAGATACATTGCTAAACCATATACCACCAATCTTTTTGCAGAACCAGCTAATAAGTCAATTATTTTAGCATTATTAATAGATATAATAAGCCCTAACATATAACCTGAATACATAACTCCTGTTTTAAATTCAGTAACATTAGAAGATAATTCAAACATTCTAAATGGCAAAATATTTAAAAAACCCGCAAAAACAAAAAAAGTAAAAAATATTGTTAAATAACCGTATAGAAATTCTTTTTTTTGTAAAACTTTTTTAGCTAAATTCAGGTCTAACTTATTTACATTCAATCTATCATCTTTTTTAAGCTGTAAAATTAAAAACAACGATATTAAAAGGCTAACAAAAAGGAATAAAAACACATATCTCCACCCAAAAAAAGTAGATATAAACCCAGAAACAAGTCTACCAGAAAACCCACCAACAATTGTGCTTGCTATATAAAATGCCATAACTTTTTGAACATTTTCTTTGCTTGTACTTATAGAGATATATGTCATCAAGCCTGTCAGTATCGCTGGTAGCACTAACCCATTTATAAATCTAATAAACAAAAATAAAAAGAAACTATTTGTAAAATATACAACAACCTCACTTAATCCCAATATAAGAAATGAAACTGAAACCACTAATTTTGCAGAAAATTTTTCTAATATATAACCATAAAAAAGTGGAGCTAAGGCAAGTGGAATTAATGTAACAGTTATCAGCAATGATGCCAAATCTTTTGTAATAGTGAAATCATTTGCAATAACAGGAAGCAAAGGCTGCGGAGCATAAAGTGCCGAAAAGGCCATTATTGTAGAAAATGCAATTATAAAAAGATACTTTTTACTCATATCATTATATCAAAAGAGATTGCTTTCTTGTTCTTTTATTGATGAAGAAAGCAATCTCTTTTATGAATTTATCCTACCTACCTCTTCTTCTTGCATTTGCAGTTAATGGTAAAGAGTTCAATTTTATAAAACCTGTTGCATCAGCCTGATTATAAGCACCCTTATCATCATCCATAGACACAAGCATCTGATCATAAAGTGAATATTTAGATTCTCTACTCACAATTGTTATATTACCTTTGTAAAGCTCTACTTTTACTTTACCTGTAACATACTTTTGAGACTCCTCCACAAAGGCTCTCAAACAATCCATCTCACTGCTAAACCAATACCCAGCATAAACAAGATAAGCAAATCTTGGCATTAGCATATCTTTTAAATTAATAAGACTCCCTTCAAGTGTCAAACCTTCAAGGTCTCTATGTGCAGCCATCAAAATTGTTCCACCAGGGGTTTCATAAACACCTCTTGACTTCATACCCACATATCTACTTTCAACTATATCTATCCTTCCAATCCCATGTCTGCCTCCAATCTCATTTAAAGTCTTTAGCAATTTTGCTGGAGATAGTTTTTCTCCATTTACTGCTATAGGTTCACCTTTTTCAAATTCAATCTCCACTTCTTCTGGTGTATCTGGAGCTTTTTTAGGATCAACGGTAAGTTCAAACATATCCTCAGGCGGTCTTTTTGCTGGATCCTCTAAAATACCAGCTTCAAAACTGATATGCATCAGGTTTTCATCACTACTCCAAGGTTTATCTTTTGTTGCTTTAACAGGGATCCCATATTTTGCTGCAAAATCCATCGCCTCTTGACGCCCTTTTATCACATTGAAAAATTCTGGGATTCTCCATGGTGCAATAACTTTTAAATCTGGTGCAAGGGCAGCGACAGAAAGCTCAAATCTCACCTGGTCGTTACCTTTACCTGTTGCACCATGAGCTACATATTTTGCTCCTGTTTTCCTTGCAATATCCACCATCCCTTTTGCAATCACTGGCCTTGCAAGAGAAGTACCTAAAAGGTATCTACCCTCATAAACTGCATTGAACTTTATCGAAGTATAAACATAGTTTTTAACAAATTCATCCTTTAAATCTACTATATAAAATTCCTTTGCTCCTGATTTGTAAGCCTTTTCTTCAAGAGCTTCTAAATCGTCCCTTTGACCTAAATCTGCCACATAGGCAACCACATCATAACCTTGCAAATCAAGCCATTTTAAAATTACAGAGGTATCAAGACCCCCAGAATAAGCTAAAACTACTTTTTCTCTACTCATTTTCTATGTTCCTCCTTATATTAATTGAGGGTGTTGCACAACTTTAAAACTTATTTAATCGTGAGATTGCTTTGGTATCTTTTGTTGCTTCGCAATGACCCAACATTGCCGTCATTGCGAACGAAGTGAAGCAATCTCCTATCCAAACATTTTACTTGAGATTGCTTCGTCGCTACACTCCTCGCAATGACTGTATTATTGTCTTTGCGAGTGTAAACGAAGCAATCTCATAAAGTTGTGCATTTTTTGTGCAACATCCTCTAATTATCTATCTGTTCAAAAAGCCATTTCATAATAGCTTTTTGAGCATGAAGTCTATTTTCTGCTTCATCAAAAACTATTGAAACTTCTGACTCAAAAACATCTTCTGTAACTTCCTCACCAAGATGAGCTGGCAAACAGTGCATAAAATATGTCCTTTTCCCTGTGGCTTCTAAGAGCTTTTTATTAACTTGATAATCCATAAAAATTTTCTTTCTTTCCTCTGCCTCATCTTCAAAACCCATACTTGCCCAAACATCTGTATAAATAAAATCAGCACCCTTTACAGCATTAAATGGGTCATTTGTTATCTCTATTTTTGCACCAGTTTCAGCACCAATTGCTTTTGCTTTTTCAATAACTTCTGGTAAGCACTGATATTTTTCTGGTGTAGCAATAGAAATATCTATCCCAAACTTTGCACAACCAATTAATAAAGAGTGAGCCATATTATTTCCATCACCTACATAAGCAAGCTTAACACCTTCATATTTAACCATTTTCTCATAAATTGTCATAATATCTGCCATCACCTGACATGGATGGAATTCATTAGTAAGGCCATTTATCACAGGCACACTTGCAAATTTTGCAAACTCTTCAATCCTTTCATGCTCAAATGTTCTTATCATAACCATATCCACATATCTAGAAAGTGTCCTTGCCGTATCCCTTATACTTTCACCTCTTGCAAGCTGAATATCATTTCTACTCAAAAAAAGTGGATATCCTCCCATTTCAGCAACACCAACTTCAAAAGAAACCCTTGTTCTTGTAGATGATTTTTCAAATATTAAAGCTACTTTTTTATTTTCTAAATATTTTCTAAAAATACCATTTTTTCTTTCATCCTTTAATTTAATGGCGCTTTTTATTATTTCTTTAAGCTCTTCTGAAGAAAAATCTGCCAAAGTCAAAAAATCTCTTTTCACTTTTACCCCCATAGCTTATTAATCACTTTTTCTAACTTTGTAACACCTTCGTCTATTTCCTCTTTTGTAACAGTTAGTGGTGGATACAGTCTCACCACATTATCCACAGCAGGCACAGCTAACATAAGCTCTTTATGCAACTCATTTATAAAATCCATATTATTTACATCATTTAGTGCAACACCAAGCAAAAGCCCTTCACCACGAACTTCCCCTTTTCCACTAAAAATCTCTTTTAGTTTAGATTTTAGATATAAACCTTTTTCTTGAACCGATTGTAAAAGCTTATCATCAATTAAGTCTAAAACCTTATTCGCTACTGCACAGGCAAGATAATTTCCACCGAATGTGGATGCATGTGTACCTGGTGAAAGGTATTCTGCAAATTGTTCTTTTGCCATCATTGCACCTATTGGGACACCATTGCCCAGCCCTTTTGCCAAAGTAATCACATCAGGAATTACATCATAATGTTGATAAGCAAAAAGTTTACCTGTCCTACCTATACCTGTCTGCACCTCATCAAAAATCAAAAGGATATTAAGTCTATCACACAACTCTCTGACATTTTTTAAATACGCTATATCAGCTTTCTTTAAACCACCTTCCCCCTGAATTACCTCTAACATTATTGCAATAACATCACCATCTTTTACCACATTGTATAAACTCTCATAATCGTTGTAAGGCACATGCACAAAAAAATCTATTGGTGGCTCAAACCCTTTTTTCACTTTTTCCTGACCTGTGGCAGAAAGGGTAGCATAAGTTCTTCCATGGAAAGAGCCTTCCATCGTAATTATTTTGTATCTAACTCCATCATATTTTTTATTTCCATATATTTTAGCAAGTTTAATTGCAGCTTCATTTGCCTCAGCACCAGAATTGCAAAAAAATACTTTTCCGCCAAACCCTCTTTTTGAAAGCCTTTCAGCTAACTCTTCCTGTAATGGAATTTTGTAAAGATTAGAGGTATGCAATAATGTTTTTGCCTGATTGCATATAACTTCTGCAATCTCTTTGTTTGCATGCCCCAAATTTGTAACAGCTATACCTGAAGCAAAGTCTAAATATCTATTACCATCTTTATCAATAAGATAACTGCCATCCCCCTTAACAAACTCTAACTCAAAACGGTTGTAAGTATTCATCACAAAAGACATTACCAACCTCCCAACATAAAAATCATTTTTTTATACAATATTTTTTGAAAATAATAAAGTAAAAGTAAACCAAATATTGTTAATGTTTTAGATGGTCTTTAAAAAAAGAATTTAATATATCGTTATGTAAGATATTTGGAGACACACCCATTTCATTAGATATTTTTTTTAAATCTTCCCATTCAACCTTAACCTTTTCTATATCATTATATCGATAAACTTTTAGCCTTACATCCACACCCTTATAATTAAAATTTTTAATCTCTCTTTGCATAACAATTCTATCAATTTTACTAAATCTAATACCACTACTGCTACTAAATTTAAAAATTACATTAACAATACTATTAAAAAGCTCCTCTTTACATAAAACAGACAACTTATACGCTGGTCTATTTTTTTTCATATAAATAGGGGTGTAAAAAACATCTAACGCACCCACTTCAAAAAGTTTTTCCATCAAAAATCCAAACTTTTCAGCATCCATATCATCTATATTGGTTTCTATTTCAATAATACCCTCATCTTCTACACCTTCCAGCTTTAACAACCTAATCAAATTGGGATATCTTTCAAAAGTTTTTGAACCTGTCGCATAAAAAATATCTTTGACTTTACCACAAACTTTTCTTGTAAAACCTTTTGAATAAAATTTTACTATTGCTGCTCCAGTTGGAGTGGTAAGCTCTTCATCGATATCTAATCTTTCAAAATTGCAATCTCTTACTATTTCTAATGTTGCTGGTGCTGGAACAGGTATAACTCCATGTTGAGAATTAACGAAACCATTTCCAAGTCTAAAATAACTTGAATTAATCATTGGTCTATTTAGCTTATTATAAAACCAAGCTGCACCTACAATATCTATAATTGAATCAATAGCTCCCACTTCATGGAAATGAACTTCATCAATATCTTTTCCATGAATTTTAGCTTCTGCCTCAGCTATAATACGAAAAATTTCTACCGCATCAGATTTAATATTTTCATCGAAATGAGAGCTCTCAAGCATCTTTCTTATATCTTTAAAAGTCCTATGGATATGTGGTTTTTTAGAAATTTTCAGATTCAATTTATAAGCTCTAATTCCATTTACAAATTTTTCTTCTAAGCTTAAAGTTATTTCGGTATCTAAAAATTTAGATAATTCAGCACTAATCTCTTCAAAATCACCATATAACTGCCCCATCAACGATAAAAAGATATCACCTGCAATACCAGAAATCATATCCAAATAAAGCATTTAAGACTCACCATTTGCAAATTTACAAACATCTCTCATTTCACAAATATCACACTTTGGTTTCTTTGCTGAACATATCTTTCTGCCAAAATCAATAACCTGATGAGACCATTTAGTCCACTTTTCTTTTGGGATAACTTCCATCAAATCCTGCTCTATTTTATCTGGATTATCGTTATCTGTTAACCCAAGCCGCTGACTTATTCTTTTTACATGTGTATCTACCACAATACCTGGGGTATTAAAGCAGTTGCCAAGCAACACATTTGCAGTTTTTCTACCAATACCTGGCAACTTAACAAGCTCATTAATATCTACTGGAATTACGCCCTTATATCTTTCTAAAATAACTTCACTAAGCTTTTTTATATTTTTGGCTTTATTTCTAAAAAAACCAGTTGGCCTAATATCCTCCATTATCTCTTCTAAATCAGCGTTTTTAAAATCTTCAAAATTTTTATACTTCTTAAAAAGTGCAGCTGTTACCTTATTTACCCTTTCATCGGTACACTGGGCACTTAAAATTGTTGCTATTAAAAGCTGAAATGGGTTTTCATAATTTAAACTACACTTTGAATTAGCAAAATTTTCATCTAAGTATTTAACAAATTTTTCTGCAATTTCTTTTCTATTTATCATCAAGGTTTATCCCGTACTCTTCCCATTTCTCATCTACAAGTTTTTTAATTTCCTCGCTCATCACTATATCATCTGGCCACTCTCTTGTGTGCCCTTCTTCTGGCCACTTCTTAGTAGCATCAATACCTATCTTTGCACCCCAAAATGGGTAAGGTGAAGAGTGATCAAGCGCATCCAATGGCCCTTCCATAATTACAATATCTCGTTTCCAGTCAACATTATTACCCATCCTCCAAAGCACTTCTGATGTATTTTGCACATCCACATCCTTATCAACAACCACAATCATTTTGGTAAACATCATCTGTCCTGTACCCCAAACATAATTCATAATCTTTTTTGCATGCATAGGGTACTTTTTATCAATTGAGATAAACATTATATTATGAAATACCCCTTCTAAAGGCAAAGCCATATCCACAATTTCAGGAACCTGTTTTTTCAATAGTGGCAAAAATATCCTTCCAGTAGCAACCCCCATATAGCAATCTTCCATTGGTGGTTTGCCAACTATTGTAGTGGGATAAATAGCATCTTTCCTATGAGTAATACATGTTATATGAAAAACAGGATACATATCTGCTAAAGAGTAATATCCTGTATGATCCCCAAATGGCCCTTCTAACCTAAGCTCATCTATATCAACATACCCTTCTAAAACAATTTCACTATTTGCTGGCACTTCTAAATCCACTGTCTCACATTTTACAAGTTCAACAGGCTTTTTTCTGATAAATCCTGCCAGTAACATCTCATCAATACCATCAGGAGCTGGAGCTGTAGCAGCATAAGTCACAGCGGGGTCAGCTCCTAATGCTACGGCCACTTCTAGTCTTTTTAGCCCCATCCTTTTGGCTTTTCTAAAGTGGTCAGCACCATGATGATGAATATGCCAGTGCATACCTGTTGTCTTTTTATCGTAAACTTGCATCCTATACATGCCACAGTTTCTTGCACCTGTTTCAGGGTCTTTTGTAAAAACACAAGGTAAAGTAATAAATCTCCCACCATCCTTTGGCCAGCATTTTAATACTGGAAACTTCAAAACATCTACCTCATCCCCTTTTAAAATAACCTCTTTACAAACCCCTTTTTTAACTACTTTTGGGAAAATCTGGTTTAATTCCATTAGCATCGGCAAAGATTTCATCTTATCAAAAAAGTTTTGAGGGACATTTCTATCAATGAGATTTATTATCCTCTCTCCCAATTCATCAAGGTTATCCACCTCTAAAGCAAGATTCATCCTTTTGAATGAGCCAAAAGCGTTTATCAAAACTGGGTGCTCACTCCCCTTTACATTTTCAAAGAGAAGAGCTGGGCCATATTTCTTTGATACTCTATCAGTAATCTCCGTAATCTCTAAAATGGGATCCACCTCTGTTTTGATTCTGACTAACTCACCCTGTTTTTCCAATACATTTATAAATTCTCTTAAATCCTTATAAGCCACTTCTATCCTCCATTTTCTTATTTATAGCAAATTGTTGCATCACATATATTAAAAGTTAGGGGGTTGAATTCAACCTTTTTAAACCCAGCATCCAAAATCATTTTTTCATATTTATCCTTTTTTGGAAACTTATAAACAGAATCTGGTAAATACTCATAGGCACTTCTATTTCCAGAAATTAACCCACCTATAAATGGAAGCATTTTTGTAAAATAAAATCGATAAACCTTAGAAAAAAACTTATTATCAGGTTGTGAAAACTCCAATATGCAAGCTTTGCCACCTTTTTTTAATACTCTATACATCTCTTTTAACCCTTTTTCTTTATCAGTCACATTTCTAAATCCAAAAGCTATTGTAATATAATCAAAAGACTCATCTTTAAAAGGCAAAAAATGCGCATCTGCACATGTTAAAGGTATGTTTATCAATTTTTGCTTTGCAATTTTTAGCATATTATAACTAAAATCACCACCAACAACATCGCATCTCTTCTTTATCTTATTTAACTGTAAGAGCATATCACCCGTACCACATGCTAAATCCAAAATTTTAGCCCCCTCTTTTATCTTTAATAACTCAATTGCTTTTTTACGCCAATAAATATCTCTCCTAAAAGATAACAATCTGTTTAATAAATCATATCTCTCAGCAATGCTATCAAACATACTCTGAATCTTTTTTGATTGTTCATTCATTTTAGCCCCTATTAAGTCAAATTTTTAGAAAAATTAGGTTATTTAAACAGTAGGTACAAACAGGTAAAATCATCTTTTTGTTTATTTCTATCAAAAACAAATTCATTATATAATTTTTTAGGGAAATCACTATCATATTTGTTTTGATTCAACAACCTGTTTTTTATTTCATTATAATCAATGTATTCAGTTATACCATCAGAATAAATAAACAACCTATCGCCTGGCTTAATTTTACATTCAGAAAAAGTATAATCCTCTTCAAAAATCCCTAAAGGAATATATTTTGACTTTAATTCAATACACTCGTTATCACTTATTAAAAATGCTGGTTCATGGCCAAGAGATATATATTTAAGTAATCTTTCATGTGGGTTATAATAAGAAAAAAAAGCAGTTATAAACTTACCATCTAAATTTTTCTTACAAAGCACCGTATTTAACTTTTTTAGCTTTTCTATAAAGGTTACCATATCAGCACCAACATCAATGAAAGTACTTAAAGCAACAGTTAAAATCGCTGCAGAATACCCTTTACCACAAACATCAGCCAATGTGCTGAAATAGCAACAATCGTTTACTTTAAAATCTAAAAAGTCACCTCCTGCCATCCTTGCCTGCTTATTTATCCCACTTGCTTTAACAATATTATCTTCATAATCAATTTTTTGGTTGCTAAATTTATTTAATATTTCACCTGTATATTTAATTTCTTGTTCTTGTAATTTATAATTAATAATTTCTCTATGTCTAACAGCATTTTTCAATGCAATTTTCAAAATGGAACTAATTATTTCAGCAAATTCTTTATCAGGTATAAATTCATATTTAATATTGAATAATGCCACCACAATTTCAAACTCATCAATAAAAATTAAAAATAGGTTACTAATATTGAATTTTTCACAAACAATTCCTCTATCAAAAAAGATTGTACCCCTATTATTTTGAATTATCTCTTTTAGACTTACATTATCGATTAAAATCATATCTAAATCTTTTTCTTCAAGACCTATTGCAATAAAATCTTCTCCATACTTTGCAAAAGCAGCTTCTGCAGAAAAAGTATCAACAAAAAAAGACAAAGATTTAACCAATACTTCATTTTCATCCAAAATACTTAATATAAAATCAGCATTTTTAATAAATTCTATTTTTTGTTGAAATAATACAAAAGCTTTTAGCCTACTTTCTTTAGCTAATAACTCATAATACTTATATCCAAATACACTAATAAAATCTTTAAAAAAATTAATTGTTTCATAATCTTTCATTTTTAAAATTACAGTAAAAAAAGTCCGAACATTATATCTAATCTTGATAAGTAAATCCCCTTCTATAATTTCATCAAAAGAAGCAAACTTTACTTTACCAATAAATAAATCATCAAATTTATCGAAATCATCTCTACTGAGAAAAGAATCAAATTGATATCCACTACTAAATAAAGGTAAATATAAATTGTTATCTTCTTTGAAAATAATCAAAGCCTCAGCTGAAAAACTTTTAAAAAAAGATATTAGTAAATTTTCAAAATCCTTCAAATTATTACACTTTAGTAAATCAGCTAATATTTTATAACTTTTAGATAAATTCTTCATAATCTGACTTTATAATCATCTCTACTCTTGGATATAAATCGGCAAAATTAAGCCCCAATTTCATTGAGACATCTTTTACATCTTTTTCCAAATCTTCTGAATTAGCAAGTATATTAGCAAAATACAAACATCTGTAAAAAATATCATCAGACTCTAAATGATGTTTTTCAACAGCTTCTATAATTTTATCATTCACATTCCATTTTTGTAGTATAACTGCAGAAACTTCTGCGTGATCTATACCCAATAATCTCTTCTCTTCATCTATGGAAGAAACTTTATTAGTTAAAAAATCTACTAAAACAACCTTACCTAAGTCATGCATAAGACCAGCTAAAAAGAGCCCACCTTTATCTTCAAAACCGCAAAGATTTTCAAGCTCTTCAGAAATTCTAGCTACTAAAAATGAATGCAACCACATATTTTTAGAATCTGTTTCATAAACGGCAAAATTTTTATTAAAAAGGTCAAAGCTAAAAGCAGCAAGAGCTATATTTTTTATTGTGCTCATCCCGAGTAAAACAGCAGATCTTTCAACACTTGTAATCTCTTTACGAATACCATAGAATGGCGAATTTACAATTTTCAAAACTTTGCCAACAAGCCCCTGGTCTTTCTTTAGTTCATCAATAATCTCTTTAAAAGTAGATTTATCATTACTAGTAAGAGATATCAATTTTTGAATTACTGTAGGAAGAGCTGGCAAACTTTCTGCTTTAGCAATAATTTTAGATTTTATAATATCATAATCGATATCGAGAGCTTTATTTTGGTTTTGAAAAAGAGATAAAAGCTTCTCCTTTGTAAGTGGTGGGAAAACAATCCCACCCACCTTTAAAGCTTGAAGCTTAAGTAATAGATTTTTATCTTTAACTCTCAAATAAACAAAAGTTTTATCATCAAAAACTTCTATACTCGCAATGTCTTGATGATTATCAACCACATAAAAACGATACCCACTATCTTTTAATTTTAGTTCAACTAATAATGCTTCTAATTCTTTATCAATCTTCTTCAATTATTAATACCTTACTTTTAGAATGTTTGTTGTAGCTGATAAAAAATCACCTTCTTTTTTAGTAATAACATTTGGCATTGCTATTTTAATTTTATTATTTTCAATCTCCACTAATGCTGTTGCTTCATAAACACCGTATAAAGCACCTATAATTGCACCTGTTGCAGCACCATAGGAAATATACTCGAGATGGTCACCTGGATCATCTTGAAAAGCTAAAAGTGCAGTACCTATAATCGCACCAGTTAATGCACCATAAAAAGTGTCTTGAAGTATTACCCCACCTCTTGTTTCAGCTTTAGCAAATGAAAAAGTACCAAAAACTAACAATACTACTAAAACAATAGCTATTTTTTTCATCATAACCCCCTTATTTTATTTATCAAATCTTTTGGACTAAAAGGTTTTGTTAAATAATGTATCGCTTTTAATGACTTACCTTTATCTATCGAATCCATATCTGCTTTAGCTGTTAGAAAAATTATTGGTAGCTCTTTTAAATTTTCATTTTCTCTTATTTTTTCCGCTGCTTCGAAACCATTCATTAATGGCATATTTATATCTAAAATAATTAGGTCTGGTTTTATTTTTTCAGCAAGATCAACAGCCTCTTTACCATTTCCTGCTTCATAAACTTCAAAACCGTTTTTTTTAAGGTGCATTGAAACAATCTTCCTTAGCCTCAACTCATCATCTGCTATTAAAATTTTCATTTAAATCGCACCTCAATGTAACTTTTTGCTTTATATAATAAAATCCCATATTTTTCCATAAGTTTGTTAATTTCAAGTAAAATTTGAGGGAAGTCTTCAGCATTTAAATAAATAAAAATACTCTTATCATTTACTTCTACAACAAGCTTCTCTGAAACTAACTTTATAGATTCAGCCAATACAACTGTAATAAAATTTTTGAAAATCAAAGTGTTACATCTAACCTCACACTTATCTTTTATTTTTAGTAATATTTTTACATTATTCGATTTAAAACCATTAAATATATCAATTATTTTTGAAAGTTTATCCTCTACAACTATTAAATCTTCATTAACCTCTTTCGAACCCCTTTCCGTTGTATCTAACAAAATACTGAGCAATATATCATAACTATCTATTAAAAAACTGGAAAAGTTTATAGAATCTTTTACCTCAATAAACTCTTGTTCAAAATCAAGTAGCTCTAAGCCACTAACAATAATAGCTAACTGAGTCCTTATATTTTGCAGAAAAAAATTATTAATCTTTTTAATCAAATAAATATCATTCATCTTTTTTAAATAATTTTTTAAAAATACCTTTTTGCTCTTTTTTAATTTTCCCTTCTAACTCTTTTTTTGGATACCCATGCTCTATGGCTTTTTTATAATATTCGTTTGCCACTTTGTATATTCCACGATTATAGTATGTATCACCTAACAAAACATAATTTTCTGGATCCCATGGTTCTTCTCTGATAAGTTCTAAACATAGTTCTTTTGCATCAAAAAGTCTTCTGGGTTTTAAAAGCAAACACTTTACAATCCATTTTTTATATCTAGGATTGTCATCTTTTCTATAAGCTTCCTCAAAAGCATTTAAGGCATTATTTATATCACCTTCACGAAAGTATTTTACACCAACGGCATAAAGCTTTCTGGCGATCTGTTTATAATTTTCCTTCTTTTCGTTAAAAATTTCTTCTATATCAGGGGCTTTATCACTATCTTTATTTTTTATCAGATAATTATAAGCTTTTGTAATCGCAATAAATTGGTCACTTTTCCCATCATTAACATCAGGATGATACTTTTTGGCTAGCTCCAAATATCTTCTTTTTATATCATTTTTTGTAGCTGTGGAATCCAAACCTAATATTTTTAAATAAAAAGATTTTTTATCCATAATAACCCTAAATAATAATTTATCATATCGGTATTATATCATAAAAAAGAAAATTTTTAAGCAAAAAATAAGTCTCGATTAGATATTCTTTATTTTCTTAATGTTTATTATATCATATATACTATCAAAGGAATAATCAAACTCATCAGATTTATCCCAAACAAGCGCAGTTTTAAAACCTAACTCCTTAGCACCTCTTAAATTTTTTGGCATATCCTCAAAAAAAATAGTTTCTAATGGATTTATCCCAGCTTGTTCTACAAAAAAATCAAAACTTTTTTTATAAGGTTTTGGATTAAAACATGTGTCTTCTATGGAAAATATCTTCTCAAAATGCTCTTTTATACCAAGTCGCTCTAACACATTTATAGCATGCTTTTTGGAACCATTTGTAAAAATATACTTTTTTTCGTCAAACTCACTCAAAACTTTAATTAAAAGATCGTCTTTATAAAAATATTTGTCATAGCAAACATCATGAACAAATTCTAAATACTCATGGGGATTTATATTATAATGTTTTATTAAACCATTTAATGTTGTACCATATTTATCCCAATATTCTCGCCTTAGACTATCAACATCATCAGCAGGTATACCCACTTTTAAAACCATAAACTCGTTTATTTTTTTATCCACCTCTTTTAATATACTTTTATTGGGTGGATAAAGTGTGTTGTCTAAATCAAAAACCAAATATTTTATACTACTCATCCCTCTCCCAGTAAACCCTTGTAAAAATATTGCCATCAGACCATTTAATGCCCAAATCCCCTTTATATGCTTTAAATAACGCTTTACCTAATCTATACGCTAACTTATCATTTGTTGTATAAACTATCAACCCTTCATCATTCTCTTCAATCCTACCAATTCTTGGAAGAGCAGTTTTAGCTCTTTGCCTTTTCTCTTCATTTTTTAGTAAATTAAGTATCTCTTCTTTATGGTTCTTATAAAAATTCCCTCTTATATACAATATACCCTCAAAATAGTTTTCTTTAATTTTTCTACATGCTGGACAAATAATTGGATTTCTTTTCAAGGATTCATCAATATTTAGTTTCCAGTTTTTATCAACATAGCCAATTCCACATTCTGTGCAATATGAATAATTTGCAAATTCACTTCTATATGGATCATCAAAATCTTCCGCAAATCTCAAATAAGGTAATCTTTTCTTAGACATAATCCCCTCCTTGAAAAGAGGTTTTAAACACTTTTCTAATAACTAATTTAAAAAATTTTATATAAATCTCAAGAACTTGCTATTAATAAATCAATGTCGCTATTGCAACAGCTGCTATCCCCTCTTTTCTTCCAGTAAAACCCAAATATTCTGTAGTAGTCCCTTTTATCGTGATATCTTCAATTGAAATATTTAGCACTTCTGACAATATTTCCCTCATATCAAATATATAAGGGGAGATTTTAGGTTCTTGAGCAATAATTACAGTATCAATATTACAGATTTCAAAGCCTTTATCTCTTACCATTTCAACAGATTTTTTAAGTAAAATCTTTGAATCAATACCTTTGTAGCTATCATCACTATCTGGAAATAACTTTCCAATATCTGTAGCCAAAGCAGGTGAAACTATTGCATCAATAATAGCATGAATCAAAACATCTGCATCTGAATGCCCTTTTAAACCATACTTATAGGGTATTTTAACTCCACCCAAGAATAAATCAGCCCCTTTTTCAAAAGCATGGACATCAAAACCAATACCTGTTTTAACCCTTATCATTTTCTTTATTTTCCTCTTCATTATCATTATTTTCACTTTCGACATCAATTGTCACATCTCTACTAAAATCAAGACATTTTGAAGGGTCTTTAATGTAGTATTTTTTATTGCAATGTTCTCTCCATGCACATACTGCACAGCTTATTTTTCTTTTTTCCATCTATTTACCTCTCATCTATTTTTTCTAAAAATATTTTAAATAATTTTGAAATATAATTTATACTCGATAATAGCCTATGCCCATCATTTAACAAATGCAAAGTAACTCCAAATTTTTTTGAATAAAAAATAATATTATCAACAGGAACAACACTATCTTTTAAACCATGAACAATTTCTACATAAGTATTTTCAGGATAAATATATTTATTTTTATACTCCAAGTTTTTCATACCAATGGCAGGAGCTAAAAGAAATAGCCCATTTGTATTAAAATTTTTCGCTACAGCTAAAGAAACATACCCCCCCATACTTGAACCCACTAAAACTAAGCGTTCATAATCAACTGAATTGATAAAGCTTTCTAATTTTTTTACCCTTTCCTCTGGATCATAAACCCCTCGATAATCCAAACTTACACATTCCCAGCCCATACTTTTTGCCACACCTGATAATACTTTTATCTTTTTTCCATCAGGTGTCCCTTCTTTACCGTGCGAAAATATAACTGTTTTATTCAATGATTTCATGCCCACAATTTACATTAAAAGTATCATTAAATCAATCATAAGAATTTTTGCTTAAAAATTATAAAATTAGTTAATAAATTATAGTTTTCTAAAAATTTAAAACATGTTATACAAAATTATGAACGAGTTTTTTTATATAACATTTTTATTATTAATAGCATTTATAAGCTCTTTACTATATTTGGCTAAAGAAAAAAAAGCCACCTTTTTATCTTATCTACTAAACCTAAACCTTGAATACATCATTTTAGGAATACTGCTATCATACATAACATTAAAAACTGATATTAAAATGAATTACGATTTTAAACCATATTTATCATTTGTTTTTTTCCTCACTGGAGTACTTTTTGGTGGCCAATATAAATTTAGCCTTTTAAAAAGTATAAACTACAAGTTTCACATCTTTTTACTTCTGATATACACCTTACTTTCAATATGTATTTATATTTTGAGCACAATTTTTAGAATTGAACATCTATTTATCCCCATAATATTAAATACAACATTCCCCTTTAGTGCGATCTTACTAAATAAAATTACTAAAAATAATTTTTCCAATAATTATACTAATCTCATTTTAATATCGCTATACCCTTTTTATTCGTTTATCTTTTATTCTTTGCTAATTTGCTATAGATACTACGATATTATAAATTTTGTATCTTACTTATTGGTATCAATTTGTGTAATCATCATAATATCTAAAAGCATTCAATTTAATGACAAAAGGGCAGTATATACTTTAAATATCACATTATTAGTTCTTTTCACTGGTCTAACAGTTACTTTTAAACTTTCTCCAATCTCTTCTGGATTTATTATTGGGCTTTTAATATCCAATACCAAATTTGGTGATGTATTTATTAACACAATAGATTTTTTAGATAAATTTTTATACATTATCTTGTTTATCATCATAGGATTTTATCTTTTCAATCATATTAATCTTGATTTAAAATTGCTCATATTCACAATACTAACTTTTCTACTTATTATTTTTATTAGAAAATATGTTGCACTTTATCTATATCAAAAACTGATTATTAGCTCAAAAGAAAGTATCAATTTAGTAAATTTAGGTATTTTACCAATGATATTTTTAATAGAATTAAATTCTTATCAATTTCGCAATCTTTTAAATTTTATTCCATACTTTTTTTTACTTTTCTTAATGACAGAAATTTACAATTACAGGGTTTCAAAAAATGAAAATAATTAAAAATATATCTCTAACTATTGCTTTGATAATCATCACTATCTATTTAACAAAAAATTATAATGTACATTATACTCTCAATATTGGTGTTTCTTTTTTGATATCTTTAATTGTAGCTGAAACCTTTTATGAATTGGGATTTCCAAGATTATCATCTTTTTTATTAATAGGGATTTTATTGGGCCCATTTGTTTTAAATGTATTCGATAACTTTATTTTAAACAAATTGAAATTCTTAGATAATGTGGCATTGGGGATGATAGCTCTTGTTGCTGGTTGTGAAATCAATTTTAATAGAGATTTCAAATGCTTCTTAAGGTATGGAAAATTTACAATAAATCAAGTAATTATTATGTCAATTTTAACTATCCCAACAATATATTTACTTTTTTATATAGAAACTCCAACTTATGCCAAACTATCAATTGTTTTGTTTACAACAATCATTTTTAATGCAACATCCCCTTCTACTACTGTGGCTATAATAAAAGAGACAAAGTCAAACAACGAACTTTCAAACTTAGTATTAACTTCAGCAATAATTAAAGATATCACATTAATATTAGCTTTTACTTTCTGTTTATCAATTTTTGCCAAAAGTAGCCAGCATTCTATATATGCTCTTATCTTTCATGAAGCTCTATCTATTTTAACAGGAATTATTATAGGCTTTTTTATTAATCAATATTTTAAATACATCAAATACAATACAGGTACTTTTATTTTTTTAATTTTAACAATGACAAGCTTTTTAGCTGATAAACTACATTTAAATAATCTTCTAATCTTTTTGATAGCAGGGATAGTAATTAATAATTTTTCAAATTTTGGTAAAATGTTAAATGAATTAATGGAACAAAACTTTGAATTAATTCTCCTTATATTTTTCTTTTCTGCTGGAGCCTCAATAAATATTAAAGCACTTCAAAATATGTTGTTTGTAGCTGTTGTATTTGTTCTATTAAGGTTTTTTTTATTATATTTATCGTCTTTAGCAGCAAATAAATTTATTGGTATTGAAAAGCAAGCTGTAAAGCTATCATCATTTGGTTTTATTAGTCAAGCTGGAGTAAGCTTAGGTTTTGCTAAAATTTTAGCAGAAAACTTCGCTTGGGGAAAAGACATGAGCACTTTACTTTTTGCAATAATAGGATTAAACCAGATTATTGGACCAATTTTATTTAAATACTCATTATCATTATATAATAGACACTATAATAAATCTTCCTTATAAATCACTTTATTAAACTCAGGCAACTCTACTCTTTTTATCCCATCTTTAGAAAGAATTAACCTAACTTTATAAAGTCGATGCTCTTTGTCTGAAACAAATTCAACAACCATATTTACATGATATACCTTTGATGCAACTAATTTTTCTACTTTTTCGCCGTCAGTTCTGTATAAAACTTCATAAGGATCATCCATTTTTTTTGTAAAATTACTTACATTAAACCTAATGATGTCATTTAGCCCTTCAATATTATCTGTAAAAAAATCTGAAATCCTTTTATTATACAATTTAATTTTTCGTTCATATTTTAAGATGTTTTCCCCCAAAAACCATGTAGATAATCTTCCATCAGTTTTAAACAATCTTTTTTCGAGTACTTCCTTAGGTAAATTTTTTTCATCTATAAATCTTACTCTTTCTTTATAAAAGCCAAATAATCTATTTTTCTCTAAATCATATATCTTATTTCTAAAGTCATATACTTTTTTAAAAACAAATTTATTATCAAACAGTTGTCTAAAAAAATCTTTTATTCGATCTTTAAACATATAGCTAACAACAAGTGCAACAAAGAAAGGTAAAGTATAACTACCATACTTTTGTTGATAAAAAAAAGCCACAGCGGTTGCAAAAATCATTGCGATACCAGCAGCAATGGCATAGGCAAAATGCCTAGCCTCGGTAAAATCCTCTTTTCTCTTCTGATATAAAAACAAAATGCTATAAAAAAATTTTTTATAAACAGAATATTTATATATTAAAGATTCATTATTTTCTTCATTACTTGTAACAAATGAATAATTTTTTAATTTTCTATACTCATCCTCTTCTTTAACAACTTTTAACAAAAAACTTTTAATATTGCTGTCACAATTTTTACCTAAAAACTTTATAATTCTAAAAACATACACATCAATCAAAAAACTACTATACTCGTCAGCAAAAATAAACAAATCTTTCAAACTATTCGATATAGAACCATTAACAAAACCAGTGAATTCTTTAATATGCTTTCTAAATTCTTTTAATTCATTAATAAAATTAACAATTTCTTCATTTACACACATCCCACTTTTAATCTCATTTGCAAATTTTCTCAGATAAACCCTATAAGAACAAATGATAATTTTTAATTCATAATTAATATGGTCGAAATGTTTTTCTAAAGATGATCTATTTCGATATATAAAGTTAATCAATCTTTGTAATCTTTTAATTATATCCTTTAAATCGCTCTTTGGTGTTATCAATCTGACATAGCTGTAAAAATCTTCAAAAAACTGAGTATTACTATAAGTGTACTTATTTAAACCTATGCTCTTAGGAATGAAAAAATATATATTTATTTCATACTCAGTTTTCCTTTTTGAGTGATCAATTAGATATCCAAGCTTTATTTCAAACTGATTTTTATCATGTATTCTTATGAACTCATTTAACTCCATAATACACCTTTATTTTTAGGATATACCTTTAAGTAATAAATTGAAAGAATTTTTTAATCTAAAAAAGTTTAATTACTTACAATAGATATGTAGAAAAACTGGATACTCTTTTAATTGACCGTCTATATCCCTTTTAATAACATAAGGGATGTCAGATTTTACAAATTCAAAACCAATTTCTTTAGCATAATCTCTTAGTTTTGTTTGATTTATACCATTATGCACAGTTTCTTTATCTTTATGAAAAGATCCATCTTCCTCATCCAAATCAGCTAATGCCAAATAACCATCTTTCTTAATCATACTAAATAGCTTGTTTAATGCTGACTTTATGTCATTTATGTGATGAAAAGTCATCAGTGTAACAATCAAATCAAATCTTAAATTTGGTAAATTTTGATCTTTTGTAATATCAAATTTTAAAATTTCTACATTTTCTATTTTTAATTTATCTAATTTTTCCTTCAATACCTTCAACATATTTTGCGAGGCATCAATCATTACGATTTTCTTAACATCGTTTACAAAATTTATACCCAACAAACCTGTTCCACATCCAAAATCAGCTATTACCCAATCTTTTTTAATAGGAACAAGTTTTTTTATAGCATTAGCTACAGCTATACCTCTTTCAACATGCATAGGATTTTGATCATAAGTAAAAGCTGATTTATCAAACTTTTCTACACTCATATCCTGATTTTCTTTTGTCCCCTTTATGAAGTTAGTTGCTTTAAAGCTTCTTTCAATAATTCCTCAAAACTAAAATTATTTATATCTAATTTTTTTACAACCTTTAAACAATCCTGCTTTTTATATCCGAGATTAACAAGGGCACTCACCACATCTTCTAAAATTTGAACATCCCCACTTTCAATCTCAACTTCAACACTATCTAATTTATCTTTTAATTCCACTACAATCCTTTCAGCTGTTTTCTTCCCTATACCTGGGATAGAAGCCAATTTAATATGATTTTTTGTAGCAATACACTCCTTTAATTCTTCTACATTAAATCCTGACAGAATTGATAGCGCTAATTTTGGACCAACTTTTGAAACCTTAATTAGTAAATTAAAAAAATCTCTTTCATTTTCACTTATAAAACCGTATAAGCTGATACCATCATCTTTTAATATTTGTTGAACAAAAATCTTTACTTCATCCCCTTCATTAGGCAAATTTGAAAAAGTATTTAAAGAAATATAAATATGGTATCCAACACCATAAGCTTCAACAACAATAAAATCAGGTTTCTTAACACTGAGTTTACCTTTAATATAATTTATCATATCTATTACCTTTTAAAAATATAGCTAAACATATAGCACATGCAAGAGCATCAGATATATCATTTAAAACATCTTTTAAAGAAATGTTAAGCTGCATCTCAACCATTCTCCTAACCTGGTTTTTATCAGCTTTGCCATATCCAACAACAGATTTTTTAATCTGCAAAGCTGTAAACTGATAAACTTTTACATTTTGCATTAAAAGGGCTGACATAATAGCCCCACGAGCTAATCCCAAACTTATAGCAGTTTTAACATTTACAGAATAAAAGCTTTCCTCAATTGCTGCAAAGGAAGGGTTATATTTTTCAATAATTTCAGATACACCCTTCGATAAAGAAGCAATTTTCTCTACAACATCAAAACTACTTTTATTTTTAATTAATCTGTAATCTACAAATTTAAAGTCATTATTTTCAGATAATTCCAAAACACCTATCCCGGTTTTATTCAAACCGGGATCAACCCCAAAAATTATCAATATTTAAGCTCCCATTTCCTCCATAACTGAGTCATCTATATCGAAATTAGCATAAACCTCTTGAACATCATCAAGATCTTCTAAAGCTTCAATCAAGTTTAATAGTTTTTTTGCATTTTCCCCTTCAACTTTAACCGTATTTTTTGGTCTCATAGTAAGTTCTGCATATTCTAATTTGATCCCTTTTTCTTCCAAAGCTGTTTTTACTTTATAATATTCAGTTGGCTCTGTAACAACTTCATACATATCATCTTCTACTTTTAAGTCTTCAGCGCCCACTTCTAATACAATATTCATTAACTCATCCTCATCAATTGTCTCCTTTTTAATTCCGATAACTCCTTTCTTTTCAAATAGCCATGAGACACAACCAGCTTCACCCAAGCTTCCACCTCTTTTTGTTAAAGTACTTCTAACTTCAGCAACAGTTCTATTTTTATTGTCAGTCAAAGCCTGAACTAAAATAGCAACACCACCTGGACCATACCCTTCATATATAACATCCTCAAAGTTAGCCTCATTCCCTTCACCAGTACCTTTTTTAATAGCTCTTTCCACATTTTCCTTTGGCATATTGGCTTGTCTTGCCTTTTCTAAAGCAACTCTCAGACGAGGATTCATTTCAGGGTCACTTCCACCCATTTTAGCAGCAACCATTAACTCTCTTGCTATTTTTGTAAAAATTTTACCTTTTTTTGCGTCTTGAGCAGCTTTTCTATGCTTTATATTAGCCCATTTACTATGGCCAGCCATGTAATACCTCCATACTGAGTTGTCGCCACTATATAGTTTAAATAAAATAAGTTTGCAATATTAAAGTTAATAAGGCTTATTTTACTTTAAAATTTTATAAGATGCTTTTTGATAAATAAATAATTATTTCTAATTATCCTGAAACAATAGCTCTTTGAAATCAAATAAGGGGGAACCTCCCCCCTTTTTTTAAATTGTTTCCTTTATCTCTTTTTTATTATTTTTCCTGCTGAGATATCTGTTAAGTGCATGTAAATACGCTCTTGCACTTGCCTCCACTATATCTGTAGAATAACCTTTGCCTGTTATATCAAATCCAGACTTTTCAAATTCTACACTAACAGTAACTTCACCTTGAGCATCTTTACCAGCTGTCACAGACTTAATATTGTATTTTTTTAGTCTTCCCTGAATACCAGCTATTCTTTCAATAGCTTTAAAAGCCGCATCAACTGGTCCATCACCTATTGATGCATCAATTATTGTATTTCCATCATCTTTAACAAGCTCAATTGTAGCAGTTGGGATAGCATTATTTCCACTTACAACAGTTATATTTTCTAAAGAGTAATATTCTCTAACTCTACTCATTTGATTTTCAACAATTGCTTCTAAATCTTCGTCATAAACCTCTTTTTTCTTATCTGCAAGCTCTTTAAATCTAGAATACACTATCTCAATCTCTTCTTTTGATAGTTCATAACCTAAATCTTTTAATCTTTGCATAAGAGCATGCCTTCCAGAATGCTTACCTAAAACAAGCTTGTTTGATGGTATACCAACACTTTCAGGTGTCATAATTTCATAAGTAGTTCTCTCTTTTAACACACCATCCTGATGGATACCAGCTTCATGTGCAAAAGCATTTTTACCAACAATAGCTTTATTCGGTTGTACCTCAACCCCTGTTATAGAAGTAAGCAACTTACTAGTTCTATATATTTCTCTTGTATTTACATCCGTATATACAAAATCAAAAATATCTTTACGAACATTTAATGCCATAACTATTTCTTCTAAGGATGCATTACCTGCTCTTTCTCCTATACCGTTTATGGTACATTCAACCTGTCTTGCACCTGCATTAACCGCTGCAATAGAATTTGCAACTGCCAACCCAAGATCGTTATGACAATGTACACTAATAATAGCTTTATCAATATTTGGCACTTTATTTAACAATGTACTAATGATCTTTTCAAATTCCATAGGAACAGTATATCCAACAGTATCTGGAATATTTATCGTACTTGCACCTGCATCTATTACAACTTCAACAATTTTACATAAAAAGTCCAAATTCGTTCTTGTTGCATCTTCAGCACTAAATTCAACATCATCACAAAGATTTCTTGCAAACTTTACAGCATCTCTAGCTATTTCAATAACCTCTTCAGGATCTTTTTTTAACTTGTACTTCATATGAATATCTGATGTAGCTATAAATGTATGAATTCTTGGTCTTTTAGCAGACTTTAATGCATCCCAGCCAACCTCAATATCTTTTCTGTTTGCTCTACACAAACCTGCAACAATTGGATTTTTAACTGTTTCGGCAACCCTTTTCACAGCTTCAAAATCCCCAGGTGATGAAATTGGAAAACCAGCCTCAATGACATCTACACCAAGTTTTTCAAGCTGAACTGCCATTTTAAGCTTCTCTTCTACATTCATACTAAAACCTGGGGCTTGTTCGCCATCTCTTAAAGTTGTGTCAAAAATTATCAATTTTTCGCTCATTTTATTTCCTCCTTTTTAAAAATAATCTAAAAAAAAAGGCCTCAACCCTGGAAGGTTGAGGCCTTTTAATTACTTAATATGCCCCTCTTTGGCCTCCAGGGTTCGATGTCTAAAAACTTTTAAGAGCTCGAGGAGGAGACCAGATAATGCATAAACTATAAAAAATACAAACAAAAATATTTCAGGATAAGAACCGATTATAATAATCATTAAAGTAAAACCTACCAAAAGCCTAAAAGGTTTTACCCCATGCAATTCAATCTTTTTAAAACTATAATACTTAACATTGCTTACCATCAAAAACGCGAGCAAATAAATAAACAAAACAAAACTAAGTGGTATAGTCAACCCATCAGGAGTCCCTATAAGTTCTTTAACAAAAAGTACACTTGATGCAATTACGCCAGCAGCAGCTGGAATAGGCAAACCAATAAAATATCTATTATCTAGTTTTTTGGTCATAACATTAAACCTAGCCAATCTCAGAGCACCACAAGCCACAAATAAAAAGGCAGCCATCCAACCCACTCTACCATAAGGGATAAGAACCCAATTATAAACCAGTAATGCTGGTGCAATCCCAAAGGCAATAATATCACTTAGTGAATCCATCTGAATCCCGAAGTCGCTGGTTGCATGCAACATTCTAGCTACTTTTCCATCTAATCCATCAAATATAAATGCAAAGAGTATAGCATAAGCAGCAGGCACAAACTCTCCGTTTACAGATGAAATAATTGAATAAAAACCTGAAAACATACTCATCAAAGTTATAAAATTAGGTAAAACATACTCTTTTTTAATCATGCTTTTCATACCTTGCTATTATAGTTTCACCTGCCTTAACTCTATCATTTAATTCAACATTTATATGAAAATTAGTTGGCAAATACAGATCTACTCTCGATGAAAACTTTATTATCCCTATTCTATCACCAATTAATACTTTATCACCTTTTTTCACATAAGCTACTGTTCTCCTTGCCACAAGGCCAGCCACCTGTTTTAAAACTACTTCACCATAATTAGTAGCTATTCTGATTATATTCTGCTCATTTTCAAATGAACTTTTAGGATTATCAGCAGCTAAAAATTTACCAGGTTTATGCTCTACTGAAACTACCTCACCATCTAAAGGGGCTCTATTAACATGAACATCAAAAATATTCATAAAAATAGAAATTTTTTTAAAAAGTTTATTATCAAACTCTTCTTCAGTAATCTCTACAACCTTCCCATCAGCTGGTGAAACTACAATATCTTCATAAGGGGGTATATCCCTTTCAGGATCCCTAAAAAACCAAATAAATAGCAATAATAATATAATTAAAATAGTTAACAATATACCTTTAGGCAAAATCAATAATATCAAAAATGCAATTAATGTAATTAAAATAAAAGGGAACCCTTCTTTTGCTATCAACTCAACTCTCCGTTTTTAATGTATTATATATTGTTTTTAACAATAATAGCAATAGAAAAAATAATTGCTGCCACAGCTGAAAATGGCAGCAATTATCTTACTAATTTTTATCTGTATCAACTATTTTTGATTTTCCAAGCCAGCTCATCATACCTCTTAATTTTTTACCTACAATTTCTATTGGATGGTTCTCATCTGCCTTTGTTAAGGCATTAAATACTGGCCTACCAGCTTTATTTTCCAAAAGCCACTCTTTAGCAAACTGACCACTTTGAATCTCGTATAAAACCTTCTTCATATTCTCCTTAACTTCAGGAGATATTACACGAGGACCTCTTGTCAAATCTCCGTATTGAGCAGTATTACTAATAGAATGTCTCATGTTAGAAATACCACCCTCATAAAGAAGGTCTACAATAAGTTTTACCTCATGCAAACATTCAAAATAAGCCATTTCAGGAGCATATCCAGCTTCAACCAAAGTTTCAAAGCCATATTTAATTAACTGTACTAAACCACCACATAGCACAGCTTGCTCACCAAAAAGATCTGTTTCGGTTTCCTCTTTAAATGTTGTCTGAAGCACACCAGCTCTTGCACCGCCTATTGCTGCAGCATAAGAAAGGGCAACATCCAAAGAATCCCCGCTATAATCTTGCGCAACAGCTACTAAACAAGGAACTCCTCCCCCCTTAACATATTCAGCCCTAACTAAATGCCCTGGACCTTTAGGAGCAATCATAATAACATTTACATTCTCAGGTGCTACAATCTGCCCAAAATGCACATTGAATCCATGAGCAAAAGCAATATAATTACCTTCTTTCAAATAAGGCTCAATAGACTTTCTATACAAATCACCTTGCGTTTCATCAGGAGTTAAAATCATAATTACATCAGCCCATTCAGCTGCTTTTTCAACCTCCATCACTTTTAAACCAGCTGATTCAGCTTTATCCCATGACTTACTACCTTTTCTCAAACCTACAACTACATCCACACCACTATCTTTAAGATTATTAGAATGGCCATAGCCTTGACTGCCATAACCAATTACAGCAACCTTTTTAGATTTAATTAAATCAAGATTAACATCTTTTTCATAAAAAACTTTCATAAATCCACCTCTTTTTTCTATTTTTATGATGTTTTACTATAATCAGGTGTTGCTTTGCTCCCTCTTGCAATAGCAACAAACCCTGTTTTTATTACCTCAATAATACCATAAGGTTCAAGCACTTTCAAAAATGCTTTATTTTTATCATCAGTTCCTGTAATTTCAACTATTAAAGAATCACCCGTTATATCTATAACTTTACCTCTGAATGTATTAATAATATTAAAAATATCTGGTCTAGTTTTTGAAGTAGCATGAACCTTCACTAGCATCATTTCACGCTCAATATGATCCATAGTAGTAACATCTCTGACCTTAATTACATTTATTAATTTTCTAAGCTGTTTAATTATCTGCTCTATAATCCTCTCATCTCCAGTGGTTACAATTGTCATTACTGAAAACTTAGGATCATGAGTTGTATTTACAGAAAGACTTTCAATATTATAACCTCTACCACTAAAAAGACCAGCAACCCTTGATAATACACCAAATTTGTTTTCAACTAAAACAGAAATTATATGTCTCATATTTCCCATATTAATCCCCCAAAATCATTTCATTTAAAGCAGCTCCTGCTGGAACCATAGGGAACACATTCTCTTCTCTATCCACAACAAAATCCATTAAGACGGGTAAATCTTTAATTTTCATCGCCTCTCTCAATATCGGCTCCACATCTTCAGGTTTTTCTGCTCTAAAAGCGGGACATCCATAACTTTCAGCCAGCTTTAAAAAGTCAGGCTGACATTCAAGACAAGAATAAGAATATCTATTATTAAAGAATAAGTTTTGCCACTGCCTTATCATACCTAAAAATTTATTATTTAATATTGCTACTTTAACACCCACTCTATACTGTACAGCGGTGCATATCTCTTGCATATTCATAAGAAAACTTCCATCCCCTGCAATATCAAAAACCTCTTTTTCAGGTCTCCCGATCTTAGCTCCTATCGCAGCTGGAAAACCAAACCCCATTGTGCCTAAACCGCCAGATGAGATAAATTGTCTAGGGTCTTTGAATTTATAAAACTGACCAGCCCACATCTGATTCTGTCCAACCTCAGTGCAAATAATAGCATCCCCTTTTGTAACTTCATATATCTTTTCTACAACAAATTGTGGTTTTATTAACTTCTTACTTGGCTTATATGAAAAAGGATGTTTGCTATCCCAAGCCTTTATCTGTTTAATCCAAGCTTCTCTATCTTTTTTACGCTTATCCCATTCATAACTACCGATATATTTTAAAATTTGATTTAATACTATTTTACAATCTCCAACAATTGGTATATCAATCACAACATTTTTACTTATTGAAGCTGGATCAATATCAATATGAGCAATTTTAGCATGTGGTGCAAATCCATCTAATCTGCCTGTTGATCTATCCGAAAATCTTGTCCCAATCGCTATTATAAAATCTGTTTCTGTCATAGCCATGTTTGAGGCATAGTTTCCATGCATCCCTAACCAACCGATAAAATTAGGATGATCGCCTGGAAAACCGCCCAACCCCATAAACGATGATATTACTGGTAAGTTAATTTTTTCTACAAACTCTACTAACTCTTTTTGAGCATTGCTTATTCTAACTCCACCACCCATATAAACAACAGGCTTTTTAGCATTTTCTAAAGCCTTTAGTAACTTTTTAATCTGCATTGGGTGACCTTCATAATTTGGATTATACCCAAGTAACTCAACCTTTTCAGGATATTTAAACTTAGCTTTTGAAGCAACCACATCCTTTGGCAAATCAATTACAACAGGGCCAGGTCTACCTGTCCTTGCAATATAAAACGCTTCTTTTATTGATGGTGCTAACTCTTTAATATCTTTTATTAAGTAACTATGCTTTACAATTGGTCTTGTTATACCAATGATATCAGCCTCTTGAAAAGCATCTCCACCAATTAAAGACGTAGGGACCTGTCCAGTAAAAACAACAAGTGGAACAGAATCCATATAAGCATTAGCTATACCAGTTACTAAGTTGGTAGCACCAGGACCACTAGTGGCCATACATACACCAACTTTTCCTGTAGCTCTCGCATATCCATCAGCAGCATGAATACCACCTTGTTCATGTCTTGGCAAAATATGCTTAATCTCAGCATCAAATAATGTATCATAAATACTTAATAACACACCACCTGGATAACCAAAAATAACCTCAACATTTTCTTTTTTTAAGCATTCAACTAATATTTCTGCACCTGTCATCATAGACATTTCTCCTACTGCATTTTTTTAAATATAGCACCTTCTGCAGCGCTACTAACATTTAAAGCATATTTATATAAATAACCTTTTTTAATTTTTGGTTCTGGTTTAACCCAATTTTTCCTTCTATTATTCAACTCATCTTCAGAAACCAACAATTCGATCTTTCTTTCAGGAATATTGATATAAATTTCGTCCCCATCTTTTATCAATGCAATGACTCCGCATTCAGCAGCCTCTGGGGAAATATGCCCTATACATGGTCCCCTTGTGCCGCCAGAAAACCTCCCATCAGTAATTAGCGCCACTTTGTTAAGCCCCATACCAGCAATTGCAGCTGTAGGAGCAAGCATTTCCCTCATACCTGGGCCACCTTTTGGCCCTTCATACCTAATTACTACGACATCACCATTTTCGATTTTTCCGCTCATTATAGCATCCATTGCGTCTTCTTCTGAATCAAAAACTTTTGCCTTACCTTTAAAAACCATCATATCTTGGGAAACAGCTGATTGCTTTACTACACAACCCATAGGTGCCAAATTCCCTTTCAATACAGCAATCCCACCTTCTTTATGATAAGGGTTATCAATAGGTCTAATAACATCTTCATTAAAAACAAGCGCTTTTTGAGCTATCTCCTTAACAGTCAAACCAGATACTGTAATATTATCTTCCAATATAGTCTCAAGTCTTTTAAATACTGCAGGAATTCCACCTGCGAAATCTAAATCTTCCATAAAATATTCCCCACCAGGTCTAAGATTACTAATATGGGGAACTTTTTTACTTAATGTATCAAATAATTCCAAATCTAATTTTACACCTGCCTCATGAGCAATAGCTGGTAAATGAAGTGTTGTATTTGTAGAACCACCAAGTGCCAAATCTACTATAACTGCATTTTTAAAAGCTTTTTCATTTAAAATATCCCTCGGTTTTATATTTTCTCTAACCAAATCACAAATCCTTACTCCACTATCAAATGCTATATGTTTTTTCTTTGACATTACAGCTAAAGCAGTCCCACAACCTGGAAGGCTCATCCCCATTGTTTCAGTTAGACATGCCATAGTGTTAGCAGTGTAAAGCCCCTGACAAGAACCAGCAGAAGGGCAAGCACATTGCTCCAGATTACTCATTTCAAAATCATCAATTTCACCTTTTTTATATTTTGCCATAGCCTCAAAAGTATCTCTAACAAAAGACCTTCTTTCCCCCCTCCAATTTCCACTTAACATTGGACCAGCAGTAACAAAAATAGATGGCACATTTAATCTGGCTGCTGCCATGAGCATACCTGGAGTAATCTTATCGCAATTTGTTAGGAAAACCACACCATCAAGCTGATGTGCTTCTACTACACACTCTATTATATCTGCTATCGCTTCCCTGCTTGGCAGTGAATAATGCATCCCTTTATGCCCCATAGCAATACCATCACAGATACCTGGAACTGAAAATATAAAAGAATAACCTCCACCAGAATGTACACCTTTTTCGATAAATCTTTCTAAATCTCTCATACCTGAATGGCCAGGAATCAGATCAGTAAAACTTGAGCAAATACCTATAAAGGGTCTATCCAAAGAGCTTTTTGGAACACCGCTACCATGTAATAAAGCCCTATGTGGCGCTCTTTCTAACCCTTTTTTAATATTCTCACTTCTCATTGCAAATCTCCTGTTAAATTTAGCTTAAATTTGTTTAATAACTATCACAGGAATTATCTATTTTCAATCAGTTTTTATTAACTTATATAAATTTTATACCAACCATCGTTACATCATCTTTTTGTTTGTTCTCGCCAATAAATCTTAATAATTCATCATAAACATGAGCAATTATCTCATCAGAAGAAAACCCACAATTATTTTTGATAGTTAATAATAAGTTATCAACTCCGAAAAACTCGTTTTTACTATTTTCCGCTTCAGTAACTCCATCAGTATATAAAAATAAAAAGTCCCCGTTATAGAATTTATAATCATACTGAGTAAAAGAATAATCTTTTAAAACACCAAGCAAAGGATCTCCACCTTCTAAAACAACTGTATCATTATTTCTACAAATAATAGGTTTTGGATGACCTGCATTCACATAGGTTATTTTCTTATTTTGTAAATCAACTCTTAAATATACAAGTGTTATTATAAATTCTAATTTTTCTAAATCATCATAAATTTCCAAATTAAGTTTATTTATTATATCTTTTGGCTGTAAATTTGGATTGGTCGCAATTATACTTTTTAGTAAAGATCTTACCTCAGACATCAATAACGCAGAGGCCACATTATGCCCTGAAACATCAGCAATCACTACATCCAGTATATTGTTGCCCAACTCAAAGTAATCGTAATAATCTCCTCCTACAAACTCATAAGCAAAACAGACACCAGAAAACTCAATCCCTTCTATTTGAGGAGCTTTTTGAGGTAAAAGGGATCGCTGAATACTTCTTGCAATTTCAAGCTCTTTTTCGATTTCCCTCATTTTAATCAATTCTTTTGTTTGTTCATAGCTCTTTATGGAAAAAGCAATTTGATGAGCAACACTTTCTAAAATTGAAACAAACTCAGTAGTGTACATCCCTTTATAAATTTTGGAAAAAAATGAAATTACGCCCTTAACTTCACCTTCTATAATTAAAGGAAGATGACAAAAAGATATATAGCCAGCATCTTTAAGGGCTAATACATTCTCATTTACTGGGACTAGATTTATATCATTTACAGCAACAGGTTTCTTTTCAAGAATACACTTACCTACAAATGAAGAATAAAGCTCAGTAATTTCTCTATCAAGATCCAAATTATGAGACAACTGCCCTGCATAAGCCCTAAGTCTTAAAGTATTTTCTTCTAATACCCTCAAAACAACTAAATCAAATTTAAAAGTTTTCTTTAATAAATTAAGGGATTTTAAAAGCTTTTGATCCAAACTTCCAATATTAGAAAATATCTTTGAAATTTCAAGCAAAACATTTAACTCAGAAACCCTTTTAACCAAGGTATCTTTAGATTCCCCAACACTATAAGAAAGTAAATCCTTAAAAATATCGAGTACCTTATCTTCACCTTTACCAAGCATCTCAAAATAGGAATCCATAATTAATTTTGATGCACCTGGACCAATTATTTCCGATATTACTTTTTCAGAGTAGTCTCTCAACTCTGCTAAATCTGCCATGTTTAACTCAGGAACATCCTTCCCTTTTTGTGCTAAATATTGCTTTAATTTTTCTTCAGCTAACTTTTCTCCTAAAAACTTCGAAAGTAGCGTAAAGATATCATCATAACTCAATCCAACTATAGTTTTCTTCTTCACTTTTATTATTTCTTTTAGATAAAATTCCCTTTTAAAAATTATTGCTGTTTCCATTTCTGTTTCTGACTGCTTGGTAATTAATGATACTATTACCAACATAGATACATTAAAAAGCATGCTCCAAAAGAGTGAATGCGACCATATATCAAGTGAATCTAAACCAAAAAGTGCGTACGGTTTTAAAATAGAAATACCAAAAATACCTTCAAACATTATGCTTTCAGAAATTAATCCTGCGTTAACCATATCAGGTATAATAAGTGTAAAAAACCAAATAATAAAACCTGCAATAAGTCCAGCAATTGCACCTTTTTCGTTAACCCTTTCCCAAAATAAACCAATTATAATTGGTGGTGCAAATTGGCTAACAGCAGCAAAAGAGGTAAGACCTATACTTACTAAAGAGAAATGTTTCCCAATGTATTTAAAATAAAAAAAACTAACAATAACAATCAACACTACAAGAAAACGCTTAAAAAATATTAATCCAAAAGATAAATCAAATTTAACTATCTTTTTAACAAAAATCGGGATTATAATATTGTTTACCACCATATTTGCAATACTTACCGAAGAAACTATAACCATCCCTGAACCTGCAGCTAACCCACCTAAATAAACCAATATTAACAATATATTATTTCCATTATTTTTTAATATATTTAAAAAATAGTAATCAGGATCTCCTGTGTTATTAAAAACTATAATACCTGCAAAGGCTATCGGTATAACAAACAAATTTATAATAAACAGATATAATGGAAATAGATACATCGCTTTATCAATATGATCAACATCCAGATTTTCCACAACAGACATATGAAATTGTCTTGGTAAAAACATCACTGCAAACATACTAAGCATAATCATCGTAAACCATTGAAAATAACTATTAACCGAACCTTTTATAGTGATTAGAGCGTCTAATTTATTAGCTATTAAGATATTTTTATGATTAGCCATTTTTTCAATAATATCTGAAAACCCATTAAACATAAAAAATGTAATAAAAACACCACCAATTACAAATATAACAAGCTTGAAAATCGATTCAAAAGCAATAATTGATATTAATCCAGGATGTTTTCTGGCTTCTGAAACATGCCTCGTCCCAAAGAAAGCACCAATTAAACCGATAATTAACGAAAAATAAAAAGAAATATCTTTAAAAACAGTAACCTGATTTTTTAGGTCTCCATCAGATACAAGCAAAAATGTTTCTGTAATTGCTTTAAGTTGCAAAGCTATATATGGAATAATCCCAAAAATACAAAACAGTGATACAATAATTCCAAGATATTTTGATTTCCCATATCTAAAACTTATGAAATCAGCTATTGATGTAATATTATATTCATCAGAAACTCTAATAATATGCTTTAAGAATATCCACCAAGTAAACACCACTAAAGTTGGGCCAATATAGATCGTGATAAAATCAATACCTGATGTTGCTGCCTTACCAATAGAACCATAATAAGTCCATGTAGTGCAATAAACTCCAAGTGTTAATGAATAAATGTAAGGATTAGATATAATTTTTTTATTATTCTTAAAAAGTTTTTCACCATAATAAGCTATTATAAAAAGAGATAAAAAATATGCTCCCGTAAGGAGATATACTAATTTCATACTATTGTTTCCGTTTTCTTAAAAAATATACAAAAACAAAAACTACAAAAATAGAAAAAAACCAACCAATTATAAAGTATAAATAGATAAGTGGTATTCCATAGACAAACACTCTTTTATCAAAAATAGTAATAAAAGGATAATTTATAAAAATAAAACCTAACATAAATAAAAAAAACCATATAGCTGTTATCCTGCTCATATTATTATTATAGCAAAATGGATTATTTTGTCACTTATTTAATAATCAGAAATTAATAATAAAAAAGAGGGAAACTCCCTCTTATGAAAAATAAAAAATTATATTTAATTCCGTTTATTAAAAGAAAATTTTCTTGAATAATAATTTACAATAAATTTACTAAAAATTAATTTAGTTCAGAAAAAATCTTTTTTAATTGATCCACTGTTGGTAAAGGCTTACCTTCATGCACTACCTTTTCATCTACAACTAAACCAGGTGTAAACATTACATATTTCGAAATCTCATTTATATCTTTTACATATTCCACAGTCGCATCAATTTGAAGTTCTTCTAAAGCCTTTAATGTAGTCTGATATAACAGCTCACAGTTTCTACAACCTGTACCTAAAACTTTTACATTCATAATCTCCTCCTACTTTTTATAAATTACCAAAAATTATTCCTGCAAATGTTGACATTATCACTACAAGCACAACATAAGCAACAGTTTTTTTAGTACCAATGACACTTCTAATTACCAACATATTTGGTAAACTTAATGCAGGGCCACTCAATAATAGTGCCAAAGCAGGCCCCTTACCCATACCTGCACCTAAAAGCCCCTGTAATATTGGTACTTCTGTCAATGTAGCAAAATACATAAAAGCACCTACAACCGATGCAAAAAAGTTTGCACCAAAACTATTTCCACCCACTAAATTCTCAACAATTTCTTTTGGTATAATCCCATTACCACTATTTGGTCTACCCAGTAAAAAACCAGCAACTAAAACACCTATAAACAATAACGGAATTATCTGCTTAGAATATTCCCAAGTCTCACTAAGCCATGCAATTCGCTCACCCTTTTCATACCATTTAAACACTATGACTATAAGTCCAATAAATGATAACAGCACCAACCACCATTTTATACTGTAAATAAAACTAAATATTGTCCCAAATCTATTTGGCTTTGCCCATGTAGCAAAAATCAATATACCCACTAACATAGCAAAAAACAGAATATCTTTATATAGAGGTCTCTCCTTTTCATTTATCGATACAGAAGGGATATTGTTTACTCTTTTTGCATCCTCTTTACCAAAAAGTAACTCCATTATTAAACCTATAATAATAGCAAAAGATATTGCACCAATTGCCCTTGCCAAACCAAGTTGCCACCCAAGTATCCTTGCAGTTAATACAATAGCCAAAACATTAATTGCAGGACCAGAATATACAAAAGCTGTTGCAGGACCAATTCCTGCTCCTCTTGCGTAAATACCTGCAAAAAGAGGTAAAATAGTACAAGAACAAACCGCTAAAATAGTCCCTGAAACAGATGCCACAGAATAGGAAACGATCTTTTTTGCACCTCTACCAAAGTATTTTATCACTGATGCTTGAGATACAAATGAAGATATCCCTCCTGCAATAAAAAGAGCTGGTATCAAACAGGTTAAGGTATGCTCCCTAACATATTCTTGCAACATCAATACAGCTTCTATCACTGCATTTTGATATTTTTTCGAGTGAAATGGTATGAAATAAAAAATTAAAAAAAGTGTTATTAAAGTAAAAAAAATGTTTCTTTCTTTTTTTTCCATAACAACCTCATTTATTATATTTCGTTGAATATAAAAATATCATGAAAATAATACTTGTCAACTTATTTTTTTTAAAATATTATATTTTTATGGAAATGAACAAAACAGCTGAAGTGTTTAAATCTTTAGGAGAAAAAAACAGATTACGGATTGCCCTACTTCTCTCAGAAAGACCTATGTGTGTATGCGAAATCAATGAAGTTTTACACATTGCTCTTTCAACAATATCTGCCCATTTAAAACATTTAAAATATGCTGGTATAATAACTGATGAAAAAGATGGAAGATGGGTAATCTACAAACTCAGTAATGATCCTTTCATACAAAAACTAATTAATGATATAAAACAAGCATTAAAAGATGATGAGCAATTTTTAGCCGATAAAAAGAAAGCCTCTAATGTTTCAAGGGACACTATAACTAAATGTTAATTTGCTATTGCAAGCCTAATCTTTTATATTCTTTATAAATACATTTATTCATAACAATTGGTATGCCAGCTTCCTCTGCAATCTGCTTTGCTTCATCTGAGTAAACATCTTCCTGCAACCAAATAAACCTTGCCCCTTTTTTAATTGCCTCTTTTACAATTTCTGGAGCAAATTCGCTCTTTCTAAAAACATCGACTATATCAGGGACAACAGGGACTTCTGCTATACTTTTATAAGCTTTTACACCTAAAACTTCCTCTTCATTAGGGTTAACTGGATAACAATTATAACCTTTGCTCATTAAAAATTTCATAATATGATTACTCGCTCTTGCCGGGTTATTTGATGCTCCCACTATCACAATATTTTTAGCTTTCTCTAAAAAATCTTTTATAAAATCATCGGTTAACATCTTCCCTCCTAAGCAAAATTATCTATAATTTTACCAAGCATTTCATCAATTATTTTAGTAGATTTCAAGTTTGCCTCAAAATAATTTTTAGATACAATCATATCTACAATCTCTCTTGCAACATCTACATTTGACGCTTCTAAATAGCCAGGCATAATCTCATATTGATTATTTGATACTTTATTTCCATTTGTATCAAAAAGCTCTATTTTACCTAATGGCTCATTATCAATATAGATCGAACCATCTAAAGTAATTCGCACATCTTTACCTTTAGCAGCCGAGAACAAAATGTCACCATTGGGATTTACAATATTTCCATTTTTATCAACAGAGAAATGACCAAACCGTGTAAATACCTCTTCACCGTTTCCATTTAAAAGTTTAAAAAAACCTTCTCCATTAATGGCTAAATCTAAATTTCTACCTGTATAAATAAGATACCCCTGTTTATCATTATCCTTTATTGTAAAAACATTAACTCCACCTTTAGATAAAGTGTTATTATAGCTCAATACTCTCTTAAAACCAGGCGTATTTATATTAGCAATATTGTAAGCATTGTTATCAACCCTTTTTATTGCAGCGTTTAATGCTGATAGAGAACTGTATAACCCTTTTATCATATTCATAATTTAACATCATTGTATTTTTTTGCAATAAATTTGATTGTAATCAAAGATAAAAATGCCTACTTTACTATCTTATGAAATAACAAAACTAAACGAGGTGAAATATGATAATTACAGAAAAAACAAAAATTAAAGAGGTTATAGATAATCATCCAAACAGTATATATTTCTTTAAAAACTTAGGATTGGCAAATTTAGAAGACGCGAAAAGTCCAATAAAACTTTTGTCACTAAAATCTGTTTCTGAAATAAAAAAAATAAATTTAGAAACATTAATAAAACAACTCAATGAATATCTAAAAATAGAAACAAATAAAACTGATATTACATTAGTAGAAAACAACAAAAAAGGTGAAATAAAAGTTTACGGTGTACTTCCATGTCCAGTAAGAGTACCACTTTTAGAAAAATTAAACGAAGCTATTACTGATTTTGAAGAAAAAAACAGTACCACAGTTGAGGTAAATTTAGAATCAGCATCCAAAGGCCTTGGATGGCTAAAAGACTCTGTTGATTTTGCAGATGATAAAACAATCCCCGATATAATTATTTCTGCTGGTTTTGAATTTTTATTCTCACAAAATGCTCAAGAAAGAATTAAAAAAGGCTTTTTCATTGACTGCTTTCCAAATAAATTAAATGATGATTTTAAAGATATAAACCTTAAAGACCCTTTTAATGCACTATCTGTATTTGCCGTAGTTCCAGCTATTTTTATGATAAATGAACAAGAATTAGATAATGAAAAAATTCCAGGGTCTTGGGAAGAACTCCTTTATGGCAACTATGAAAACAAAGTATCAATACCTGTTGGAGATTTTGATCTTTTTAACAGTATACTTTTACATATTTATAAAGAGTTTGGTGAAAGCGGCATAGAAAGATTAAAAAAGATTATGTTTAAAAGCTTACATCCAACTGTAGCTGTAAAAACCCAACAGATGAAAAATACAGCCAAACCCGCAATCACTGTTATGCCATACTTCTTCTCAAAGATGGTAAGATCCTTAAATAGCGTCAAAATTGTATGGCCAAAAGATGGTGCTATTATAAGCCCAATATTTGCACTTATTAGAAAGGATTCAGCAGAAAAAATAAAACCTTTAATTGATACTATTTTTTCAAAAGAAGTTGGCAATATATTATCTCAACATGGTCTTTTCCCATCTTTACATAAGGATGTAAAAAATAGCCTAATAGAGCCAGCAAATTTTAAATGGGTTGGATGGGATTATATTTTGAATAATGACACTGAAAATCTTATAAATGAATTAAATAAAAATTTTAACGAATTTATAGGGGTAGCATAATGAAACTGATAACTATTAGCGGACCTCCATCATCAGGAAAAACAAGCGTTATTTTAAAATGTATTGATGAATTACTCCAAAAAGGGGTAAAAATTGGTGTGGTTAAATTTGATTGCCTCACAACAGATGATGATAAAATTTATGCCAAAAAAGGGGTACCTGTCAAAAAAGGTTTATCAGGTGCTATCTGTCCAGACCATTATTTTATAAGCAATATTGAAGAATGTTTTGAATGGGGAAAAAGTTTGGGTCTTGACATGTTAATAAGTGAAAGTGCTGGGCTTTGTAATAGATGTTCTCCACATATTAAAGATATTTTGGCTATTTGTGTTATTGATAATCTTGCAGGAATTAATACTCCCAAGAAGATTGGCCCAATGCTTAAGGGCGCTGATATTGTTGTAATTACAAAAGGGGATATCGTCTCTCAAGCTGAAAGAGAAGTTTACGCTATGAAAGTTAAACTTGTAAATCCAAAAGCTCTTATTATGCATGTAAACGGTATAACTGGGCAAGGAGCAAATGAATTAGCTAATCTCCTTTTAAAATCAGCCAATATTGACTCTATATCAGAAAAGCAGCTCAGATTTACCATGCCAGCAGCTGTATGTTCTTACTGTCTTGGTGAAAAAAGGATTGGGAAACAATATCAAATGGGAAACATCAAAAAAATAGAAATGGAGTAACTTATGAAAATAGGAGTTTTGTTGGAAAAGCACCCTTATATAAATGATATATTAGAAAGCTATAACATTAAAATAGAAAATCTTGATCTTGAGCTTGATGAATTTTTAAGCTCTTTAAATGAAGATTCCCTACAAGAGCATGGAGTTACAATAGATGAGATAAAACAAACTATTTTTTCTTTAATTCAAGAAATTGAAGAGATCAAAGATGAAGAGGATATATACGCAGTTGATACTTTAACAATTATAGGTGGATATGATAAGCATGGCAACAAAGAGAATTTAGAGATAACAATCCACAAAGGCGAGATAATATCAGTTGTTGGGCCCACTGGTTCTGGAAAAAGTAGACTCCTTGCTGATATAGAGTGGTTAGCGCAAAAAGACACCATTACTAAAAGAACTGTGTTAATAAATGGCAAAAAACCACCATTAGAACTTAGATATGCAACTGATAAAAAATTAGTAGCCCAATTATCACAAAATATGAATTTTGTAGTAGATCTGACAGTTAAAGAGTTCCTTTATCTTCATGCTGAAAGTAGGATGGTGTTAAATACAGATAAAATAGTGATGGAAATATTCAATACTGCAAATGAACTTGCCGGCGAACAATTCGATCTTGATGCACCAATAACTTCCTTGAGTGGTGGACAATCAAGAGCTTTGATGATTGCAGACACGGCACTTTTATCAAAATCACCAATAGTATTAATTGACGAAATAGAAAATGCAGGGATTAATAGAAAAAAAGCTTTAGAACTTTTAGTCAAACAGGACAAAATTGTAATTATGTCAACACACGATCCTATTCTTGCATTACTTGCTGATAAAAGATTGGTAATCAAAAATGGTAAAGTTAATAAAATCATAGAAACAACAAAAGAGGAAAAAGCTATTTTACCCTATTTAGAAGAGATAGATAACAAACTTTTAGCCGTTAGAAATAAATTAAGAGATGGTGAAATAATAAATAATATTTAAACGAAAGGAGGTTATCATGCATGAAGGATGCAGCGGAATATTTGAAAATGGAAAACAAATTGTAGACAAACTTAGAGCTATGGGGTTTAGTAATCAATACATGCCTATCCCAATGAAAAAGGTTTGTGAAAATTGCAATACCGAATTTGTAATGGAAACTTTTGAAGCAAGATGCCCAAATTGCAATATGACTTATGGAGTAACACCTTGTCATGCTTATGATCCAGAAAATATTAAAGCTGCAGGGATAAATTACTAAAATTTTATGTGCTTTCTCCTCATTTAAAGGGGGAAGCACTAAACTAACACAAAAACATTTAGAGGTTTTGATTATGTTCAAAAGAGAAATGAGTAAAGAGAAAAGGGTAAAAAAAGATGCTAAGATTTTAAAAAAATTTATAAAAGTTTATTGTAAAAAAAATCATCTAAAAAAAGGGGTTGCAGTATATAAAGATGGTTATTGTAAAGATTGTTTTGAACTTCTACAATACGCTTTAAAAAGGAACGAAAAGTGCCCTCTCGATCCCAAACCTCAATGTAAACACTGCCATATACACTGCTATAAGCCTGAATACAGGCAAAAAATTAAAGAGATAATGAAATATAGTGGAATGTATTTTTTAAAAAGAGGGCGATTAGACTGGCTATTCCACTACTTTTTTTAATTATTTTTTTACAGCACCTTTATAAACTATAGAGTATCTATCATCAGTAAAAGCATGCATCTCAGGGAATTTACCAAATACCCAACCATCAAAAACTAACTCTTTATTTTTGTATATTTTAACTTTTACAGCAGGGTTATTCTCATCAACACTTTTAGAAGTCATAACTCCAGTTTCATCCATTACAAAATCTGGTAAAAATGCTTCTACTTCAATAGCTAATGGTGTACCAGAAACTTCAGAAGTCTGTCCAATAATGATTTCTGTATCTAAATCCTTCTTTTCTATATTATCTTTAACCGTAATTAAAACACTTTTAAACATCTTAGCCACTTCATCAGGAACAACAATTCTTTTCTCAACCTTTTTCTGTGTATTTTCATTTTGGGCGTTATTTATAACTGTTTCCTGCTTTTTAACAGGCTCAGAATTTGTTGTAGCTGTATCCTCTTTCATTGTGTTTTGAGAACAAGCTATAAAAAACACTAAACTGATAAATAATAAAGCATACTTAGCCATCTTCCTACTCCTTTTCTTTATCTTGAATAGCTCTTATAATGCTAAATTGATTTTAAGTCAATAATTTTCTTTATATCTTTTTTACATTTATATTAAATTTTATATTCTTTATGATAGATTACAGAAGGATAAAATTCTTACACAAAATTAATTGCACTATGCTTAAATTTTTAAAATAATTTTTGTGAGAATTTGACTATTTTGTTACTATTATGCTTTTAAAATAGTCGAATATGGAAGACTATAATGGACATTTTACGTCCCTATTTCGTCCCTTTTAAACATCATCATTTTTAGATTCTTTTATTATCAGATAGTTAGAAAGATAAATAACGGAGAGGGCGGGATTCGAACCCGCGGAACCCCTTTTGGGGGTTCACTCGCTTAGCAGGCGAGCGCCTTCGACCTACTCGGCCACCTCTCCTAACAAAAAAAACGGAGGGGGAGGGATTCGAACCCCCGGTGGGCTCATCACCCACAGCGATTTTCAAGACCGCCGCCTTAAACCGGACTCGGCCACCCCTCCATTTAGGGCGAAGCACTATATAATACAATAATAATTTTTTTTCAATACTTTTTCACCCAAAAAATAATTTTTGTTGATGTTTCTATCCACATCTATAAAATAACAATGAGAATTTGGAGAGGTGCCGGAGCCTGGCTTAACGGACCTGACTCGAAATCAGGTGAGCCACTTTTATGGCTCCGAGGGTTCAAATCCCTCCCTCTCCGTATATATTTACATACTAAAAATCTCTTTTAGATATTCTGTAAATCTTTTCCAAGATTTCTTATCTGCATCCTCTCTATAGCGCTTACTACCAAACACTGTAAAAGCATGAGGTGCGCCGCTATATGTAATCATTTCGTGTTTTATATGGTATTTTTCTAACTCTTTTACAAGATTGGCAAAATCTTCTATTTTTACCGCTTTATCTGCACTTCCATGGAAAACAAGTATTTCCCCTTTTGTTTTTGAATAATCCTGTCCAGGTGGAGTTGCTAAACCACCATGAAATGTTATAAACGATTTAAAATCAGCACCACTTCTTGCAAGCTCCAACACAACTGCACCGCCAAAACAATACCCCATTACAACAGCATTTTTAACATTTGCACCTATTGATTTTGCTTTATCAATGGCTGAATTCAAAATCCCTCTCATTTTCATTCTGTTTTTATAAAGAGCACCGGTAAGAGCTCTCTTTTCATCAATTGTAACAGGCTTAACCCCTTTACCAAACATATCAATAACAAATACAGAATACCCCAATTTATTTAACATCTCTGTTCTTTTTATTTCATAATCTGTGATTCCATCCCAGTCATGAACCATAAAAATTAAAGGAGAACTCTTATTAACTTCTGAATAGTAACCCTGATAAGTTTTCCCATCATACTGATACTCAATATTACTTCCAGCAAAAGAAACACTTATAAATATAAAAAATACTAACAAAATTTTTATAAGTTTCATCTTATCCTCCATAAATCTATAAAGGATAAAATGAGTTAAAATTAAAATTTTACAATAAAAAATAGATAATAAAAAACTCCTGGCCTAAAATAAAGACCAGGAGCTTAATGTTTAACTAAATGATTTTCTCCTCCAGATAAACACTCCTGTAATCAGTGTTAACACATAGCTTAAAACTTCGATTAAAGATGGATTACCATTATAGCCAAACAAGCTCTTTAAAAAGCTACCTATCAGCCCCTTTTCATGTAAAAGATGTGTTTCAGATGCTGGATTAATATCCCATACATGCTCTATTATAACAGGTATTACTCCAGCCTCTTGAAGCTCATGAATTCCATGAGCAAATAAACCAGCAGAAAACAATATTAATAAAACAGAAGAAGCATTGAATAAAGTTTTCAAATTTACCTTTGATAGCCCTTTATAAACTACATAACCAGTTATAACACCAACCAAAATACCAGCTAAAGCAAAAAATGCTTGTATCAAACCTGCATCTTTCATTGATGCATTTAAAAATATTACAGTCTCAATCCCCTCTCTTAAAATTGAAAAGGTAACCAGCAAAAGCAAACTTAATGCAGAGCCCGAAGATAAAGCAACATCAACTTTTTCTCTAATTTCATCTGCAATATTCTTTTTATTTGCCATCCATGCAACTACGGTAATGATTAACAGAGAGCCTACAACCATAGTAACCCCTTCAAAGATCTCTTCTGCTTTCCCTTCAAAACCACCTGCAATAACATTAAAAATAAATGCTCCAACAAGAGAAGCAACAACTCCTGCTACAATACCAAAATTGACATATCGCTTATAATCTTCATTATTTGTCCTAATTAAATAAGCAAAAATTATCCCTACGATCAAAGCCGCCTCAAGTGTTTCTCTAAAAGTAATTACAAATGATATCATCTTAACCTCCCTTATTTATTTTTAGCGTCATATAGCAAACAAATAATTAGGTATCAATAACTATGTTAGATATATCTAACTTTTATAAATGTTATTGAAACAAAAAGATTTCTTCATATATTCTCTTAAAGGAGGTTTTTATGCATTTAGGCTTAGAAAATAAAACAGTTTTGGTTATGGCTGGCACATCTGGACTGGGTTATGCAGTGGCTTTAGAGTTTGCAAAAGAAGGTGCAAATGTTGTAATTTTTGGCAGAAATGAAGAAAAACTTAAAAAAGCATCTAACAATATTTACGACATTACAAAAAATAAACCTGATTATTTTAAAGGTGACATCACAAACCCTGATGATATTCAACTTGCAGTAAACTATATTGTAGAAAAATATGGGCAAATTTTTGCACTTTTTAACAATACTGGTGGTCCCCCAGCAGGCAAGTTTGAAGATTTTAATGATGAAGATTGGTTAAATGCATTCAACTTGACACTTCTTAGCTACATAAGAACTATCAGAGCAGTATTGCCTCACATGAAAAAAAACGGCTCTGGTAGAATAGTAAACAATGCTTCATCATCTATAAAAAAAGTGATAGATAACCTTATACTTTCAAATACATTTAGAACTGCCATTATGGGGCTTTCTAAATCGCTCAGCAGGGAATTTGGAAAATATAATATTTTGGTAAACACTGTTGGAGCTGGTAAAATCTCAACAGAAAGGGTCAATTATTTGGATTCAATAAAGGCAAAAAAGGAAGGATTATCTTTAGAAGAATATCAATCAAAAAATGCAAAAAATACACCTCTTGGCAGATACGGAAACGCTGAAGAATTTGCAAAATTAGTGGTTTTTTTGTGCTCAAAAGCTAACAGCTATATCACAGGTCAATCCATACTGGTAGATGGCGCACTAACTGATTGCTATTAATCCTCCTTTTTATTGTTAATATTATCAACTGATAAATTGATAATTTCTAAATCACCCACATATCGCATAGTATCGTACTTTTTCAAAGATGAAAGTTTATCCACAAGTTTTGAAATCCTCTCAGTTGAATCCTCGCACATCTTTAAATATCTCTCTATTTCTTGCAAAGCTTCAGGGTGTTTATTGGATAATATGGTTCGTATTATTTCAAAACCCATAGTTAAAACTGTCAACGGTTGATTAAAATGATGAGCAATACCACCACCAAGCTGAAGTGCCACTTTATCTCGTTCATAATTTAAAAGCTCTCTTTCCATTTTTTTTGCTTTTAAAATCCTTTTTACTCTTGCTAAAAATTCGTTTTCATAAGATGATTTTATGATATAATCATCAGCACCTCTTTCAAATGCTTCATCAATTGCCTCTGCATCCGCTCTAACAGTAAGCATTATAACTGGAATATCTTTTGTAATTTTATCATTTTTCAACTCTTCTAATACTTCAAAACCGCTTTTTTTGGGCATTAAAACATCAAGTAAAATCAAATCAACTTTGTTGTTTTTGATAAATTCAACTGCTTCATCTGGGTCTGTAAAACTATTCACTTCACATTCAAAGAACTTTTTAAGTTTTTTCTCCACATTTATCAGTATCGATTCTTCATCATCGATAGCAACCACTGTAAATTTTTCATTAATCATACTTCACCTCACTTTTATAATATGTGCAAATATTTTATAATAATTTTTTTTGCTATCTCTCTTTCAATTAAAGACTCAAAGCTACTTTCTTTATCAAGTAAGCTTAAAGCCATGTTTAAAAAATATTTTGCAGTTTTGAAATCGTTTTTTGCTATAAGTGCAAAAGCTAAAAAAAGATTGTAAATATAATCATCTTTTAGTAAAACAGCTTTACGCAAAAAATCTATAGCCTCATCAAGTTTTTTTTCTTGATATTTAGAAATCCCTTTTAAAAAGTAGTATTCATCCTCACTTAAAAAATCTTTATATTCTCTCAACCTTTTCTCAAAACAGTAAAAATCTTTATTATTCAAATAAACAAGTATCTCCTCTTTTAAAAGCTCCTTATCAATCTCTCCTGTTTCTGATTGTATATTTTCTATATAATTTATAGTCTCATCTTTGTTTCCTAAAAGCTCCATCGATTTTACATTTTTTAACACAAGTTCTTTTTCGTATTTCTTTTTTAAAGTATTCGAACTCGTTTTTTCAAAAGGTTTTGATTCTACTTTATTTTTCGACTTTTTAAAAACTAAATTATCATTTAGTAAAATTGTTTCATAGCCACTTTGATGTAATAAGTGAAATTCCCCAGGTGCTAAAAATAAGTAGCCATTTTGTATTAGAGAATTATCTATAAAATCTCTTAAAATCTTTTTTATATTCTTTTCATTAAAATATATCAAAACATTCCTACAAAATATAATACTGCAATCCGTAATAAAGCTATCCTGTAATAAATTATGTCTTTTAAATGTAACCATGTTCTTTATTTCTTTTTTTAGAAAATATTTGTTTTCTGTATTATCAAAGTACAACTTCAGATAGCTCTTATCCATATTCCTAATATGCCACTTTGAAAAAACACCCTCTCTTGCAATATCTATAGCTTGCATAGATAAGTCAGTGCCAATAATATAAACATTGTCTTTCATAGATGGGAAATATCTATCAATAATCATAGCGATTGTGTATGGCTCACACCCTGTTGAACAGCCTGCTGACCAGATTTTTATAAATGATTTTTCTTTTCTTAATTCTGGTAAAATATGATCTCTTAATATGTCAAATTGATAAGAATGTCTAAAAAAGTATGTTTCATTTACTAATAGAGCATCTATAAGTTGTTCTATAGTTTTACTGCTATTAAGTGCCAAATCAATAAGCTCATCTTCATTTGCCATCATAAACGAAGCGTAATTTGAAATTATATTTTTTAAATTATTTTCATAAAGGCCATAAACCCTAAAACCTGAAGTCTTTTCAATTTTTTCACATAACTTATTAAAATTTTCAGGATTCATAGACAATGACCTTACTTAAATCTGCCACACTAAAGACCTTATAACAATAGCCTGCATTAATTACAGATTGAGGCATAGTGCTAACCAACGCTTCTTCTGGCTTTTGACAAAACACTTTACCACCATTCTCTTTAACTGCTTTTGCTCCTTCTAATCCATCAGAACACATCCCAGTAAATACAAAAAATCTAATATTACTTTTAAAAATTTTTGCAGCACTAACTACAAAAGGATCTGCTGGGGGAGTATATAAATCAATTTTAGAAATTCTTTGCAATTTAAAATATATAGAGTCTCTTTTATACAACTCTGTATGATACTTGGGATTTAATATATAGATACAATCCTTTTGCTCAAATGATATTTCATAATCGACACTAATAACCTCTTTTGAGGTTTTGCTCTCTATCCATTCTATATAACCTTCAAACATCTCTGGCTCAATATGCTGAATTAAAACAAAGGGTGCATTTATCGCTTCTATCTGCTTTAAGATTAACGGTTTGATTTTTGGACCACCTGTGGACATAGCAAAAACAAACAAATTATTTGATACATTTTTATCAGGTAAAATGATTTCGTAGGTTTTACTTTTTAACTCTTCCAAGACCCTTTTTGATTTATAATTAATAGTGCTTGCATTTTTTATCTTTCTTAAAAGTATATCCTGAAACTCTTTACTAAACGCTTCTGGCTTATTTACTACATCAATACAAAAATTTTGAATCAAACCAAAAGCATGTTTAATCATAGCACTATCAAGAGCAGTAATTACTATAATTGGCAGTTTATAATTTTCGAAAATAACCCTTGAAGCTACCTCTCCATTTAACTCAGGCATATCAAGATCCATAAGAACTACATCAATTCTCTTTTCACCACAGATTTCTATTGCCTGTTTCCCATTTTCAGCAAGAAAAATCTCCCCTATTTCCCCAGATTCCTCCAGCATACTTTTTAAAGCTTCTCTAATAAAAATTGAGTCATCAGCAATCAGTACATTAATCTTTGACACCCAATAACCCCTTTATTTTATTTATAAAATCTTCACCAGAAAATTCTGATTTTGTTATAAAATAGTTTGCTCCAGCTCTCAGCCCCATATCAATACTTTCTTTATCAGATAATGTTGAAACTAATATAATAGGAATATTTGGACTTTGAATACCTGTTCTTATACTTTTTGTTAATGTAAAACCATCCATTTCAGGCATCTCTATATCTGAAATAATCAAATCTATATCATCTCTGTCATTAAAAATATTTAATGCCTCTTTACCGTTATAAGCCTCAATAACATCAAAACCGTTTGCAAGTAAAATATGCTTTTCCAGCTCTCTGGTAGCAAAGGAATCTTCAACCAAAAGTATTTTAGATCTTTTAGTGATTTCTACTTTAGCAACCTTTTTAATGCTTACAATTTTATTTATTTGCTCAAAGATATAATCCACATCAAGAACTGGGATAAAATAATCTTCTGTCTCAAAAATCAAATGTGAAAAAAAAGCCTGTTTCTCTATGTAATCATCATATTTATACAACCTTCTTTTTACGATACCAAATATATTACTTGCTGTAATTCCAAAAATATTTCCTCTATAATTCAAAAATATTATAAAATTATTAGCGTCATTATCACATTTTAACAGATCAGATGTATATTGAAATTTTATATTATTACCATTAAACCCGTAAAACATCCCATTATCACTATGGAAAATTCTCTTTTCATCTAAATACTCAATTCTTTCTATAAGATTCTCAAATACTGCAAACTGATAACCAGCATAACTAAAAAGTAATACACCAATCTCCATAAAGCTTACTGGCACTGTCAGGATTATTTTTGTAAATTTCCCTTTTTCAAAATCGATATCTACCCTACCACCCAATTCATTCATAACTTCTTTTACGATGCTTAACCCTTCACCTCTTCCTGACAAATCAGAGACATTTCTCTTTGTAGAAAATGATGGTTGAAAAATTAAATGAGCTATTTCTATATCTGCCATCTTATCTGTTTTTATCCCAATTTCATCAGCTTTTTTCTTGATATTTTCTATATCAATACCTCTTCCATCATCTTTAACAACTATTTTAACATTTCCCCCTTCACTAATACACTCAATTTCGAGAATCCCTTCAGGTGATTTATTGTTTTTTATCCTCTCAGAAACCTTTTCTATACCATGATCCACTGCATTTCTTAAAATATGTATAAGAGGTTCTTGAAGCTTTAATAATACATCTTTATCAAGCTTTACATCTTCCCCTTTTATGATAAATTTTATTTCCTTACCAAGCTCTTTTGCAATCTCCAATGTGCTATTTTTTATTACATCAAAGATATCTTTAAATTCAAACATTTTGAAAGATAAAGCACTTTTATGACAATAATCAGCCTGATTGTGCAAATACCGTGAGTTTTCCAATAAATTTAGTTTCTTCTTAGTAAAATTTACATAAGTGTCACTAACGATATTTGTTAAAATTTCTTTAACTTTGCTATTTTCTATAAAATTAATATTGTTTTTTATTTTATTTAAAAAATCTTCAAAAAAAGTGACAAAATCATTTGATATATTTTTTATATGCTCAGAGTTAACTAATAAACTGTATAAATTTTGAATAAGTGCGTTAATATCATTTTCATGTATTTTATAAATGTTTGATCTTATATTTTCTTTTTCGATAATCTCTGTAGCATGTTTATTATCTTCTACTTTATCTTGTATGTAAAAGCTTGAAAAATCTTTAGCACTATTAATTTGTAATATCAAATCATTCAAATCTGAATCGCTATAACTATCTATTGATTTTAGTATTTCAATTAGCTTTTTAGTAATTGATTTTAAAAAGTTTACAAAGGATTCATTTATTATCTCATCTCTACTTTTTGCTTCTTTAACTTTATCTTCAATCGTATGTATCAAATTTGAAAATGTCTTATACCCCATCATTCGAGATGAACCTTTTATCGTGTGGAGATATCTTGCAATAAGTTCAAGGTTTTGAGAGCGCAGATTTATATCCAAAAGATTACTTGAAGCTTCCAATATATTATTACAGTGCTCTAATGATTCTGATAAGAATATCTCTTTTAATCTATTATTCATTATCTATGTGCTTTAAAATTTCTCTCAACCTAACAATATTTTCTGAAATTATAGAAGATGAAGCTTTGGTTTCTTCGCTAGATTTTGTAATATCCAAAATTGATTGAGAAATATCTTTTATTGTCGTTGCAATATCATTTATACCTATCGCATGATCTTTAAATGATTCATTTATATCTGAAATATTTTTAGCTATCTTTTCCACAGCATCTTTATTGTCAAACATCAATTTTTTCAATGGATTAAAATACTCTTTTGAACGAATAATATTCTTTATCGATTCCTCTGTAGTCATAGTAGTTTTGTTCACACTTGTAGTCATATCTGTTACTATCTTCTTTATATCATTGGATAAGGATTCAACCTTTTGAGCTAACTCTTTTACTTCTGAAGCTATAACGGTAAATTTTCCTGATCCCTCTTCAGATTTTGCTGCTTCAATAGCTATATTTATAGCTAATATCTTTGTTTGATTTGCAATATCAAAAATATTTTCGACAAAAGATGTTACATTGTAAGCTCTTTCAGAAAGTGCTGCTATCTCATTTGAAATCGTATTAGCAGAATCACTTATTTTATCAATAACCTTCTCAAATTCTAGCAACTTTTCAATATTTTCACTACTGTTATCTTCTATATTGTCAATCAGATTATTGATTTTTTCCAAAGCGTTATCCAAATTTTTAACCACATTCCTTATTTCATCTAAAGCTGAACTAATTTCCGATAATGCTGAACTCTGCTCTGATAATGAGGAAGATGTAGTGACTACTGTAGATTTCAACTCGTTTGAAATTGAGGTTAATTCATAAATTGTTGACTCTATATTTTCTAAATACTTTTTAAGATTTTGATACCTTTTTCTCAGCTCATCAATTTCGCGGTAGTATTTGGTAACATTAGTTAATATATAAATTGTATTATTTCGAAAATCTACTCTTTTGCGAACTATAAAAGTGTGACCAGAAAAGGTTAATTCTTCATTATCATTTAACTCATTTATAATATTTAAAAATTCATTAAATTCTTTAAGGTTAAGAATATTGTTAAGATCATTCGCATCTACCCCAAAAAACTTATATACAGAATCTGATACAAACTGCACCTTATCCTCGTTATTTTTTAAAATTACTAAATTGGTAGTAGATCTTACAATACCTTCAAAAAGTTTACTCTTCTCGTCTAAAAAGTTTATCTCCTGTTTAAAGGCATCATAGAGCTCTTTTAACTCAGCAGGTAATTCACTTTCATTAACATCTAAAATTCTTTTGTTTGATAGATCAGCCATAACCTTTTTAATGGTCTGGGATTCTTCATAAAAACAACTTAAATACCTAATAATACCCCACAAACCAATCAAAAACAAAATCCCCATCAAAGCAATAAATAATACTATATTGAGCGTTATACTCCCTCCATTTGAAACGGAAATCTGATTTGCCTATAACAAAGGATTATCCACATCAACTCTGGCAGGGTCATTTATTGATGAATAATAAGGATTTATGTCGTATTTACTATTTTTAATAACCAATAACTGACTAATCAAATATAAATTATCTACATCCAATCTATAAAAAGTATTCACAAAAAGCTTATTTTTTTCTCCAGTTATAATTGTAATAGGTTTATGTAAAACTAAGTTACTATAAATAAGAGCTTTTTTTGTAATTGGGTATGTTTTGCTAGCATTAATTACTTCTATAGGTAAAAAATTATCATCATTATTTTTTCGAAATTTTACAACAGAAAAGCTTTCTGATAAAGATACCTTTTTTAAATCTTTATCAATAATCTCTTTTAAAATAGCTATATTTTCCTGCTCCTTTGATGACAATAAATTAACAAACTTTATTTTTTCAAACTCTACATTCTTTTCATACTTTTCTTTAAAATATTTATAAAAATATACTGTGGATGAATAAATAAAAAATAAAGAAAAAATTATATAAATTATCGTAACCCTTTGAACATATTTGTTATATAAAACTCTATTCATGACATCCTCCTATTAACTTTCACTTAAAAGTAATTCCTTTGCATAAAAAACCTTTTTTGAATCTATTATAAAATGCTTTTTACCTTTGTAAATCAGTAAATTGTCCTTTTCTACAAAAGATAAACTACTAGCTTCTTTACAACTTTCTAAGGAGTAGTTATCAGCCATATCCAAATCATCTGCAGCAAATGATATAAGTTTATTACTATTTGTTAAAAAAATAAGATTTACAAATTGTGTATTATTTTCATTAAAAAAATGTCCCAAGTTATAGACAGGAACAACATTATCACTGTATAAATAAAAAGATATTAGAGGGGGTGTAAGACCTGGAAGTTTTGAAATCTTGGTTATACTTTTAGTAAAAAGTACTGTCTTCAAACTTATTGCAAAACCAATATTTTTTATATAAAATAAATTAACACTCATATTTAAATTATACATTAAGGATACATAATGACAACAATTTTATTAGTAGATGATTCAAAGTTCATTCAAGAAAATATAAAAGAAGAAATTCAAAAGAAATTCAGCGATATTATTATCTATACAGCTGATAACCCAATAGAGGCGGAAAAAATATTAGAAAAAAATATAATCGACCTTTTATTATTAGATGTTAAAATGCCAATAAAATCAGGAAATATTTTTTTAAAAGAGTTAAAAAGTATAAGCTACTATTCTGATTTACCTGTTATAATGCTAACAAGTGTAGCAGAAAAAGAGATAGTAATCGAACTTTTAAAACTTGGAATAGATGGTTATATCATAAAAGACAATGTCAACCAATTAACTTCAAAAATAGAAAAATTTATAAAAGAACCTTCCGAATTAAACAGGCTTAAACAATTTTCTAGAGTAAGCGATTTTATCACTTTAAGAGACACTTGGTTTAGAACCATTTTTGACATTCTTTATGACGGAGATTATACCTCTTTAGACTCTGAAACCATAGAAAAGATAAATTTAGCTCTTAAAAATATTAACAACACCGTTAACATAACTGATATCGAAACAGACCTTGAAATGAGATTGCTTTCCGCTGTTGCCTATATTAAATCTATAAAACCGTTATTGAGTTGGTTTGAAACTTCATATTTTGATGAAATTATTCAAAAAGTTTCAGGCTTACTTTTGGCACTTTATTTGTATTTGATCACAAATGATAGTAATGATGAAGATTATAAGTTTTTAATAGAGTATATATTGACTATTCTTATTTCCGCAGAATATTGCGGCAGACTAAAATATGATAAAGAAACATTAATATTGGTTTTAAATGAAAAATATCACCTTTTTTATAAAATGTTTGTTCAAAATTGCCCTATTAAAATGAAAAACAAAGAAGATTTTTTTAAAAATAATAAATTGATAGAAACTTTGAATTACATAGAATACTTATCAAAGGAACTATTCCCAGATAATAGCATTTCATTAAGCTGGAAAGGTAAAAATGATTTAGATATCCCAAATACCTATATAGAATTATTAAAAGAATTTTATAAAAATATTCAAAACTAATTGAAATCATTAAACAACACTGTTAAATACCAAAAACGCACTGAGGTAATCATGTTAAAAGATTATGCAGCAGATAAGATTTTATTATTTGATGGTGGGATGGGAACTACTATACAACAATATGATATCCCAGCCGACAAATGGGCTGGCAAACAAGGGTGTAATGAGATTTTAAACCTAACATTTCCTGAATTAATAGAAGAGATACATACAAAGTTTTTTGATGCAGGTGCAGATATCGTAGAAACAAATAGTTTTGGTGCATCAAGATTAGTTTTATCTGAATATGGTTTAGAAGATAAAGTATATGAAATAAATTTAAAAGCTGCTCAAATTGCAAAGAGTGCTGCCAAAAAGTTTGAAAACAAATTTGTAGCTGGTTCCATTGGCCCAGGGACTAAATTGCCAAGTTTATCACAAATAAGCTTTGACGATTTGTATAAGATGTACAAAGAGCAAATATCTGGACTTATTGATGGTGGCGTTGATTTATTATTAATTGAAACTTGCCAAGATCTACTACAGATAAAAGCTGCTATCATTGCAGCATTTGATATATTATCGGAGAAACAAATTGAACTACCAGTTTCCGTATCTGTAACAATAGAGCAAAACGGGACAATGTTACTTGGCACCGATCTGTCTGCCGTAACTACTGTTTTGAGAGATTATCCCATCTATTCTTTAGGGATAAATTGTGCAATAGGCCCTGATATGATGTATGAACCTTTAAATCAGCTTGCAAAACTTTGGGATAGAAAAATCTCTTGTATTCCTAATGCAGGTCTACCTCAAAATATAAATGGAAAATTTGTGTATGATTTATCACCTGAAAAAATGGCTGAAATTATGGCTGATTTATGTGAAAAGTTTAATATAGACTTTATTGGTGGCTGTTGTGGGACAACTTATGAACATATCGCTGCTCTTAGACTGGTTGCAAACAGTTTTAAACCAAAACAAAAACCAAAATACAGTTATACTGGTGAGGTTGCTAGTTTATACACTTCTACAAAGCTCAGACAAGATCCTCCCCCATCTTTGATAGGTGAAAGAGCCAATGCAAATGGAAGCAAAGCCTTTAGAGAATTGTTAATAGCTGATGATTTTGACGGAATGCTTGCCGTTGCTAAAGAACAAGAGGCAAAAGGTGCTCATTTACTAGATGTATGCGTAGCCTATGCTGGTAGGAACGAAGTAAGTGATATGTCAAAATTTGTTAGTATGTTGAATAACAGTTTAAATATTCCGCTTGTAATTGACTCCACAGAGCCAAAAGTAATTGAGGAAGCACTAAAAAGATACGCAGGTAAACCAGTCATAAACTCAATAAATCTTGAAGATGGTGGTGTAAAACTTCATCAAATTTTAAATATAGTAAAAAAATATCCTGCAGCTGTCATAGCCCTTACAATTGATGAAGAAGGGATGGCAATGACAGCTGATAAAAAGTTTGAGATTGCAAAAAGAATTTATTCTATCTGGACAAATGAGTATAACCTTAATCCTGAAGATCTCATTTTTGATCCATTAACTTTTTCCATAGGAAGTGGCGATGAGATACTGAAAAATGCAGCCAAAGAAACCCTTATCGCAATCAAATTAATAAAAGAAAATCTATTAGGAGCTAAAACTGTTTTAGGGATTAGCAATGTTTCCTTTGGATTATCTGTACAGTCAAGAGAAGTATTAAACTCTGTTTTTTTACAAGAAGCTGTTAAATGTGGACTTGACCTTGCTATTGTAAACCCTGCAAAAATTATCCCGATACACAAAATAAATGAAACAGAACTTAACCTCTGCCTAAATCTAATTTACAATAAAGAGAACGCCCTTAACGATTTTTTAGAATATTTTTCAAAACACACTAAAAAGATAGATAATGAAATTTTAGAAAATATACCGGTAGAAGAACAGCTTAAAAATAAACTAATCTCTGGTGATAAATCAAAATTAGAATCAATTTTAGATCAACTTTTACAATCATACAAACCTATTGATATAATTAACAATTTACTTATTCCAGCCATGAAAGAGGTTGGAGATCTTTTTGGTGCTGGAAAGATGCTTTTACCTTTTGTGCTACAATCTGCAGAAGTTATGAAAAAATGTGTTATGTATCTTGAAAAATTTATGGATAAAAAGGGTGAAGAAAATAAAGGTGTTATTGTTTTAGCAACTGTAAAAGGGGATGTGCATGATATAGGGAAAAATCTTGTTGATATTATACTTTCTAACAATGGATACAAGGTTTATAATCTTGGAATAAAAGTTCCTGTTGAAGAAATGATTAAAAAAGCAAAAGAGACAAACGCAGATGCTATAGGTATGAGCGGGCTTCTTGTAAAATCCACCATTGTAATGAAAGAGAATATAGAAGAGATTAGACGCGCTGGATTAGATATCAAAATACTTTTAGGTGGTGCTGCTCTAACGGAAGGGTATGTCAAAAATGAATGTGAACCAATACTAAAAGGGAAAGTTTTTTACTGTAGAGATGCCTTTGATGCTATTAAATATTTATCCCAAGATAAAAATCATGAAAGCTTTTCAACAAATATAAAAAAAGGGGTTAAAGAAACTGCTGTAAAAGATATCGAGGGGGATGAAGAGATGAGAAGTGATATAAAACCAGTGGATAACCCACCTGTTCCACCTTTTTATGGGACAAAGGTTGTAACTGATATTAGTTTTGATGAAGTAATAAAGTTTATGAACTTAAATACTCTTTTTAATACAAGATGGAGCTACAAAAAGAAAGATATGTTAGAAGAAGAATATACCAATTTATTGCAAAAAGTCGCTTATCCAGAGCTAGAGAAGATAAAATCAAATGTTTTGGAAAACAATTTATGTGATTTAAAAGTAAGTTATGGGTATTTCAAAGTTAAGAGTAATGGTAATTATCTTTTAATATTTGATGAAAATGAAGATCATATATCAACAATAAAATTTCCCAGACAAAAAACTGAGCCATATCTATGCATCGCAGATTATTTTAAAGATATAGAAAGTGATACTTTTGATGTACTACCAATTCAACTTGTAACAATAGGAGATAACCCTGTAAAATATACAGAGCAACTATTTAAATCTGACAAATACAAAGAATACTTCCTTTATCACGGATTCTTCACAGAGTTAACCGAAGCATTGGCAGAATACTGGCACCATATAATTAGAAAGGAATTAAATATAGAAAAAGAAGATTTGTCCATTGAGCAAATTTTAAACATGAAGTATCAAGGGAAAAGATATAGCTTTGGATACCCATCATGCCCAGATTTAGAAGGGAACGCTTTAATTTGCAAGCTATTAAAGGCAAAAGAACTTGGAGTGTCTATTACTGAAAACTACGAAATGGTACCAGAATACTCAACCAGTGCTGTAATAGTGCATCACCCCGAAGCAAAATATTTTGTAATAAAATAAATAGGAGGTATAATACATTACCATTTATATGTAAAATTAACCCCTTTAAATTTTATTGGTAATAATAGGGGATAAACTTACATTTTTGTATTTTGATGTAATAAAATAACTGACTATACCACCTAATATCCCTCCAGCTATAACATCTTCTACATAGTGATTTTTTGACTCCACTCTACTAAAAGTAACATAAACACTACCCAAATAAAAAGGTATTGCTTTATAAAAACCATATCTTTTATGAATAAATGTAGCATTTTGAAAAGCTATTGATGTATGGGCAGAAGGGAAAGAGCCACTTTTTCCATTTGGTCTTTTTTTATTAATAGATAATTTTAAAGTGTATGTAGCTGCTATATTTGTACCAAAACCTAAACCATACTGTTTTAGACCTTCTTTATCAGATTTAAAATATATATTTGCAAGAGAAGCACCTACAATGGATGCTAAAACAACATCCCCTGATGTCTCTACTAAATCAGAACACTTTGCAGGTGATGAAAAAATTACTAAAATAAATATAAAAATAGTAAAAATTCTTTTAATAAAATTCATCATTATTGAATAAATTTAATATTAAAGAAAATTTGCGTATAGCTTCTTTTGTCATCAACAAAGTTATAATAAACAGGAGAAGGATCGGTATCAACCTTATCTTCTTTTACATAATTTGCTTTCAAATCTAATATTATTCTCGGTGTAAAAAAGTATTTAGTACCAATATAACCTATCTTTACTTTTTGTTGCTCTGGTAAATTTAACCCTCTTTTTATATATGCGCCACCAACGAAAAGATGAAATTTATCATTAAGTTCATGATAAATTTCGGCGAAAAAACTTTTAGAATCTCTTCCAGAATAATGGCCTATTAAATATTTTTCATCAGTATAACCATCACGAGCAAAATTATGATTATTATAATTAATTCTTGAAATCTTTGTATATTCAAAATGTAAATCTGTCCTACCCGTAGTCAAGAACAAACCTTGAGTATAACTAGCTCCTAAAAGGGCAAAATCTTTACCTTTATCCTCTGTTTGCCAAGGTGCTGTTATATCAGTCCATGTATATTCAGAATACAGTTTACCACCTTTTAAAAAACCTGTTTTTTTAAGGAATGGCAAATACAATGATGCATCTGCACCCACTATCTGCTCAGTATCCCATTTATTACCGGTATTTTCATCTTTTGCTGTAAACAGCTTCCAGTAATCTGAAACACTTGAGTATGAAGGATTCCCACTACCTCCATAGTAAATTATCCTACTACCAGCTATTTCAAACCAATCCGCAGGCTTTAAAGATAATCTCATCCCCCAAAGCTTTGGGTCTTTATTAACCCTTTCATCATCATCAAACCATATATGCCACATGTACCATCTAAAAGTTCCTAAAAAGCCTAAATCATAAGGGATCTCTGTTTTTATTGAAACCATCAACTCTGGTTTAATATTTTTACTTAGTAATAAATTACCAAAATAACCTGGCCCTAAAACAATATTATCTTTTGCAAAAGAAATAGATAAATGTTTAACCCCCTTTTTAATATTAAACCTATAAAGAGACAATTTCACATCATCGTTTTCGTTATTTTCCAGAGAAAATGTATAAGATAACAAAAAATAATCCTTTATCTGTAAACCACCTTTTACATTTAACCTTAAATCATAATTGGTATTTTCATATTCTGCGCCAAATGAATTGTTAAATTTAGTGTTCTCTTTTGTGCTGTAATCTAATTTTAGATTTGCCTCCTGTATAGGATTAAAGGAAATTTTTTTGTTATTATAATGAAAACTATAAAAAGATTTTGCTTTTTTTGATATTTTTTCTATGTCTTTATCAATAACAAACAGCTCTTTTAAATTTTCATCATTATTTAATAGAACTATTGTCTCTCTTACAGAATAAGGCTTAAAATTATCAGTAAAATATTTAGAAGGTGAGATCGCATTTGCTCTATCTATTAGTCTATAAAAATAATCATTATCTAATGACATTGTATCTGTAGTTTTAAATATTTTTGCATACACATTGATTGACAAAAAAAGAATTAATAAAGATATGAATAATTTCTTAAGCATTACTTTCACCTTTTAATATTTTTTTCTTCTCTTCGGGGATATTTTTTATAAACTCAAGAAAAAATGCTAAGAATATAGCCATAAAAAAGGATGTCACAAAAGCAACAATACAGATAAGAGCTCTTTTAGGTTTTACTTTATCCTTAATATCTGGAACATACGGCTCACTAATTATGGTAAAACCATAATATTTTTGTGCTTTAGAAATAACTTTTGATTGGATTAAAGATGAGATAACCTCAGCAAGTTTTGTTTTAAGTGTTATATCAGATGTTTTTTCCATCTCTTGCTTAAAATTGGTTATCTTTTCATCGATATTTTCAAGCTCAGTCTGCTTAATTTTTTCACTTAGCTCAGACAATAATATTTCAACAAATTTTTTTGCAAAAGCTGGATCTTTGTGCTGCACAGATAAAGTAATATAATTGCTTTTTTTATCCTGATTTATAGAAATCATATCACTAACTTTTTTATATACAAAATATTTATAATTCTGCTTAAATTCTTCATCATTTATTAATTCATCATAGTCATCCTCAAATATTTTTTTCTCAAAATGATATTTTTTAATAATATTTGCTATAAATTCCTGATTATTTAGCAAGTTTTGCATTGCATTATATATATTTTCACTTTCACCACCAACTGATATCCCAGCAAGGCTTGCAAGTCCACCAAGACTACCCATCAAAGATGAAAGTTTCGAGCTGTCACTTGCTGTAGGCTTTAACACAGCTTTTGATTCATAAATATTATCCATATTTATTGTAATAATTACAGATAAAATAGAAGCAATTAAAACTATTGCTCCAATCATGATTTTTCTTCGCCAAATAACTGCAAATAGCTCTATTAAATCTATTTCATCTTCTTCCACAAAATAATCAGGCTGATATTTTATATTTTTATCCATCTGCTCCTGCATACCCTACTCCAATTAAATTAATTAAAATAGCGCTTTTGTCACAGCTACCGTTGTAGCTATCTGATACAGTATTTGAGTAATATCTTTTATATCACGCATATAATTTGGAAAAACAAGTTTTCTCGGTACAACCACTGTATCACCAGGCTCTAATTTCACATCGTAAATATCTTTCCACCAGAAATTTTTCTTAATAAACCTGTTTGAAATAACGCTACCATCCCCTTTGACCACAAAAATATCATCTTCACTGGCTAGCTCAGTCAAACCACCACAAGCATTTATATAGTACTCTACTGTAGGTTCTTTATCAGTAAAAGCAAAACTAGTAGGGTTATATACCTCACCTACAACATTTACAGTACTTGGTCTTTTAGGGATTATTATTTCATCACCATCTTCCAATTCAAAATTGTATTGACTTTTTACAAGCTCCTCAAAACTGTTAACCTTTATGACAACCCTTCCTTCTGGCTCTACTGAGTCTAAATTTTTTATTATTTGTTGTAAATTTGTTTGAAGCTGTTTTTGAGCAGCAATATCTTCTGGACTCAATGATGATGCAATCTCTTGACTTGATGCTGTAAGGAGTGTTGCCTGCAATCTATCTCTAAGCTCTTTTAATCTTTTTTTCTGGATTTCTTTAACAGATTTTCTTCTAAATATAATGTTTTTTATATATCCATATTCAGTTATACCACCAGCTCTCAATATAACATCTGCAAGTTTTTCCCCTTTTGTTATGACAAATTCACCAGGGAAATAAACTTCACCACTTATCACTACCTTATCTTCTCTTTTAAAGTCAGATATCTTTCTTACCTTTACCACATCATAAGGTTTTAGATAAACTGTTTTTACACCTTTCAAAATATCATTTAGATTTACATCCAAAACATTATACTCCGTTTTACCTTTATTAACAGTCATCCTCACTATTTCTACTCTATCAAGATAAGCACTATCTTTCACATTACCTGCAGCTATTACCAAATCATAAAGTGTCATATTTTCTGCATAATTATACACACCTGGCTTATTTACCTCTCCAATGATTTGAACAGTTTGCACAGGGTGAAATTCCCTAAAATTGTGGATTACTACCTCATCTCTGTCATTTAATTTAAAACTTAAATCTGTTTTCAAATTCAAGGTTAACAATCTATAGCTAAAATCTGTCTCATTTAATCTATAGATATGAAATAAATCAAGATAAGCATCTTTTGTAAGCCCACCAGCTTTTAGGATAAGATCATTTATCGTCATATTATCTGTAAGTAAATAAGTTCCTGGATTTTGCACTTCGCCATCTATTTTTACATATTTTTTAAGATTCTTTTCCCAAATGGAATGTACAATAACTTTATCATCAATTTGTAAATAGAAAGATTTACTATCTTTATAGCCAACAAACCTTGTGAAAAATCTACCTTCACCTTTTCTTATAATTTCAATATATTCCTTTGATGCATCAGTTGTAAGCCCACCAGCTTTGTTAATGGCATCATAAAGGGTAATTTTATCCTCAACTTCGTATCTACCAGGATTTTGGACCTCCCCTTTAATCTCCACGACATTTTTTGGCCTAATATCAAATCGATTGACCACATAAACTTCATCAAGAGGCTTTAATGCTATATTTTGACTTCCTTGTGGGTTATTAAACGCTTCTTCAAGATTAAATGGGATTATATAATATTCTTTCGTTTCAGGATTTAATCTTTTAATATATCCATATTCAAGAGATGCTTCAGATTTAAGGTTTGACTTATCTTTAATTAAATCAAGTAACCTTTTATTGTTTTTAACAGAATAACGCCCAGGAAAATAAACCTCACCATATAAAAATACAGAATCTTCGCTAGGTTTTGTAATACTTGCAACAAAAACTTTATCCCCATCTTTCAAATAAAATTTGTTTGCCTCATCTATAGAGATATCAAAGACCTCAGATGGCTTATCATTGTAAAGTCTTTTTATATGTATCCTTTTAGAATAACCATCAGGTGTAAGCCCACCAGCAAATTTTATTAGTTTAGATAAAGGCTCCCCCTTTTTCAGTGTGTATATAGCGGGCTTTTTTACACTACCAGCAAGATAAACCATATTTTTTGATCTTGGGATAAATAATACATCATTTGGCTGTAAATAAATATCTTTGCTTGTATCACCCTTGAGAATAAAATCATAATAATCAATAGTAGCTACGACCTCCCCCCCTCTTTTCACAATAACATCTCTAATATCTGCAATGTCTGTAATCCCCCCTGCCTTAGCTATCGCTGTAGTCACTGTGGATAAATTACTTATAGTTTGAAAACCTGGATTATTTACTTCACCAATTACCAGTACCCTTATTGTTTTTAAAGCTCCAATGGAGACATCACTTTTTACACCTTCAATAGAATCAAGATACCCCTTTAAAATCTCTTTTACCTCTTTGAGTTTTTTCCCTGCTACCTGTACTTTCCCAATTTCATTGATAAAAACTGTCCCATCATTTTCGACAGGGACACTATAAGTCTTAGTGATTCTTCCCCATAAATACACATTTAGAGTATCACCAGCACCAACTATATAATTATCATCCACATTCACATTTTGATCAGGTATTTGACTTGTATAATCAAAGTTAAAGATTTCGGCACCAAAAACAGTTAAATTGTCAAATGTCAAATCAAAATCTTTTGTTTTATCGACTTTTTCTGTCTCTTTTTCTATTTTATTTTGTACAATTATTATATCACCATCTTTTAAAACATTTGTCTTAAAATCTCCGTTTAATAAGCTGTTATAATTTATTTTTTCATAAATAGAGTTATCCCTATAAATATAAATAGTATTTATCTTTTTGAGATCCTTTGCACCACCCGATAAACCAATAACATCAAAAATTGTTTTAGTCCTCTCGACATTATAAAACCTTGGATACAAAACATCTCCAAAAACTCCAACAGAGATTATACCAGGTTTAATATCTTTTATGATAATACTCATACCTTGGTTATTCAGAGTTTCATTTAACTTATTATAAAACTCTGATAAGTTCTTTAATTCTTGTATATCAACTTCACCAACATAAGGAAGGTACATTATTTGTGAATTTATTAAAATAGTACGATTGTCTATCAATTCATTATTTTTATAATATTCCAATAAAATAGAATCCCCTACTTGTAACTTGAAATTATTAAAATTAATTTTTTCTTTTTCTAATATCTTAAAAGGATTTGTTTCAACAGTTTCATTGTCATAATAATATGCTTGATAAGTATCATTATCATAAAATCGCTTATACATTGTTCTCTTACCACTTTGAATATAATCATTTGATTTTATATTTTTATTTCTATCAGCTAAAGAAGATTTGTTGAAATATTACTTTTATTATTTAAATATTGTTGAACGAGTTCAGGGTTTTGTTTTGCCTTTTCTAAAAGCTCTGGTGGTATATTTTGCAAATCAACAGCAAACAACTTCCCAAGCGATAAAAACAAAATAGATAAAATGAATAACAATCTAACAAACTTCTTCATACTTCCCCCTTCTATATAATCGATGGTGTTGCACAATAGTAATAGCTTAGAACCTCAGATTGCTTCGCTAACGCTCGCAAAGACGGCATTTTTGGGTCATTGTATGTTTCAAATTATGTTAACAAAGTTAGAAAAGAGTGATATAGAAAACCAGGGAAGGATAAAGAACAAG
>NZ_JAPNXM010000013.1:0-63743 GCF_049472675.1 Deferribacter thermophilus
AAAAATTAAGCATAATTTAGCAGAAAATAGATTAAATATCAATATGTTATATAAATTTTACTGTGCAACACCCTTATAATTTTTTATAATTGATAAATAGTTATTAAAGTCGTGAGCCAGTCCAGCTGCAAATCTACCAAGTGTTTCAATTTTGTCAGATTTTAATACTTCTCTTTCATATAATACTTTGTCTGTAACATCAGAAAAAACAAATACAGCTCCTTCTATTTTACTCTCAGAATCAAAATAAGGGGTCAAGCTATCACTGATAAACTTTTCTGTATCGCTAAATGTCTTTACTTTATAATCTTTATCTATATCAAAAGAGACCCCTTTTTTAAATATATCTTCAAAAGGGAGAAAAACCCTTTCCCCATCTTTAAATAATCTGACCACATCATTAAAATTTTTGCCAATGCAATTATCTGTTTCCAATATTTCGTATGCACTTTTATTTGCATAAATAATCTCTTGATTTTTATTTATAACTATTACCCCCTCAGAAATTGACTTTAATATTGAATTTAATTTTTCTCTTTCCATTTTTAGCTCCCGCATAGCCTGAACAGATTCGGTTATATCCATCGCATACCACAGCACTGTCTTTTTACCATAACCCAAATCTATCGGCTTTACTCTGCCTTCAAAAAACCTCTTACCCCCAATAACATCCAACTCATACCTGAATATCTGTATATCGTTTGTATCCAATGCTTTTTGGATCACATCCATTATTTTTTCAGCTATACTGTTTTGTATTACATCCTTTACTTTTCTACCCAACAAATTATCTCTAAAATCAGCTAATAACTCTTCATTACTTGTTAACACTTCCAGATATTCGCCATCTTCAGCTATTATCAATATCAAGTCTGGAGTAGCAGAAAGAATTGTATTTAATCGATTATTAGATTCTATTAGTCTTTTAGTCTTTATTTTGATAATATACCTTAATAGCAGAATAAACAATAGTAAAATTGTAATAATTACAATTGTTATATACAAATAAGTTAAAATTTTTTTATGCTTATAATATGTTCCAAAATAATCATTGTATTTTTCATAATAAAAAGAATTTTTATCAGAAATGAGATTTGCTAATTCTCTATTAAAAACACTTAAAATCCGATCATCTATGTTTTTATTAAAAGCAAAAACTATTCTAACTGGTTGAAACGCTAAAAATGTTTCATAAATACTTCTATCATTTATATAATTATAAAAATTTCTAGCAATAAGCCCTACATCCACATCATCACTTTTTACTAAATTTAAGACTTCTTCATAACTTGACACGCTAACAGGTTTATAATCAATGTTGTAAAGCTTTAGATAAGTTGCCATACCAAAAGTGCCAGTATAAAAAATATCATTTTTAACAAAAGCTATTCTTTTGTCCTTTAAATCTGTTATTGTTCTGATATTCTTAGATTTTGAAATAATTATTCCCCAATTCATAAAAACAGGATAATTGTAGTCAGTAAATTTCATAAAATCTAATCTTGAGTTTGAATAACCAATAGGGATTAATGCTTTTATCCTGCCATTTACTAAATCACTATAAATATCAGACCATTTGCCTGCAACAAACTTATATTTAATATTATGTTTTTCTGCTATATACTTAAAAATATCAACTACAAAACCTGATATCTCACCATCTTTTACTATTGATAGATTTGGATTGTTCCATACCCCAACTGTTAATACCTTGTCTTTGGTAAAACCAACATCCACAAAAATGGCAAAGAAGATAAAAAAAACTAAAACAATTTTTTTACTACTCATATTATATTTTACCACACAAATTAATTTGTATCAAACAATTTTACTGTTGACATCAAAAACTGATAATATAACTTAAAAAAATTAATTAGAAAAATATGTTAAAAATAATCTATAAATATAATGAACCAAAAAGGGGGTATTATGATAGAGATTTTAAGAGAAAGAAGAAGTGTTAGACAATTTTTAGACAAAGAAGTTGAAAAAGAAAAAATTGATATTTTAAAAGAGGCAGTTTTAAGATCACCCTCTTCAAGAGGGATTAACCCATGGGAATTTATATTTGTAACTGATAAAGAATTATTAGAAAAATTATCAAAAGCAAAAAAACATGGCTCAGCTTTTTTAAAAAATGCCAAATTAGGTGTAGTGGTAATAGCTGATACAAGGAAATCTGATGTATGTATAGAAGATTGCTCCATAGCAGCAATTACTCTGCAGTATGTTGCAGAATCTTTAGGATTAGGTAGTTGCTGGGCACAAATTAGATTAAGGGAGCACAACGACAACATCAGTGCAGAAGAGTATGTAAGAAATCTTTTCGGTTTACCCGATTATTATTTGGTAGAATGTATAATTGGTATTGGTTATCCAAAAAATAAACCAAAAGGGCATGACTTCTCCACATTGCAGTTTGATAAAATTAAGGAGATAAGCTAATGCGACTTTATAAATTAATTTTTCATATCATATTTACCTTTTTAATACTATCTTCTATAACTTTTTCTTATGTAATACCAAATAAAGTTGGAAATTTTGTATTAATAACATCAACATCAGGTGATGAAGCCAAAAATGAAATATACATGCTTCATAGAAAACATATTAATATAAAAGAGGCATACACCCTTAAATACCAATCTGCTAAAAATGAAGTAGCTTATATATGGCTTTCAAAATCTTATACGGCTGATGATGCTAAAAATCAAATAACAACAATGATAGATAAACTGCCAAAAAGTAAAATTTACTCCACACCAAAACCTTTAAAAATTGATAATCTAAAAGTATATCAAACCTATGGAATGGATATGGATAATTATTTTTACAACTATTATAAATGGAATATATGGATTGCGATTAAAAGTAACAATGGCTTAGACTTTTTAAAAAATTTTATAAAATCTTTTCATGGCAGGATAATCAATGAAAATTAACAACTCATTAAACAAAAGTAAAAGTAGATATTTGCAACAGCACAAAAATAATCCTGTAGCTTGGCAAGTATGGTCAGATGAAACATTGAAACTTGCTAAAGAAGTTAATAAACCTCTTTTTATAAGCATAGGGTATTCCTCATGTCATTGGTGTCATGTAATGGCTCACGAATCTTTTGAAGATGAAGAAACAGCAAATTTTCTAAATAACCATTTTATCCCTATAAAAATTGACAAAGAGGAATATCCAGAAATTGATAAAAAATACCAATTTTATATACAACTTATAAAACAACAAGGAGGATGGCCTTTATCAGTATTTACAACACCTGTAGGTGACCCTTTTTATGCTGGAACATACTTTCCAAAAGAAGAAAAATACGGTTTGCCATCATTTATGAATATTTTAAATCAAATCCACAAAATTTATACAGAAAATTATAATCAAATTGAGGAATCGGTTTCAAAATATAAAGGTGCAATTGCACAGTTTTATAAAATAGACAAAATTGATATTAGAAATTTGGATTTAAATTCTTTTATAAAAAACATTTCAGATTTGTTAGATTTTGAAAATGGTGGACTAAAAGGGAGAAACAAATTTCCAAACATCCCCTATCTAAACTTTTTATTAGATTTTCATTTTGATGAATTTGCAGATTTTTTAATAAAAACAGCCAGAAAAATATCTCTTTCAGGCCTTTATGACCATATCAATGGTGGATTTTTTAGATATTGTGTAGATGAAAACTGGAGTTATCCACATTTTGAAAAAATGCTTTATGATAACGCCCTAAATACAATCTTTTTAATAAAACTTTATGACAAAGTAAAAGATCCTCTCTTTTACCATATATCAAGAAAAACAATAGATTTTATACTTGAAACTTTTAATACAGAATATGGACTTATATCTTCAATGGACGCTGACTCTTTAGATGAAAATAATCATATGGTAGAAGGTTACTTTTATCATTTGGATGAAAGTTTAATAAATATAATCCCTCAAGATTTAAAAAAATATATAGTATCTAAAAACGGTTTTATATACTTAAACGATAAAACAGATTATGAAACATACAAAAAACTTGAAATCTATTTCGATAAGATTTCGCTTCAAAATAAAAAAATAGAACCAGAAAAAGACAACAAAGTTATCTGCAGCTGGAATATGCTATTTGTAAATGCATTACTAACCTTTGCAGAAGTTACTGGTGAAGAGTACTATTTTAACCACGCAATCAATCTTTTTAATAAAATAAAAACATTTTTACTTTCAAAAGAACACATATATAGGATAAATTATGGTGATGAAATATTCAAACATGAGACATTAGAGGATTATTCTTACTCAATAAATGCATTATTAAAATTATATGAAATGACAAAAGAAAAAGACTTTTTATATTATGCTGATGCCATTACAAAAAAAGCTTTAGAAAAATTTACAGATGATAATTACATTTATCTAGATAAAAACAAATCGATTTTAGATACTTTCGACGATGCAATGTATTCACCAGCTGGTTTGATGGGGATAAATTTACTCAACTTATCAAAATACACATCCATCAATCAAACCTCAAAAATTTACAGTTTTCTAATTGATAGAGCAGTTAAATATCCTACTGGACACCCTACACTACTATCCTTTATAAGGAGGTTTTTAGGTGATAACTAAAGATACAACTATTGAAGAACTAGTTAACAAAAAGCCAAAATCAGTGGAATATATGTCTAAAAAAGGGATTATATGTATAAAGTGTGGTGAGCCAATCTGGGGCACAATTTACGAAGTATGCAAAGATAAAGGGTTTAACGACCAAGAAATAGAAGAGATAATCAAAGAATTAAACAATTTATGATTTATAATTTTTGAAGACACTATAAGTAGATATAAAGATTATTATAAACAAAAATATAAAATACCATTTAAACCAGCCTATTGAAGCAATAAAAGTTATATTTTCTGCTGATTGAAGTGAAATCTCTGGTTTTACAATAATTATTCTCTCTTTATAAACTCCATAAAAAAACGAATATAAAATACCGATAAGTCCATAAGCTAAATTATAAGTTAAACCTTTGAAGCTAAGGACTGTAGCTCTAATATCTGATGGAGTTTCTTCATTTAGGTAGTTACTTAGGAAAAAACCGTTTATCATAAATGCAGCAAAAAGTATTATCATAGGTATTATACCAAAAATTGGTATAAATAAAGATATCCCATAAAATCCAATGATGGTTAAAATTGCTAAAAACAAAATATTTTTCATTACAGTATATCTTTCTGTCATAACCCTTGATAATTTTGGAATGAATAAACCAATTATATAAATAGCAGAACTAATTAGACCAAAAATAGCATCTGGAATTTTGATTAATCTATAATACTGACTAGTTAATGTAACAACCATCCTTATCGAGTGATCAAACAACATACCCATCATGATAATTGATAAAACAAAAGGGGTTTTTAATATCCATTTACCAGTAGCTAAAGTGTGCTTTAATGTGATAACAGAAGTATTAAAAAAACCTTTAATATCATCCAAATAACTTTTATTAATACCTGGCTCTTCCATTTTCAAAACTGAAATAAAAGCAATGATAGAAGAAATTAATGTTAAATATATAGGAAATCTCATCGTCTGCTTTTGCGTAAAAGTATAGTCCATTCCAATAAAATTAAAGACTTTATTAATTATATTAGGATCATATACTAAAGAGCCAAGTGTCATAGCAATTATAAAAGCTATTGATTGCAATTTCATCTGAACTTCTAAAACCTTACCCCATTCATCAGTCATTTTATTTAAAACCAGAGTATCATAAGCAATCGCTTCATCAGCTCCACTTGCCATTGCCTCAGCCAATCCACTTAATATTCTATTAATAAGAAAAACAAAAAAAACGAGTTTCATATTTCCTACTGGAACAAAAGCAATTAAAGATAATTCTATAATCATGATAAGACATGTACTTACCAGTAATCTTTTTCTACCAAATATATCAGCCAAGGCACCGCTGGGAACCTCGGCCAACACAATTGTTAGCGCCCAAACAACATTTAAAATAGCAAATTGCTCAACAGTTAACCCATAATCTAAAAATAATACAGTAAAAACTGGATAATAAAATCTTGCATTATAAAGAACTCTTAAAAGTATAAAGAGCCTAATATTTGTCAACTTAAAAACAGATATTTTAGAATTAATAATAACCTCTTATTGATAACAAATTTATTCTAAAATAATAAAACATACTAAATAAACAACAATTTATTCTGGCCGAATACTATTTTTATTTTATCACCTGTAAAATGATTTATCATTTCAAAGTTTTTTTGCATTTCAGATTGCTTAAAATACTCATTGAAAGCAATTTTATAATCAACCCCCTCATTTTTTAACAAATAATCAGCTACAAGTGCATCACTTATACAGCCAAGTCTATAAGGCACTACTAATATTACCTCATCCACATTTAACTCATTGATAAGATGATAATTTAATAAGCTCTTATCAAGAGGGGAACAAATCCCCCCAGCTGTCTCTAAAATCATAATATCAGAATCTTCAAATTTTTTAACCGTATCTTTTACTTTTATCAAAGGGAACTTTTCAAATACCGATGCAGGAGCCACAGGAGGCTCTGCTTTTACAATAGAAAAACAATATTTTTCATCTATTTTTGCATAATTTGATACAAATTTTGCATCATCATCCTTTGGGTATCCTGTCTGCACTATTTTTAAATAAACAACTTTTCCCCCTTTTGAAATTAAATACTTACAATACTCTGCTGAAAAATAAGTTTTACCCACCTCAGTATTTGTACCAAGAATTAAAACCTTCTTACTCACCAAGCACCTCTATAGTAGATTCATACGCAATTTGAACAAGTTTATCTATTTCATCAAAGCTTATAACATAAGGTGGCATAAAATAAATTATATCACCAAGATTTCTTAAAAGAGCTCCTTTTGTAATACTATTTCTATATATCTGAAAACCTACCCTCTTTTTCCAATCAAAACTTTTTTTACTTTTTCTATCCTCTACCAGCTCAACAGCTGTAATAAACCCTTTACTTCTAACTTCGCCACAATATTTATACCCACTAAAATACTCTAAAACCTTTTGATAAAGGTATTCATACTTTTCTTTATTCTTTTCCAGTAAATTTTCCTCTTCAAATATGTTTAAAACTTCTACCGCCAAAGAGCATGCAAGAGGATTTCCTGTATAGCTATGAGAATGCAAAAAAGCTTTTAAATCACAATAATCTGAATAAAAAGCGTCATATACCTCATCAGTTGTCAATACAACTGACAAAGGGATATATCCACCTGTAATACCTTTTGAAAGTGTCATAAAATCTGGAGTAATCCCTGCATGTTCGCATGCAAACATTTTCCCAGTCCTGCCAAAACCAACAGCAATTTCATCAGCAATCAAATGAATATTATTCTCTTTTGTAATATCTCTTAATTTTTTTAAATAGATTTCTGGATATATTTTAAAACCCCCAGCACACTGAACAATCGGCTCTATTAATACTGCTGAAACTACATCTTTATTTTTTTCTATAGTTTCTTCCATGTATATAAAACATTCTGCATTACATTCTTCTCTATTTTTTTCAAATGGACATCTATAACAATCAGGCCCTTTTACTCTAATATTTTCTATCATTATCTCTTTATACATTTCTGCATAAAGCTCTTCTCCACAGACAGAAAGGGCACCAAGTGTTTCTCCATGATATCCAGAATCAAGATAAATAAATTTTGGTTTAATCACTCCATTGTTTTTAAAGTATGCAAAACTCATTTTCATGGCTACTTCGATAGCTGAAGAACCGTTGTCAGCAAAAAATATTTTTGTTAACCCTTTTGGAACAATTTTTAAAAGCTTTTCAGATAATTTTAAGGCTGGATCATGAACAAAATTTGCAAAAATTACATGTTCTAACTTTTCTACCTGCTCTTTTAAAACATTATTTAATCTTTCATTGGAATGTCCCAATATATTCACCCACCACGAAGAAATAGCATCAATATAACTGTTCCCTTTATCATCATATAGATAAACACCTTTGCCTTTTACTATTTTTATTAGAGGGTATTTTTCATGATCTTTCATCTGAGTGCATGGATGCCAGATTTGGTAATTTTTCACTTTATACCTCCTCAAAAAATTGATTGAAAAATATCATACTTTGTTTTAAAATTCAACAAAAGTAAAACACAAGGGAGATTTTTTATGATTGATAACATTCATAAAAAAGCAATAAACAAAGAATCATTAAAAGATTTCGAAATTGACTATCTAATAAATTTTGACGATATAAATACCCTTACCAAATACTCAAAACAGATAAAAGAACACTTTTTTGGGAATAAATTTCAGTTTTGCTCTATAATTAATGCAAAAAGTGGTCTTTGCAGCGAAGATTGCAAATTTTGTGCTCAATCAAGCCATTATAACACAAACGCACCAGTTTATGATTTTATCGATTTAAAAAAGATTGAGCAAAGAGCAACAGAGTATAAAAAATATGGTATCAGAAGATTCTCTATAGTTACTAGTGGAAAAACGCTTGAACAACAAGATATAGAAAAGCTCATTGAAGGTGTAAAGATAATTAAAAAAATAGGCTTAGTTCCAGATATTTCTGTTGGAATTTTAGATAGAAAAACTTTATTAAGGTTAAAAGAAGCTGGATTATCTGGTTTTCATCACAATCTGGAGACATCAAGAAGCTATTTTAATAATGTCTGCACCACTCATGATTATGAAGAGGATGTTAAATGTGTCAAAGATGCAGTAGAGTTAGGCTTTTTTGTCTGTTGCGGTGGGATTTTTGGAATTGGTGAAAGCTGGGAGCATAGGGTTGAACTTGCACTCACTTTGAAAGAATTAGATGTGGACTCTGTACCAATTAACTTTTTAAACCCTATCCCTGGAACACCTTACGAAAACATCCCTATTTTATCTGAAGATGAAGCTTTAAAAATTATAGCAATTTATAGATTTATCTTACCAGATAAACAAATTAGAGTTTGTGGTGGTAGGAATGTAGTTTTTAGCAAAACAACGAAACAAAAGCTTTTAAACAGTGGTCTTTTTGGTATTATGGTCGGTGATTATTTAACAGTGTCAGGATTTGATATAGAATCTGACATAGAAGATATAAATGCAAACAATCTTAAGCTTATATGAATTATAAAGAATATTTTAAAAATCATTTAGAAAAATTAAAAGATGAAAAGCTTTATCGGGAAATTCCACTTTTTGACAGAGGGGATTCAAAATATATTGAAATAAATAATAAAAAATTACTTAATCTTGCATCAAACAACTATTTAGGCCTTTCAAATAAAAAAGAGATAAAAGAAGGTGCGATTAATGCTATCAAAAAATATGGCTGTTCTTCATCAGCCTCACGAATAGTTACTGGTAATTTTTCGCTTTACAATGAGTTAGAATTAGAAGTTGCAAAATTTAAAGGTTATGAAGCTGCTTTGATATTTAACACAGGTTATGTTGCAAATCTGTCTATTATCTCTGCTATATGTGATAAAAATTGGGTAATATTCTCTGACAAACTAAATCACGCAAGCATTATAGATGGAACTCTTCTTTCAAAAGCAAAAAATGAGCGTTTTAGACATTTAGATTATGAACATCTTGAAACCATTTTAAAAAGATATAAGAAAGATGTAAAAAAATTGATAATCACAGACACTGTCTTTAGCATGGATGGAGATAAAGCTGATTTAGAAAAAATAGTAAAACTTGCAAAAGATTACAACGCTTTGATAATGATTGATGAAGCCCATGCAACTGGAATCTTTGGCAAAGGAAGAGGCTTAGCTCATGAATTGGGGTTAGAAAAAGAAATAGATATCAATATGGGAACATTTAGCAAGGGTTTGGGTTCTTTTGGTGCGTATGTTTGCTGTAATAAAACTATCAAAGATTTTTTGGTTAACAAAGCAAGAGGGTTTATCTTTTCAACAAGTTTACCACCAGCTGTTATAGGAGCAAATTTAGCTGCTTTAAAATTTGTTAAAGAAAACAATCAGTTAGGTGAAAGATTAATAGAAATTTCAAAAAAACTTAAAAAACAATTAAATGAAATAGGATTTAACACTTTAAACAGCTCAACCCAAATCATTCCAATCATAATTGGTAACAGAGAAAAACTACAAATAGCAAAAGATTTGTTAATTGAAAGTGGCTTATATGTAGCAGCTATTAGACCACCTACTGTTCCTATTGGCACAGATAGACTAAGACTTTCTCTCAGAGCTGATATAACAGATGATGAACTTGAGTTAATTATAGAGGGGTTTAGAAAATTAAAAGAGAGGATTTGATTTTCATATCTGGTTGGGCAGGATTTAAAACGAATTATCCAGAATTATCAAATAAATATACATATCTTACACCTTTTTTACTTGAAGATAATTTACAACAAATTGAACAAGAACTGATTTCATCAAAAGCAAAAATCTTAATAGGCTGGTCAACAGGTGCCCATATAATCCTAAAAAATTTAGAAAATATAAAAGATAATTTTGAAAAAATTTACCTAATAGCTCCTTTTCTATATTTTTTAGTAGATAAAAAGTTGAAAGTATTAGAGATTATGATTGAAGCTTTTAAAAAAGACCCAACTAAAGTTATAAAAAATTTTCTGAATAAAGCAGGTGTAAAAACTATAGAAATCGAAAATTATAATGAAGATTCATTATTAAAAGGGTTAGCTTTCTTAAAAAATTCTAAAATAAACTCATTTAACCCAGATATATTAGACGACAAGGTTATAATAATTTATGGGGAAAAAGATAAAATTGTAAAAATTGATGACATTTTTAAAAAATTAAAAAATTATATTGAATTAAAAAATTATGGACATTATATACCTGAGGAAATTTTAAGTGAGATAATTTATGAAACTTCAAATAAAAAGATACTTTGATGACTCATACAAAACCTATGACAGCAATGCTGATATACAAAAAATCGTTGCCCAAGAATTAAGCGATTTTATTACGCCTACAAAATGTGATAACTTGCTTGAGCTTGGAATTGGTAGCGGTGTTTTCACGACTTTTTTATTAGAAAAAATAAATGCAAGAAGCTATTTTGGATTAGATTTAGCCTATAAAATGTTAATTTCCAGCAAAAACAAATTTAAAGATTTTCATCTGATAAACGGAGATATTGACAATCTGCCTTTAAAAATAGAACATTTTGATATCATTGCAAGTTCATCAACTCTTCAATGGTTGGAATATCCAGAAAAAACAATTAATGATTTACTAAACAATTTGAAAAAAGGGGCAAAATGCTATTTTTCCATATTTTTAGATGGCACTTTCAATGAGATGAAAGAGGTAAGCAAAATTACAAAGTTTGGTTCAATTTATTCGCTTAAAAATGCAGAATTTTATAAAAACATTTTCAATAGAAAAGATATTTATATTAATTTTTATGAAAAAAAGTATGTTTTATTTTATAACTCTGTAATTGATTTTTTAAAAACTCATAAAAAGACAGGTGCGAGATACACTGAAAAAAAAGCTATTGCAGGCAAACAATCCTTTTTAAACTTTTGCAGATTATATGAAGAATTATATAAAACAGAAGATTCTAAAATCCCTGTAACTTACAATATATTATACATCATTTGCGAAAAAAGATGAAAAATCCAATATTAATAGAACCAAAAAGCTATAACTTTTTATCAATAAATGAATTTTTGACTAATTTTAATAACTATTATAATAAGTCTATACCTTTTATCTTTACTATAGATTTTGATATAAAACACTTTTACATAGAAAAACTACAAAACTTAATTACTAACGATAATGTTTTATTTAACTTCAATGGTATAACAAACCATTCCTCTATGTTTAAAACAGATAAAAACTTATATCTAAAAAAATTCCCTATAGATTATCAAACCTATTTAAAAAAATTTGAAACCGTCCAATCTCACTTAAAACAGGGTGATAGTTATTTATTGAATCTTACAGCTCCAACAAAAATTGAGACAAACTTATCACTTAAAGAAATTTATCTTTTATCAAACTCCAAATACAAACTTTACTTTTACAACATATTCACATTCTTTTCACCAGAAACTTTTATAACGATTGAAGATAATATTATAAAAACGCATCCTATGAAAGGGACTATTGATTCTAATATACCAAACGCAAAAGAGGTCTTATTAAACGATGAAAAAGAATTAGCCGAACACATAACTGTTGTTGACTTATTAAGAAACGATTTAAACATGGTATCTAAAAAGGTAACTGTTACAAATTTTAGATATTTTTCTGAGATAAATTTAAATAACAAAAAAATTTATCAAACAAGCACAGAAATTGTTGGTAATATAAAAAGCTCATATCAGAAAAATATAGCAGAACTAATAATCCGTTTACTACCTGCTGGCTCAGTAACTGGAGCTCCTAAGAAAAAAACAGTTGAGATAATTAAATCAGTTGAAAAATACGAAAGATTCTTTTATACAGGAATTAGTGGATTGTTTGATGGTAAAATATTAGATACATGTGTAAACATAAGGTATATAGAAAAGACACAAGATGATTTATATTATAAAAGTGGTGGTGGAATAACAGTATATTCAAACCCAATTAATGAATATAATGAACTGATTGAAAAGGTATATGTTTCAATTAGTAGAAACTATAAAACTTAAAGAAGGTATTTTACAAAATATTCAATTTCACAATATTAGATTTTATAATACTAGGAAAGAATTATTTAATATATCTGAATACATTCGATTAGAAGATATAATTTATCAAAATTCACCACCTACTGCAGGCATTTATAAAGTCAGGGTTCTTTATGACAAACAGATCCATAAAATAGAATTCATAAAATATAAATTACCTAATATTAATAAATTAATCCTAATTAATGATGAAAAAATAGAATACAAATATAAATTTGTCGATCGTACACAGTTTGAAGTCTTAAAAAATAATATTGGTCAAAATACTGAAGTAATTATTTGTCAAAAAGGGTATATAACAGATACAACTTTTACAAATGTTGCTTTTTATGATGGTAAAAAATGGTTTACACCAAATACTTACTTACTTAAAGGTACCAAAAGGGAATATTATTTAGAAAACAAAATTATATATGAAGAAGAAATTAAAATAAAAGATTTGAAAAAGTTCAAGAAGGTTGCTTTAATAAATGCTATGATCGATCTAGGCGAATTAGTTCTGCCAACAGAAGCAATAGAAAATTTAACCTCTATCTAATAAAGGTATTTAGCTCAAATAAAGGTGACATAATTGATAAAACGATAAAACCAACTATCAAACCTAAAATCAAAATAAACAATGGCTCAATAATAGATAGAAATACATTTAAGGTTTTTTCAATTTTTTTAAAGTAAAACTCTGACAACCTTAAAAATATATTTGCCAAATTGCCCGATTTTTCACCAGTTTTTATTGCAGCAACAAACATCTCAGGAAAACTTCCACTCCGTTTAAGACTCTCAGAAAAACTTTTACCTGATTTTATATCTTCAGCTACAAAAATAAGTACTTCTTTTAGCTCTTTATTTGAAATAGAATTAGTGCTTAAACTAACAGCTGTAAGAAGTGGCACACCCTCAGATAGCAAAAAATTCATAGACTCAGAAAATTTATACAAATTAATATTTAAAAACAGGTTAAAGCTTAATAAATATTTATCAATTTTTTTTAAAATTTTTTCGTTTTTCTTCAAATATAACCTTATTATAACTATTAAAATAATTAAAATAGAAATAGCCAAAACACCATAACTTTTAATAAAATTCCCTGTAGCAATTAAAAATTTTGTAGTTGCTGGCAACTCTCTATTTACCGCAGAAAAGATATTCTTCATTTTAGGTACAACATAAGAGAGTAAAAACCCCACAACCCCCATCCCTATCGAAAGCACTATCATTGGATAAATCATTGCAACCTTGATTTTATCCATACTTTTTCTTTTTTCCTCTTCATACCTTGCAACATTTTCAAAAGTTTCTGCAAGCCTCCCAGTCTCCTCGCTGGTTCTCACAAGATTAATCAAAACATCTGAAAAATAATCGTTAAACTCCTGCATTGCTACCGAAAGTTTTACCCCTTCACTAACCTTTGAAGACAGTGCCAATAAAATATTTTTAACCTTTTTATTATTTACCTGATTGCCTGTAATTTTTAACGACTCAGACAAAGGGATCCCACTTTTTAAAAGCATTGCAAGTTGAAAAAATACATCTGGCAACAGCTTTCTACCAGAAGAAACAAACCCTTTAAAATAATCTAAAATCAAAAATCGATCTTTAGATTTTACATCCTTAATAGATTCTACAAAAATACCTTGCTCTTTTAATTTTGAAATTACAAAGTTTACCGAATTACCTTCAACTGTGCCATAAACCTTTTTACCTTCAGAATTGAACCCTGTATATTTATAAACTGGCATCTTCTACTCAAACTTAGTAACTGCTAAAACTTCTTCAACAGTGGTAATCTGATTTTGAATAAGTCTAGCGCCCTCTTCTATTAATCGCTTATACCCGTATTTCTTTGCAACCTTTGCAATCTCTTCAGAATCAGATTTCGCATTTATCAACCTTCTAATTTCATCATTTATTTCTAAAAATTCAAAAATAGCTGTCCTACCTTTATATCCTGTCCCAAAGCAGTATTCACACCCTTTGCCTATTACAGCTCTTTCAAGACTAATACCGTACTCTTTAAACAATTCTTTTACATTATCATCTAAATCAACTTCAATTTTGCAATGTTCACAAACTTTTCTTAATAATCTCTGTGCTATCACAATCAGCAATGAAGAAGATATCAAAAATGGCTCTACATTCATATCTATTAATCTTGCAACAGCTGTTGGTGCGTCATTGGTATGCAAAGTAGAAAATACAAGATGACCTGTTAATGAAGCCTGCACAGCTGATTTTGCCGTCTCTTCATCCCTAATTTCACCAACAAGAATTACATCTGGATCTTGCCTTAAAAATGATCTTATAGCTGATGCAAAATTAAGATTTACCACAGGATTTACCTGCACTTGAGTAATACCATCTATATCGTATTCAACTGGGTCTTCGATTGTCACAATATTTTTCTCTTCTCTATCTATTTCCAGTAGGGAAGCATATAGTGTTGTTGTTTTACCACTTCCAGTAGGTCCTGTTACCAAAATGATACCATTTGGTCTATTTATATATTCTCTATACTTATTAAGATAATGCTCAGGCATCCCAATATTTTCTAAAGTTATCAACCCTTTTGTTTTTTCCAAAATCCTTAAAACTGCTTTTTCACCTCTAATTGAAGGGATTATAGAAACCCTCATATCGACACCGCGATTTCCAACTTTTATATTAATTCTTCCATCTTGAGGTTTTCTTGTTTCAGCCACATCAAGCATAGACATAACTTTTATTCTTGCAATTACCTGGTCATGAATCCCCTTTTTAAAAGTCCTTACAGTTCTCAAGACACCATCAATCCTATATTTTACCAAAAACGCATTTTCACCATTTTCAAAATGTATATCGCTTGCATCAGCTTTTACAGCATCAACAATCAATTGATTTACAAGGTTAATAATTGGGGCATCCTGATAACTTGCAGAAAGTATATCCTCTATTTCACTGTTATCTTCATCATGCCCAAAATCTTCTACATTATTAAAATGTTCGCTAATATTTTCTAGCTTTGCTAATATCTCCTTTTTATCAACAGTTTTAAAATCATACTGTAACCCTAATCTATCAGCCAAAAGCAACCCTTTTTTAAGACCTAACTCATTAGAATAAAGTATTGTAATAGAATTATCATCCTTTAATTCTGGGAAAAAATCCCCTTTATCTGGAAATTTAAGATAAAATTTTATAATATTATCTTTTATCTGGCTCACTCTCAATTCCTAACTTTTTCTTATTTTGTTCTTTAATCACATTCATAAACTGCTTTTTCTCTGAAGTAATCAAATCGATATCCTGTCTTGTATTAATAATCTTTGCAGTGATAAATACCATCATATTTGTTTTAGACCTGCTTCTATTTCTTGATTTAAACAACCAGCCAAGTAGAGGTATCTTTGATAAGAATGGGACTTCACTATTACTCACAGAAGTATCATCCCCAATGAGTCCACTTATTACCATAGTATAGCCATCAATTAATTCAACCATCGTTTTTGTTTTTCTTGTCAAAGTAATAGGAGCAGTTAAATCACTTCCTGCATTTGCTATCACTTTTTTAACTTCTTGCTCAATTTTTAGAGTAAGGGTTTTATTATCAGAAATATGTGGAGTTATTTTTAGTCTAATACCCACATCTCTATAATCGTATGACTGGACTGGATTGTTATTTGCATCAAATTTTGTGCTTGTTAGAAAAGGTCTGTTTTCCCCCACAAATACTTCAGCTTCTTCATTATCAAGGGTCAAAATCTGTGGATTAGAAATTATATTGATTGCACTATCAGTTTTTACAAAGTTGACAAGAGCCGAAAGGGTTGGAAACTTTACCCCTTCATAAGTGATAACATTACCGAGAATTGCAGCAGTAAAACCGCCTGGTAGTGCTGCAAAATTTGGCGAATTTCCTTCTAAGACTGGAGATTGAAAGTTTGTTAATGCTCCATTATTTAAAAACCCAGCACTTCCAGCAAAATTTTTATTTCCACCACCAGCAAGCCATTCCACTCCAAAATCAGCCCCTTTTTCAATAGAAGTTTCTAAAACTAATGCTTCCACATAAACCTGCTTTCTTGGTTTATCAAGTTTTTCTAATAGCTGTTGAATATTGGAATATAGCTCCTTATCCCCTAAAGCAATAATAGAGTTTGTTGATTTATCAGCAGCAACTTTAGATTTTACTACCTGCTTTTTCTTTGGATCAATATTTGAAAGAAGTAATTTATTTAATATCCCTTCCACATCAGTAGCATAAACATGTTTTAGTTTAAAAACCTGTGGAGCAAGTGCGCTATTATCATTACTTACATCAAGCTGATTTATGATGTATTCTATTTTGTTAATATCATCTTTTTTAGCAGCTACAATTAGAGTATTTGTAAAATCATCAGCTATAATAATGGGATTAAATGAAACAAGTGCTTGAGCTTGAAGCTGTTTAAAAAATTTATCTATATTCTTTTCTATATTTGATGCTGAACTGTTTTTGATAGAATAAGCTTTTAACTCATAACTACCAGCAAGCTTTGAAATCTTATTTATAATATCTTTTATTTTCAAAATTCTATCTGCAGTATCTCTAATAACAACTACATTTGCACCCTTTAATACCTGCACATCTCCATACTTAGACTTTAATCTAGCTAATGAGGAAGCTATTTTACTCACATCTATCCCATCAAAATAAAGGACAGTAGTAACAAAATCATTTTTTGTTACATTATCCACATCTACAAATCTATCATCTATCTCTCGGACTTCATTTTTCTTTAATATTTGTAAATAAGCCCCTTTATCAAGAGCATAAAGATTGTTCATATTTAATACTGTATTCATAATTTCTAACAAATTATCCTTTGTTAATTTAGATTTTGTATCTACAGTAATCTGACCCCTTATCTGTGATTCATCATAAACGATGGATTTACCTGTAAATTCTGAAACAAAAAGCAAAAAGTCTTTTAAACTTACATTTTTAAAATTTGCATCAAAATTTTCTGCAAATGAAACCAAAGCAATAAAAGTAAAAACTATTAAAAATAATACTCTTTTCACTCTCATCAAACACCCCTTACTCTATCTCAACAAAAATAGATTTTTTAACTCCTCTTCTAATTAAATCCACTTTTACCGCTGTAACATCTGAAATATTAGTTAACAGTTCTAGCATTTTCTGAGGATTTTCCACCGATTCGTCATTAATTCTCACAATTACATCACCGTTTCTTAGCCCCAATTTATACAAAATTGAATTTTTTCTAATTCTTGCAATACGATAACCTAAAAATTCTTTATTACGATAGTAAGGTGCTACAAATATTGTCCTAAGCAAAGAATTTATATCTTTTAACTGTTTATCCACTTCTTGCCTGGATATTTTAAAAGTATCCGATTTAGAGGCTTTATTTTCTTGCACTGGTTTAGTTTTTACAGCAGTAGTGTTTTCAGTTTTTTTACTTCCACCTACTAATTTTACTTTATAACTTTTACCACTGTGTAAAATAACCAAATAATCATCAATAATTTTATCAACGATAAAACCATCAACAGGCTCTTTATTGTTTAACACATAAGTTTTTGAATTTATTTTTATCAATGCCAATACCTTATCTTTGTTTGCAACATAACCTAACAATTCAAAATTAATATCTGTATTAACTTCAGTTGTTTTTTCAGCTACTTTTGATACCTGCGTAATCTGCTTTTCTTCTTTTTTTAAATTAAAAGGGTTTAACTCTAAGATTTCGCTTACATTAACCTTTTCAGATTCTATTTTTTTTTACATTATTCTTTATTGTTATATCTACAGTTTTGTCAGAATATTTATAATTGATATATTTAGTTACAGCAAAAGATATGAAATAAGCTAAGACAGCCAAACAAACCAAAATAACTATACTTTTTCTACCCACATCATCATCCAATAAATATATTTAAATTAAAAAAAGCATGTAATAATATACACATCAAGACATTTTCATACTTATCATAAATCATACCTAAAATCAATGAAGGAATTATTACCAAAACAGAATGAATAATATTACTATAAAGTAAATGTGATAAACCAAATAATAATGAAACAAAAATGTTGGCACTTGAAATAAACAAATATTTATTATTTATAATTAAATTTGAAAAAAAATTCTTTCTTTTCAGTTCTTTTTGTAAAAACCCTCTAAAAAATAACTCTTCAATAATAGGCGAAAAAAGTAAATAATTTAATATTTCTAATACACTGTAATGAAAATTTAAAGTTCCTGTTAATAAAAACCGTATAAAAAAATAAAATATCGTAATAAGAATAATTACATAAGCCATTTTTAAATTTTACCACCATATCAATCAATATCAACCCCAAAACTTTATAAACCATAACTAAGTTTTGTGAATCTTTCGCAAAAAACTTGATTTAATTGTAAGTTGATTTAAAATATATGAAATTAAAGGGCTTTGCACAATAAAAGGTATGCAATTTATGGAGATTGCTTCGCTAATGCTCGCAATGACAATAATATAAGTCATTGCGAGGAGTGAAAACTCCGAAGCAATCTTAAGAACATTTAAATTTAAATTTATTTTAATTGCATATCTTAATGTGCAATAGCCTTTAATTAATTTTTAGGGAGGCAGTATGAAAAATAACAAAGGTTTTTCACTGATTGAACTGATGGTTGTCATTGTGATACTTGGTATTTTGGCAACAGTTTTATTACCAAAAATTATTAACAGACCAGATGAGGCAAGAGTAACAAAAGCAAAAAGTGATATAAAAACAATAGAATCAGCATTAAAACTATACAAATTAGACAACGGAATGTACCCCACAACTGAGCAAGGATTAAGTGCACTGATAAAAAAACCAGAAATAGAACCGATACCAAAAAACTGGAAAAATGGTGGCTACTTAGATACAAACAAAATACCTGTTGATCCTTGGGGTAATCCGTATATCTATCGCTCCCCTGGTGATAATGGTAGAGATTATGAAATAATTTCTTTAGGTGCAGATGGTAAAGAAGGTGGTGAAGGGGTAAATGCAGATATAAAAAACTACGAAATAAACTAAACTAGCACGTTGCTCAACTAATTAACATGTAGATAACTATTATAATTATGAGATTGTATCAGCAACTTTTGTTGCCTTGCAATTACATCAAAATGCAGTCATTGCGAGCGTTAGCGAAGCAATCTGGAGTTTTGAGCAGACACTACTGTGCCACACCACACACTAAACTTATGATTAATAAAAATTCAAAAATTAGAGCATTTACCTTTATTGAATTACTTATAATTATTGTAATATTTGGGCTTTCACTTATGTTTATTACTCCTAAGATTGCTGCAAGATTTTCTGGTCTAAGTCCAGTAGAAGCTGAAATAAATAACATTATAAACAAAGCTTTTTTAGATGCTCAAAAAACCAAAAAGCCCGTTTTTATAAAAGGGATAAAAGGGACAAATAAACTTTCTTTAGATAACAAAAGCTATGAAATAAAAGATGTTGAGTCATTTCAAACAGTAGAAATAAACGATGTAAATCAACCAGGATTAGATTTTTACATCGGTGTGTATCCAAAAGGGTTTGTAGATAGCTTTAAAATAGAAACAAATGACGGAATTATTAAATCTAATTCGTTAGGGTTAACATGTGAATTTTCGAAAAAATAAAGGCTTTACCCTACTTGAAGTTTTAATAGCTTTATCAATCGCAGCAATAAGCATAATAGGTATTTATTCTCTTACTAATAATTCTATTGATATATTAGATTCTTCACAGAGCAAATTATCATTATTGAATAAAACTTATGAATACATAATAATAAAAGATAAATATCCAAACACAACCTATTTTGAAAAATCACAAAACAGCGAAATAAATTTCAAGGATGAACTAAAAGGCTCAATATATGGATTTGTGGACGAACATATTTTGACAGCAGAAAATAAAGACTCAAAAATTTATATTCGATATTTTGTGAAAAAATGAAAAAAGGATTTACTTTAATAGAATTACTTGTCGCTTTTACAATCTCTATTTTTGTTATTATTACTGTATATTCACTAGTTTCATCTATTGTTGAGATAAAAGATTCATCTTCAAAAAAGATAGAGGAACTAAAAGAAAAAATTGGTATCCAAAAAATCATCAATCTCGATATTACAGCGCTAACAGATACAAAATTTGAAAAAAATGAAGGTTTTGAAACTAATAGCATTTCGTTTTACTCAATGAATTCGCTTTTTTTTAACTCTGGTGTTAAAGTAAAGATAACTTATTTATTTGATGATAATAACCTTTACAGAATAGAAGAAAATGAAAAAATAAGCTATAAAGAACAATTTGTATTATTACCAAATGTTGAAGATTTTAAAGTATTTAGCTTTGATGGTAATGATTACACAGAAAATTTTGATAAAGCACATATACTAAAGTTTTTTATAAAAACGAAAAACCGTAATTATGAAATCACAGCAGGAAATATGCTATATGAATAAAAAAGGGAGTGTACTGCTCATTGTATTGATTATAGTTACTGCAGCTTTGGCAATTTCATTAGGAATAAGTGAAAAAAATACCGACATATACTCAAAAGTGACAACTATGCAAAATCAATATCAAGCAGAAATTTATGCATATACAATAGCAAAAGCTGCAGCAGAAATAATCAAAGAGGATGACAATAAATACGACAGCTTAGAAGATGACTGGGCAAATAGTATCTCGTATCCCACTGATGAAGGCTTCATAGAGGTCAGTATAACCCCTTTAAATAAAAAAGTAGATCTAAATGCTTTTTCTTTAAACAATAAAATATTAAATGAAAGAATAATTAACTATTATAATGTTATAGCATCAGAAAATAATCTCAATACAAATATAATCTATCTAATAAAAGATTATGTAGATAACGACACAGAAATAACAAGCTACGGTAACGAAAACCAACCCGTAATAAAATTTGGAAGAGTTTTGTCAGTAAAAAATGATTTTTTAGATACACTTTATGAAATTAATTATACCACTGAGAATTTTGATAACAAAACATATGCTATATTAAAAAAATTTTTTACAGCTTCTTATGGGGAGAAAAAAATAAATATCAATTTTGCAACTGCTGATACAATAAAATACTTTTTACCAGAAATATCTGATTATGCCGATGCAATAGTCAAATACAGAGAATCAAAACCTTATAAAGATATTTCAGCAATTAGAAAAGCTGCAGAAATCCCAAACGATGTTTATCAAAAAATAATCCCATATATCACTGTTAAATCAAATCGATTTTATCTTAAAATTACTATTGATAACTTTGGCAACTTATTTTACTATCATGTATTAATTGATAGAAAAAAAGGGGTCTTACTATTTTTCGAAGGGGCAAATGAAGACTACTTCTGAAAATATTATTTATATCGATTCAAATGGAAATATTTTAGATAATGATTACAACTATATCGATATTGATAATTTAAGCAATATTAAAAATCTCTCTATTGTCATAGATGATTCATATTTTATATATGAAGTTGTAAAACCAAAATTTCCTAAAACAAGTAAAATAAAACTTTTAGCCAAAAACTATTTAAAAAGTATATATCCTGAAGAGTTGATAGAAAATTTATATATTTTAAATTTACCTGACAAATCAATTATAGTTATACCTTTGCAAAAATTCATCACATTACAGCAAAATTTTCAGAAATTATTTGATAAAGCAAAAAAAATAAGCACTCCTGCTCTAGAATGTCTAAATCAAGGGGAAAAAGCTGAAATCGAAACAGATAAATACATCATCAAAATTGATGATTCAATAGAGTATAAACAAAAAAATAACAATATACCTAAAGATGAAGAAATAAAAATAGAATCAGTTACATTAAATATATTCAAAGAAAACTCTTACCTTAAAAATTTTAAAGATTTATTACTCCCAATAGTTACTACAATTATTTGTTTCATATTGCTAAATATTGGATATTACTTTGACTTAAAAATATACAAAGAAAAATACCATTATATTAATAACAAACTTATAGGACTATACAAACAAGCTGGAGTGTATGGAGATTATGATCCTTACGGTAAATTACTTTATAAAGCTCAAAAAAACAGTAAACTCAATAACCAGAAGATTTTGCCAGTCCTTTACAAAATTACAAAATCATTTGGAAAAATTGGGACAATAGAGAGCCTATCTTATAAAGAAAATTCATTTTTTATAGATGGCACTACAAATGACTTTAAAGCTTTAGATAATATAAAAAATAATCTAAATAAGAGTTTCAATAAAGATATAAATATAATAAACACTAAATTAGAAGATAATAGAGTAATATTTACGCTAAAGGTGAATTTGTAAATGAAATTGAATGCTAACAAAGAAAAAATATATATCTTGATTATTATAATTGGCTTAATTTTTATCATTTATAATTTGAACATCTCATATTACAAAAACAAAACAGAACAATTAAAAAAAGAAACAGAGGTTCTCAAAGAAAAATATTCTAAGGTAGCAGGTTTAATTCAGCAAACAAAATCATCAAAAAATCTAAAAAAAGTAAACAAAAGTTTACTAGTCTTCATACAGGAAACAACTAATTCATTGAACTTATCAGACAAGATAAGCTCTTTAAAACCACAAACTACACAAAATAATATTGAAAGTGTTAGCTTAAGAATTGAGCAGTTAAATTTAAATGAAATTATTAAAGTGTCACAATATCTTGATCAATTTGAAAACATAAGCATTACAAAACTCAATATAAATAAAAGATTTGATGATAATACACTTGCAGACTTGACATTAGAAGTAGTAAAACAATGAAAAAATTTTTCTATTATACAGCTTTTTTTATAATTGTTTTATTGTTAAATCTTTATGTTCATTTTCCTTATCAAACAGTGGCTGATTATTACTTAAAGCAAACTATTAAAATTTACAATTTACCAATCAATTATAAAACTATAAAAGGAAATGCATTTAAAACAAAAATCTCGAATATATCAATCGATAATCTTGAAATAAAAGAAGTTATTATCCATCACAACCTTTTAAATTTAATAAAAAGAGAAATACCTTTCTTTGTAAGAGATGAAAAAATAAATATAAGAGGTGAAATAAATAAAAGTTTAATCAATTTCCAAGTATACTTAGAGCTTGAAAAATTAAGTAGATTGTTTAAAACAAAAATTCCTATTTCAGGAAAATTAACTGTTAAAGGTGCTTATAATTTTGAAAATAATAAACTAAACTCAACCGTTGATATTTCAAATTTAACTATTTCTATACAAAAAATTAATTATTCCTTTGATAAAATCACTACTGAAATAAAGAGCAGTAAAAACAGACTTGAAATAACAAAAGTCAATACGGCAGGTAAGAATAAAATTGATTTAAAAGGGTATATATTAATAAATCCTAAAAAATTAGAATTTAGCAGGTTAAATTTTAAAGGTAGCTTATCCCAAAACAGGTTAAAAATAAACTTTAGAATAACTGGAACCATTTCAAATCCACAAATAAGATTTTAAAAATATAAGTCATTTACTAATGCCAAAGTGTAAAGCTTTAGCGAGTAAGCAATCTTAAAATGTTATTTTTCATTTTGCTGTATCAACTTTTTTATCAAAGTAGTAATAAATATTATTTTCATCAATTTCTCTTTTTAACATCTTATATTTTTCATTTTCATTCACCACTTTTGCTATTTTTATAATAGGATTACCATTTTCATAAAACACACCGTATTTATAAGTAAGCTCTTTATCACACTTAGCTTTTTCTGGAAGTTTATCAATTGAGTATTTATTAGTATCAATAAACCTTTTATCCCCATCAATATCAAAAAGTATATATCCATTATCCGTTTTACACGCTTTTAACTTTGGTCTATTTAATAAAATCTCTTTAAAGTAAACTTTCTTACCTAAATTCGCATATTTCAGCATGTTTTTACTTTTAAAAAAATATATCTCATTATCACTCATTATCTTATCCACTGAATCACTTAACTTATCAAAAAAAGAGAATACTTTTTCATCATCAAAACAAAAGATAGGGTAATCACCTTTTTTTAAAGGATAACATATTTTGGAATAATTTAAATAATCTTCGTATTTAAGTTTATAATATTTTTTATTTTTCTCTAAAATGATATAATCATTTAAAAAATAAACTTTATCAGACTTTATCTTATCTGGTTTGCCAATTACTTTATTATCAACATCTACAACAACCAGCTCATTATCACTATTTAACAAATAAAGTTTTTTATTAAAAATTTTGCCTTGCTCTATTTTTTTAAATAGATAGCCAGATAAAATCTCTTTACCTGTTACATCTAAGACCCTGAAATGTCGATTTAAAAACAACAATATAAAAGAATTCTCAAAATTATACTGATAACTAGAAGTATCTATTTTTCCAATTTTACCGCATTGCCTTTTGTCATAAATATCAATCCTATTTTGATAGTTAAGATAAATATAATTACCAGAAACTCTGATTTCTTTTGCATTATCTTCAACTAAAAGTTCATAACAATTCTTAATATTTGTTTTTACAATACCATTCTTTAAAAGGAAAACCTCATCATTTGATATATAAAAATCCGTCACATTATCAGTAATCGTTTTTACAGTATATCTTCTTTTAAAATGAACCACTCCATTTAAAATAAAATCACTTTTTGGCATATTACTTTCAAACTTCAAAATGTTATCTTCATTTTCGTTTAAGTCATTAAAAATATTTACAACTTTTGTGTCAGTATTACTGTTTAACATACTTTTATTTTTAGTAGAGCATGACAACAAAAAAACGATTAAAATCAATACAAAGATATATCTAAAATTAAACTTTTTCATATTAATAACACTAATTATTTTTCTTTCTCAGCTAATCTTTTTTCCACGACACAATAAATACCGTCCTCTTTAATTCCAGGCATAAAACAGCCATTACAGGAAATACATTTTGATCTACTGGTATCGCCTGATTCCCATCTTTTTATCAAATTTATCTCTCTGATAAGTGGCCTTGATAGCGAAATAGCATCAGAAATATTTTCCTCAATCAATTTATTTGCTATTTCAAAACTTCTTATCCCTCCGACAACTGCAACGGGCACATTTACAAAATCTTTAATTTTTTTAGCCAGTTCTTTATGGTAAGCTTCCTTTGCTACATCATCGATTTTAGTTCTTGCTGGAGATTTATCCTTTGAAGCAGGTGAGCCACCTGATACCTCAATCGCATCAATCCCCCACTCTTCTAGCCACTTTGCTACAATCACAGCCTCTTCAATACTAAAACCTCCATCAATAAAATCATCACAATTTAGCTTTATCCATACTGGGTAGTCATTTCCAACCTTACTTCTTACATTTTCAAGCACCTCTTTTAAAAATCTTACCCTATTTTCAAGTGAACCACCATATTCATCAGTCCTTCTATTTGTAACTGGAGATAAAAACTGATTTATCAAATAACCATGAGCACCATGAAGCTGAACGCCATCAAAACCAGCCAGTTTTACTCTCTTAGCTGCATCTCCAAATGCCTCCACAACTCTTTTTATAACATCTTTTGTCATCTCTTTTGGTATTTCCGAAAAAGTAGGAAATTCTACTGCTGATGGTGCTATCGGCTGGCATCCAGAAGATTTTCTATTTGCTTGTCCACCTGCATGTACAATCTGGACAACAATTTTTCCACCCTTATTATGTACTCTTTCAACCATATTTTTCAAATCATCAATATTTTCATCATCATCAACACCCAGCATACCAGGAAGCTGAATCCCATCTTTACTCACATAAGAATAACCAGTGATAATCAATCCAACATTATTTTCAGCAAGCTCTTCATAAAGCTTGATTAATTTTTCAGTAGGTTTGCCATTCCTATCACACATCCCTTCCCATGTAGCAGATCTAATTATTCTATTTTTCATAGAAATTTTACCAAAAACACAGCTTTCTAAAATCATACCTTACCCTCCATGTATATAATTCTTTTATCCTAACTTTTACTTCAAGAGCGTGACAAAGTAATAATTTTCAAAATTCCAGATTGCTTCGCTAACGCTCGCAATGACAAAATTTGTGGTCATTGCGAGGCAACGAAAGTTGCCAAAGCAATCTCATAATTATATACATCATCCTCAATCCATAGGAACTAAAGCATAACCTTTATTTTGATAACCTATTAAAGAAATATACCCATTTTTTACCACTGTAACAAAATCCAAAATATCTTCTAAATCAACCCCTTTTAATTTAGCAGCAACAGCACACTGTTGAAGTACTACCGCCATATCTTTCAATATTAGTAACTGTTTTCTAATTTTTCTTTTATACTCTAAAAATTTTTTCGGTACATAATGATCACCTTTGGTGATATAATCTGTAGCACCACCTCTGAATGCAACAACTGCTTCATAATTCACACCACTCTTTTTAATTTGTATAAGAGTTTTCTCTATCAGTTTAAGTCTCAATAATAACAGTTTAGGTTTACCCACATTCACATCAAATATCACCTTTACATTTTTCAAGTTATCAAGTGAGCCACCATTAGTAATCTCTTTAGTAAATCCTATATTAAGAAATAGTAAAAATATTAAAATTACAAACATTAACTTTTTCATAACCACCCCTTAATTTATATTTTGAGAATGTTGTCCAAAAAGTACTTCTCCAGTAGATTGCTTCGCTAACGCTCGCAATGACAAAATTTGTGGTCATTGCGAGGCAGCGTAAGCTGCCGAAGCAATCTCAAAATAACAATAGTTTTCATAAACTTATACTATTTTACAACATTCTCTTTATTATTAAAACTACTTTTAAATTTAATACAAATTTAGCAAAATTCAAACATTAATCCATTGACAAAATAATGTAATAAACAATTTTAAAGAATGAAACTAAATAGGAGGAAAGGTTATGGGAAGAAAGGTATTGATTACTGGAGCAAGCAAAGGGATAGGATTGAGTTTAGCAAAACTACTACTTAAAAAAGGGGACACACTGGTTTTAACAGCTAGGACAATGGAAAATTCTCCTCATCTTAAAGAGTTGCTAGAAATTTCTAATAATTTTTACACAATTAACGCAGATTTATCAAAAGCTGAGGATATTGAAAAAGTTTACAACTTCACAAAAGAAAAATTAGGAAGTATTGATATTTTAGTTAATAATGCTGGCAGAGGTATCTATGCTCCATTAGGTACAGAAACAGCTAAATCAATAAAAGAAATTTTAGATTTAAATGTTTTTGCCCCCATTTATTTGACAAACCTTTTTGCAGAAGATTTAGTTGCAAACAAAGGGACTATTGTAAATATAGCTTCTGTTGCAGGTAGGAAAGGTTTTGCTGGGCTATCAACCTATTGTGCTTCAAAATGGGCTGTTGTAGGGTTTGCCGAAAGTGTAAGAGATGAACTACATTCAAAAGGTGTAAGAGTGATTACAATAGAACCAGGGCTTGTCGATACCGAATGGGGTGAAAATTTACCAGAACAGTTTATCAATTATAAAAAAACTGTCGATATGCTTACTCCAGATGATGTAGCAAATCTTATAGCTTATGCTATTGATGCTCCACCACATGTTTCTTTAAATGAAGTCTTAATTAGACCAACCAATCAACCTAGATAAAAAAAATGGGGGAAATCCCCCATTTACTTATCTTTCTTTTTTAAAGGGATCAATTTTAAATTTTTGAGATGATCTGTATTTATGCGAATCTGTTTTAAGATAGCATTTTTATCAGATTCTTTTTCTATATGTTTACCCTCTAGCAAATCATATCGGATTGCATTTGAAAGCTCAGATAAAATATCAAAGATTTCGTCAACATCTTTGCCAACTATTTTATTATCTTGTGAAGCATCATTAAAAATATCTATAAATTTCCCAAAAATACTCAGCACATCTTTTGATGCAATTGTTGCTAATTTTTGATTGATAAGCTTTAACTTTATTATATCATAATCTGTTAAATCCTGTTTCATAAAAACATCTTCTAAATATTTAAATAATTCGTTATAAATATCAGCTTTAAACTCAAATAATTTTAAATTTTCTTCTTTTAAAAGCTCAACCTCTGTCTGCTTGTTTAATAAAATAGCGGTAATCAGTATGGTAACAATTGTGCCTAAAAATACAGCAACTATTTCTTGGGAATAAGGAAAATCATTATTTAAATAGTAAAGTTCTCTTATTAGAAAATACGAAGAAATTGAAAGTATTATTGCTAAAATTGTTAATAACAGGTTTTTATCTTTCAATTTCATAATTTATATTTACCATTTAATTAATCATAAATCAATTAAATTACAGACATTTCTTTCTCAATACTAATCTTAAATCTTTTTCATTTTTTGACAATTTTGTCAACTTTTGACAATTTTTGTCAGCAACTATTATGCTTGAGCTAAAAAATATTTTGATGATATTAAAAAATAGCTAATAAACAAAGAATTGGAATTTTATTTTTAGCACCTTAATATTAAATTTTGGCATGTCACTTGCTTAAGAAATTACTGAAAACCTATTAAGGAGGTAAATATGAAGAAAACGAACAAAAAAGGTTTTACTTTAATTGAGTTGCTCGTAGTTGTAGCAATCATAGGTATCTTAGCTGCTATCGCTATCCCCCAATATGCTAAGTACAGAAAAAACGCAGCTGCAGCCAATGCAGAAGCAGGTTTTACTAATGCTATCAAAGAATTAATTGCTCAAGTCACAGATAATGAAAGTGCTGATAATATAACAAGAACTATTGGTTCCACCGATGTTACTTTCACTTATGATAAAACTAATGACAATGTTTCTGCAGATAAATCTCAAGTTACTGTAAACGGAATTACAGTAGACTGTACTATCTCCAATGCTAATGGACAAGTATCTGTAGATTGTATTCCACAATAAAAAAATTAAGGAGAGGAGAATAATTTCTCTCCTCTCTTCTTAATTAGATTTATAGTTTATTAAATTTTTTATTTATATATTTACATAATTACGATACAGGTATAGCTAGTTTTATGTAAACACACTAATTTTATCTAAGCTATTTTTCCTCTTATATTCCAATTTTATAAAATTCAACCATATAAGCTGGATCTAACTGATAGTTAAAGAAATAAGAAATCGGGGCGACTGGATTTGAACCAGCGACCACACGCGCCCCATGCGTGTGCGCTACCAGGCTGCGCCACGCCCCGTTTTGCAAGGTTTATTTTTTTAGCAAATTTAATATTTCTTGCAACTCTTTTTTGATATCTTCTTTATCAAATAAAATTTTATCCTTATCATTAGAAGAAAGGCGCTTTTTAGCGCCCTCTATCGTGAGCTTTTCATCATAAAGCAATGTCTTAATTTTCAATATCAAATCAATATGTTTTTTTGTGTATAATCTATGATTACTACCTATTTTAGATGGTTTTAATTGTTTAAACTCTTTTTCCCAAAACCTTAAAACAGAAGGCTTTAACCCAGTAATTTTGCAAACTTCACTGATCTTATAATACAGCTTATCTGGATTATGCATTAACCTCTTCTTTAAATAAGTTACTTGGTTTAAAAGAAACTACATATCTTGGAGGAATTACAACCTCTTCACCAGTTTTAGGGTTTCGCCCTACTCTTCTACCTCTAACTTTTACTTCAAAATTACCAAAACCAGAAACTTTTACACTATTACCATTTAAAATTTCTTCTCTCATGGTAGTAAAAACCATATCAACTACATTAGCAATATCCTTTTTTGTTATACCTAACTGATTATAAATTTTTTCAACGATGTCAGCTTTTGTCATAGGACACCTCCATATTTTAAGTTTAATCAAAAAGGTTTTATATGTCAATAAGTTTGATAAACTATTAGATTAATTCTTCAAAATTTATATTTTTCGGATTTCTTAAAACTTTAATATTTTTTAATTCAGAAATGTCAATAATTGTTGATGGAACATTTGAATTTGTATTTCCAGCTATAGCATATTTTAAATCTTTACTAAAAAAATTATAAATATCGCTTAAGTTAGTTAAACTTGATTCATCTGAAATATTTACACTTGTTGAAGTTATCGGTTGAGAAAATCTAATGGCTTCAGTAAGAACTTTCCTCGAGGGCATTCTAACTGCAATCTTTCCATTTTGAACCAAATATTCTGGTAATCTCTTATTAGCATAAAAAATAAATGTAAAAGGGCCTGGCCAAAACTTATGAATAATTTTTTCATGCTCATTTGTAAAAAACTTTCTGTCTATTAGTTCATAGAGTTGCTTTTCACTTCCTATTAAAGTTATAAAAGTCTTACCTTTATCCCTTTTTTTAATTTCATAAATTTTATTGTTTGCCTCTTCATTCAAATAACAAGCACCGATACCGTAAATGGTATCGGTGGGATAAATAAAAGGCTGATTACTTTTATCTGATAGATGAATTACCTTTATAAAATTTTCTACAGTTTCTTTAAATATTATCATTTAGTCACCCAATAGTTTTTGAACTTCTTCGTTATCCTTAATTACTTTATCTTTTATTTGTTGCCTATATTCTTTTAACTTTTTGTTAATCTCTGGATATTTTACTCCTAAAATCTGACATGCAAAAATTGCAGCATTTTTTGCACCAGCATTACCAATAGCCATAGTGGCAACAGGGATACCACCTGGCATTTGAACCATAGATAACAGTGCATCAATACCACCAAGAGATGTAGCTGCCACTGGCACAGCTATTACAGGTAGTGATGTCTCACTTGCAACCACACCAGCTAAATGAGCAGCTGCACCAGCTATAGCTATAATCACTTCAAGGCCTCTACTTTCTGCTGTTCTTGACCACTCACTTGTCCTTTCGGGTGTCCTGTGAGCACTTGATACAATTAATTCATAGTTAACACCGAAATCGTTTAAAACATCGATTACTGATTTTGCTACAGGAAAATCTGACTTGCTACCTATAATAATCCCTACTTTCATGATAACCTCCTCAATGCTTTTGCTCCAATATCTTTTCTATAGTGCATATCTTTAAAATTGATTTTTTCTACCGCTTTATAAACATTATCAATAGCTGTCTTTAAATCTTTGGCACGACATGTAACACCAAGTACTCTACCCCCATTTGTCAATATCTTACTATTTTCAAGTTTTGTACCAGCATGAAAGACTTTGATATTCTCTAATTTTTCAGCATCTTCAATCCCTGTTATTTCGTAACCTTTTTTATATGATTTTGGATAGCCTCCAGAGGCTAAAACAACACAAATAGTAGCATCTTCATACCACTCTACATTCACATCAGAAAGATTACCATCAATAGCGCTTAAAATGATTGGAACAATATCTGACTTCATTTTATATAAAACAGGTTGTGTTTCTGGATCACCAAAACGGCAGTTAAACTCCAATACTTTAGGCCCATCTTGAGTAATCATTAACCCTGCATAAATAATCCCTTTATAAACAATTCCTCTTCTATTTAACTCATTTATTAATGGCTTAGCAATATTTTCTGTAGTAAAGCTAAAAATTTCATCTGTAACCACAGGAGCTGGAGAGTAAGCTCCCATCCCTCCTGTATTTGGCCCCTCGTCATTGTCATATACAGGCTTGTGATCCTGACTTGAAACAAGAGGTAGTACATGTTTTCCATCTGTAAAAGCAAGATATGAAGCCTCTTCCCCTTCTAAAAATTCTTCAATTACTACTTTTTCACCTGATTTACCAAAAACTTTGTCTATAAATATCTCTTTTAAAGCTGAAATGGCTTCTTCTACAGTTTTTGCAACCGTTACCCCCTTTCCTGCTGCAAGTCCATCAGCCTTTACAACTATTGGAGCGCCCTTTTCTTCAATATATTTTTTTGCAGCATCAAATTCTGAAAACTCTTTATACTCGGCTGTAGGAATCCCTGCACTAAACATGATTTCTTTGGCAAATGCTTTACTTGCCTCAATCATTGCAGCTTCTTTCTTTGGGCCAAAAATCTTTAATCCATTCTTTTCAAATTCATCTACAATCCCTTTCGCAAGAGGATCTTCTGGCCCTACTACTGTTAAATCTATTTTTTCTTTTTTAGCAAATGTAATGAGCCCCTCAAAATCATTAGCATTTATATCTACATTATCACATTTCTCTTCTAAAGCTGTCCCAGCATTACCTGGAGCTACAAATACTTTTTCTACCAAATTACTTTGAGCTATCTTCCAGTTCAAAGCATGCTCTCTACCACCAGAACCAACAACCAATACTTTCATAAACCACCCCTTTTAATGTTTAAAATGTCTCATACCTGTAAAAATCATCGCAATATTATGCTCATTTGCTGCTTCTATTACTTCATTATCCCTTATTGAACCACCAGGCTGAATAATTGCTGTAATACCATTTTTTGCAGCTTCATCCACTGAATCTCTAAAAGGGAAAAATGCATCTGATGCCATAACACAGCCATTAAGCGATTTTCTAGCTTTCATCGCTGCAATAATACTTGAATCTACTCTACTCATTTGGCCTGCACCAATACCTATAGTTTGATTTTTGTTAGCATAAACTATTGCGTTTGATTTTACATGTTTTACAACTATCCAGGCAAACTTTAAAGCTTCAAGCTCTTCTTCTGTTGGTTTTCTTTTTGTAACAACTTTTAAACCATGCTCTTTATCAAAATTTTCCAAATCTCTATCCTGTAATAAAAACCCACCAACAACTTTCTTAACATCAAACTCATTATCTTTTATTTGATTTAAATCGCCAGTTTTTATCAATCTCAAATTTTTCTTTGTAGTCAAAATATCCAGTGCTTCCTTATCAAAATCTGGTGCAATAACAACTTCTAAAAATAGCTCTTTTAATTTTTCAGCTGTTTCTTTATTTAAAATTTTGTTAAAGGCAACAATCCCACCAAAAGCACTTACAGGGTCACATTCTAATGCAAAGTTATATGCATCAAGGAGATTATCAGCTATTCCTACTCCACAAGGGTTTGTATGTTTAATAATTACTGCTGCAGGTTTGTCAAACTCTTTAACGAGCTCCAATGCAGCATTTATATCAATAATATTGTTAAATGATAATTCTTTACCATGTAACTGCTTAGATGTAGAAACTGAAACCTCTTTTATCAAAGGTGATTTATAAAAAGCTGCTTTTTGATGAGGATTTTCACCATAACGCAAATCTTGAGCTTTTCTCATAGGTAATGAAATTTCATCTGGAAAATCTATTTTGCAAACCTTATTAAAATAATTAGAAATCAGTGCATCGTAAACTGCAGTGTGAGTAAAAGCTTTTCTTGCAAGATTTAATCTCATTTCATAGGTTATTCCACCATTTTTTATCTCATCAATGATTTTATTGTAGTCATTATTATCAACAACTATTGCGACATATTTATGGTTTTTGGCAGCACTCCTGACCATTGTAGGGCCGCCAATATCTATATTTTCTATAGCTTCATCAAATCTCACACCCTCTTTTGCAACAGTTTTCTCAAAAGGGTATAAATTTACAACAACTAAATCTATATGAACTAACCCCATTTCTTTCATAACAAGTTGATGGTTTTCGTTATCTCTAATATTCAGTATTCCAGCATGAACCTTTGGATGAAGAGTTTTTACCCTTCCATCTAAAATTTCTGGAAATCCTGTAAAATCAGAAATTTCCACAATATCAATACCATTTTCTTTTAAAAGTTTTGCTGTGCCACCAGTAGAAATGATTTCAATACCAAGATTTACAAGCTCCCTGGCAAATTCTACAATACCACTTTTTTCTGATACACTTATTAAAGCTCTTTTAGGAATTAAGTTCATTACCTTTTTCCCCCCTTTTATCAAATATTATATCCAATAGAAGAAAAAATATCCCTACACTAATTGCCGAATCAGCCACATTAAAAGCAGGCCAATGATAATTTCCAACATAAAAATCTAAAAAATCAACAACCTTTCCAATAAAAAGTCTATCTATAAAATTTCCAAAGGCTCCACCTAAAATTAATGCATAAGAAAGTTTCCTTAAAAAAGATTTATTTTCTTTTACAAAAAGATATATAACTATAAAAATAGCAATTATTGTAATTATAACAAAAAATATTTGTCTATAGCTTTCATTAAGTGTAGCCAAAAAGCCAAAAGCAGCTCCTGGATTGAGTATATAAGTTAGGTTAAAAAAACCTTTTATGATTGGCTTTACTTCATATTGTTCAAAATTTGTTTTTATAAGATACTTTGTATATTGGTCTAATATTATGATAATAAAAGTTAAAAAAAGTAACTTTTTATTTTTCATAAAACCCCCAGAATTGTTTGAAGAAAAAAAATGGGAGCATAATGCTCCCTTTTATATCAATTGATTAGCGCATCTTTCACATATTGTAGGGTGGTTATTTATTTTCCCCACACTATCAGCATGTACCCAGCAACGCTCACACTTTGGCAAACCAGAAGCTTCAACCTTTACTTTAATATCACCCTCTTCAGAGATATAACAATCCCCCATTCCATCAAAATCTTCCAAAACAAATTCAGAAACAATAAATATTTTTTCAATACCTTCATCAACTTCAAGTAGTTTTTCATTTACACCTTTTATTCCAACAGTAACTTTGGCATCTAATGAATGACCAATAATTTTCTCTCTCCTTGCAATTTCACAGGCTTTATTAATTTCACCTTTAAGCTTAGTCAAAAACTCCATCTTTTCAACCAAATCTACATCTTTAATATCTAATACTTCTGGAAATGTGTGAATAAATACAGACTCCTCTTTCCCATCAAAATTAGGTAAAAATTCCCATACCTCATCAGCAGTAAACGAAAGTATAGGATTCATTGCAATAGCCATCTCTTTAGCAAGGGTAAAGATAGCTGATTGAGCAGATCTCCTCTCAAAAGATTCACTCTTATATGCATAAACTCTATCTTTAATAATATCTAAATAAAAGGCAGAAAGATCATTTATACAAAAATTTAAAAATGTATGGTAAAAAATATGAAATTGGTAATTTTCATAAGCTTTATAAATCCTCTTCTTAACCTCTTGCCATCTTATTAAAATATATCTATCCAATTCTTTCATTTGCTCAAATGGAATTAAATCCTTATCTGGATTAAAATCATATAAATTGCCCAATAAATATCTCATAGTATTTCTAATTTTTCTATAAGATTCTACAAGCCTTTTGATAATATCATTAGAAATCCTTACATCTTCTGTATAATCCTCAGCAGCAACCCACAATCTCAATATCTCTGCACCATATTTGTCAATAATCTCATCTGGTGTAATAACATTTCCAAGTGATTTGGACATTTTAAATCCTTTACCATCTACAACAAATCCATGAGTAAGGACTTCTCTATATGGTGCTCTCCCTCTTGTGCCAACACTTTCCAAAAGTGAGCTATGAAACCAGCCTCTATGCTGATCGCTACCTTCTAGATACATATCAGCTGGCCATCCAAGTTCTTTTCTAACTTCACAAACGGCAGCATGACTTACACCAGAATCAAACCATACATCCAATATATCAGTCTCTTTTCTAATATTTTTACTGCCACATTTTGGACAAGATGTATCCCCAATAAAATATTCAACATCCTTTTCAAACCAGATATCAGCTCCATGTTTGTAAAATTCTGATAATACCTTCTCTTGAATTTCCTGATTTATGATTACTTCTCCACACTCTGCGCATAAAAACACTGCTATTGGGACACCCCAGCTCCTTTGCCTTGAAATACACCAGTCAGGCCTATTTTCTATCATAGAATAGATTCTGTTTCTTCCCCATTTAGGTATCCATTTTACATTTTTATCAATCTCTCCCAATGCTTTTTTTCTAAGGTCATTTTTCTCCATAGATATAAACCACTGTGGGGTCGCTCTAAAAACAACAGGGTTTTTACATCTCCAGCAGTGTGGGTATGAATGTTCTACCTTGTCTTGTCTAATAAGTGTTTTGTTTTCATCCATTAGATTGATTATATTCTGATTTGATTTAAAAATATTTTGCCCACCAAAGATCTCAGTGTCTTTCTTAAAATTACCATAATCATCTACAGGATTCAAAATTTCTAACCCATATTTTAGACCGACTTCGTAGTCCTCCTGACCATGTCCAGGAGCAGTATGCACTAAACCAGTACCCTGTTCCAATGTTACATGGTTACCAAGGACAAAAAGTGAATTTCTGTTGTAAAAAGGGTGTTTTGCGTTTTTGTTTTCAATAACCTCAGGATTAAAGGTTTTGATAATATCATACTCTTCAATTTCAAAAATTTTTACCAATCTTGCTACTAACTCTTTTGCTAAAATAAGGATCTCACCCTTTTCAATATTTTTATTATTAGATTTATTTACTTTTAAAAGCACATATTCAAACTCTGGGTTTAATGCTATTCCAAGGTTTGCAGGAATTGTCCATGGTGTTGTAGTCCAAATAACAGCATAGGCATTTTCGCTTTCAATTTCTAAAGCTTTCTTTGCATCATCTTGTAAAGGGAATTTTACAAATATAGATGGTGAAGTATGTTCATGATATTCCACCTCAGCTTCAGCAAGAGCTGTAACACATGATATACACCAGTAAACAGGCTTCAACCCCTTATATGCACTACCATTATTAAAAAACTTATACAACTCTTTCAATGTATTGGCTTCATACTCATAATCCATTGTAATATAAGGGTTATCCCAATCTCCCAAAACACCAAGTCTTTTAAACTCTTCTCTTTGAATATCAATAAATTTTTCAGCATATTCTCTACACAATTTCCTTTTTTCATGCTTTGGAATTAAATCTTTTTTATCCCCAAGCTGCTTATCAACCTGATGTTCAATAGGTAAACCATGACAATCCCAACCAGGGATATAAGGTGTTTGAAATCCAAATCCCGATTTTGTTTTTATAACAAAATCTTTCAAAATTTTATTTAAAGCATGCCCCATGTGCAAATGTCCATTTGCATAAGGAGGGCCATCATGTAAAATATATTTTTTGTTAGGATCCCTTTTTGCTAAGATTTTCTCATAAATATTTAACTCATCCCATTTTTTTAATCTTGCAGGCTCATTTATAGTTAGATTTGCTTTCATAGGAAAATCTGTTTTTGGTAAATTGAGAGTATCTTTATAGTCCATAATTCCCCTACCTTATTTATTTTTTGGAAGTAGATTATTAGCACTAAACTTTTTTTAAATCAAGTTTATAATGAATTTTTTTAGGTTTACATTATCGAAGAAAAAAGATAAATATGAAGCTAAAAAAAGTTCGGAGGAAAAAAATGAAAATTTCTAAATTTATATTAGTTATTATTTTTGCTTTTTACAGTTTAACCTTTGCCGATGTAAAAACGGAGCTTATTGAAAACATCAAATCAAACTTTCAAAAAAGAGGATTAAAAGATGTCAAACTTAATGTAACAGTATTAAAAAAGCTAGATAAACCTAATGGTTATTACTTTCTTAAAGTTAATATTATGGATAAAAAAAATAATAGAGAAGCAACTCAATATATAATATCCGATGGTAAACTTTTAATTCCTGATATTGTTGAACTAAAAACAGGTAAAAGTCTAATTAAAGAATTAACCTTTAATTATGACACTGTTAATATTCCAATTAAAAATTTAACTCTTATTCAAGGAAATAAAAATGCAAAACATATTATAATAAAAATTAGTGATTTTGAGTGCCCTTTCTGCAGAAAAGCATACGAATTCTTGGAACCTAAAATTAAAGATAGAAAAGATATAGCATTTTATATGCTACATTATCCATTACCAATCCATAAAAAAGCTGTTATCTTTGCAAAAGTCTTTGAAGCTGGAATAACAATGGGTTATAATTTTACAAGTGAATTGTATAGTGGAAAATATGATAAAAAATCTGAAAATGAAATTATTGATGAGTTTGCAAAAAAAACAAACGACCCAGCAAAATTTAAGCAATTAGTTAACTCAAAAGAGATAATTGATAAAATTGAATATCATAAAAAATTAGCAGAAAAATACGGCTTTAGAGCTACTCCAGTGCTAATATTTGATGGAAAAAAAGTTGAAGGATTTGATCCAAAAATGATTGAAAAAGGATTAAAATCTTTTAAAAATTAGTTGACATTTAATAAGATTTATAATATACAATCCAACCGTTCGGGGCGTAGCGCAGTTTGGTAGCGCATCGGTCTTGGGAACCGAGGGTCGGAGGTTCAAGTCCTCTCGCCCCGACCATTAATAAAATCATAACTCTTAATTTTACCCAATTTCTCTAATTATTCTCTCAAATGATTATAACCTAAAATGGGGATGTATTATGAATAGATATAGTTTCAAAAATGATTATAGTGAAGGTGCTCATCCTAATATTATCAAAGCATTATCTGAAACCAATTTTCTACAAACTGAAGGTTACTTTCAAGATATTTTTTGTAAAGAAGCTGCAGAAATGATCAAAAGATGTTTACAAAATGATAATGTAGATATCCATTTTGTAACAGGTGGGACTCAGGCAAATCTTATAATGCTTTCATCAATATTAAGACCTTATGAAGCTTTAATATCAGCTGATACAGGGCATATAAATGTTCATGAAGCAGGTGCTATTGAAAATTGTGGGCATAAAATTATAGCGATAAGTTCTTCTGTTGGCAAACTTTATCCAAAACAGATTATAGAAGTTTTAAATAAACATACAGATGAACATATGGTAAAACCCAAAGCTGTTTATATATCAAATTCAACCGAAACAGGAACAGTTTATAAATTAAAAGAGCTTCAAAGTATCTCTGATATATGTAAAAAAAATAATCTTTATCTGGTTTTAGATGGCGCAAGGATAGCATCAGCTATTATTTCCCAATACAGTGATTTGACACTACATGATTTGACAAAATATTGTGATATTTTCACAATTGGAGGCACTAAAAATGGTGCTTTAATGGGTGAGGCAATTGTTATCTGTAATGAAAATTTTAAAGAAGATTTTAGATATAACATAAAACAAAAAGGTGGCTTGATTGCAAAAGGGAGAGTTTTAGGTATTCAATTTTTAGAATTATTTAAAAATAACCTTTATTTTGATTTAGCAAAACATGCAAATGATATGGCTTTTCTATTAGCAGAAGAGCTAAAAAAATTAGGAATAGAATTTTTGTATCCAGTAGAAAGTAATCAAATTTTCCCTATTCTCGATAACAATCTGATAAACTATTTATTAGAAAATTTCGAATTCTATATATGGAAACAACTCGATAATAATAAAAGCGCAGTAAGAATAGTTACCTCATGGGCTACTGATGAAAAAGCTGTTAAAAAATTTATAGATGAGATAAAATCTTTCTTGACAAAAACAATCTAAATGATTATAACTTGCAGGCACAGCTGAGGAAATCTTAGCTGCCCGGGTGGTGGAACTTGGTAGACACACAGGACTTAAAATCCTGTGGGCCTTTCAGCCCGTGCCGGTTCGAGTCCGGCCCCGGGCATTTATATTAAGTCTGTCAAAATTTCATATAATACGAAAAATCCTAAAAACAAGCAGTTTTCAAACAGTTGATTGTCCAGGTTTGTCTAGTGAAATCCAGCTAAAATCTGGAAAAAAATGGGTAATAAATTGGGTAACGTTTCTAAATTACCCAAACGCTACCTATAAAATTGCAGAACTATTTAATACCATATACCAAACAAAGCTAAAAATCATATTGACCGACTCCTTTCATCTAATTGCGACAAAAAAAGATGAAAGGAGGACATTATGAAAAGAATTACTGATGCAACATTGAGAGCAGCAAAACCAAAAAAGAAAATTTATCGTATTAATGTAGGTGAAAAATTATTCTTGGAAGTTCGACCTACAGGTAATAAGTTCTGGAGATTTCGTTATAGGGATCAAAATGGTAAAGATACTTATAAGTCGCTGGGAGAATATCCTTATGTTAGTTTATCTAAGGCAAGGCAAGAAGCAGAAAAATTGAATGAAAGATTAAAAAGAGGGTTACCTCTTGAAGAAGAAAAACGCACTTTTGATGATTTATTTAATGAATGGGTGGAATTGAATAGAGACAGTTTTGTTCCATCAACTTTGGAAACGAAATTATCTATTTACAACAGGGATATTAAACCATATTTAGGCAATATGGACATTAAAGATATAACATCAAAAAGAATAATTGATTGTCTTAAAAAAATTGCAGCTAGAGATACTTTAGTAACAATGAAAAAAGCAAAAACAATTATTCATTATGTATATGAACTAGCGATTTCTAAAGATATTGTAACTTCTGATCTTACAACTACAATTAACTCTTCATTACCAAAATATAAAGAAAAAAACTATCCTGCTATAACAGAACCTGCAAAATTGAAAAAACTTATAATTGATATTGATAATTATCGTGGACATTACATAACAAAACTTGCTTTAAAGTTTCTAATGATTACTTTCGTGCGTCCTGGAATGGTTCGTTCATTGGAATGGTGTGATATTGATTTTGAAAACAAACTTTGGTTTGTGCCAGCTGATAAAATGAAAATAAAAAGAGATCATATTGTACCACTATCAGATCAAGCAGTATCAATATTAAAAAAAGCTCAAAAGATAACTGGTGATAGTAATTATGTGTTTCCTTCTCCAATAGATTTTGACAAAATGTTAAGTAATAATACGTTAAATCAATCTCTGAGAAGAATGGGATATACGAAAAAAGAACATGTAAGCCATTCGTTTAGGCAGACAGCATCTACACTGTTGAATGAAATGGGTTGGCCTCCTTATGTAATTGAAAAACAATTGGCACATGAGGATAAAAATAAAGTTCGCAGAGCATATAACAAAGCAGAGTATTTAGAAATAAGGAAAGAAATGATGCAGTTTTGGGCAGATTATTTGGATGAATTAAAAAAAGCTGAAAAACCTTTTTTAAAAAGAATAATAAACTCGGATAGTTTCATCGAAAACTTTAAAACAGAATACGTATCCGCTTGATGCGGATACGTACATAATAATTGAATCAAAATGTTAAATTGCTACATAAGTGGCATCTTCAATAAGCTTTTGAATATCACTCAGTTTCCAGAAACTTGATCTTCCTAATTTAATTGGTTTTGGAAATATGCCTTTCTTAATACCTTCATACCAAGTAGACCTGCCAACAGGAATGATTTCCAAAACTTCCTTCAATCTTAGAAGCCTTTCTTGTACCATAGTAACCCCTCCTTAAAAGTTATTACCCCCATTCGAGGGCAATAATAAAAACAGGGGTGGTCAATATGATTTTTAGCTACGTTTAGTAAAAAATTTATTTTTTAATTATGAACACTGGCTTATATTTTCCTATATGCTTAATAAACTCTTCAATTATGTAAGGATCTGAATATCCTAAATGTGATGGAAGAAATATTTCACTGCCCCCATGATCACTAAAATTTTCTGTGATATTAAGCCCTGTATTCTTAGCAAAGGCATTTACTACACTTTCTCCATTCTTCGTTTTTAAAAATACATTTTTTATTTCGTTATCAAAATTACGAGCAACTTGAAAATCCGTAAACAATCCCAAGATAAGATAATCATAAACTTTTATATCCTTCGTATATCTGTTTTTATACAGCATATGTAAATTCATTTTAATTTCTGCTTCAGACAAGTTATCATTGAAAGGGCAACTTAAAAGAGATATCTTATAAAATAACTTGTCATCATATCTTGGTAATTTTGTTAAAAAAACACCCACAATATATCCAAATTTACCATCTCCAGATAAAAATAGCCTATTATGAAGATGAGACTTTGCTATTTCTTCATTTAATTTGTTAATACCCATATAACTATTCATTTCTTCTATATAAATCTTTTTCCCCTCTTTATTATTTTCCCTTTCTTTATACTGTAGCGACAAATACCTATATCTTGAACAGCCCCGGTAAGCAGAGCTTAAATAAAGTTCATCATATAAAGGTTTAAATGGATCTTTTAAGTTTAACTTAGCAGGTATTGACACTCTACTTTTTAAAGTATTAAAAACATCTTCTGATATATCTTCGGTTTCAACCTTTAAGTTTTCTATTTTTTTCTGAATAGTCTTTATCAAGTTTATATTCTTTAAGCCTATACTGTTTATTGTAAAAGAGGGTGACCACCCTATAACCTCATTAAAAAGTTTCAAAGGCCAATTCTGGACATTTCTTTGGCTATATTTTGTCCTGTCAGGAAAGTAATCATAATTGGGAATAAATAATCCAGAAATTCGATTTTCACCGTATCTACTAATTTTCAGTTTGCCAGGGTTATTAGTAATTACAAAAGGAAAACCTATTCTATAGTGAAAATACCTGTCTATTATAAGAAGCAGTGTGTAAGCTGTTGCCTCTGGATGCATCAATATGTAATTCTTTTTTATCTGTGGATTTTTATCTAATTTAACCAAATAGATTACTAAACTTTCAGGGTCTTCTTTACTGGAAACCCCTAACGAAAAATCATAGTATTTTTCAACAGATTTATCGTTATGCCTAATAATAAATAGTTCATTTTCATTTATGTTTAGGGCAGATATTACCGATTTGATCGAAGCAATTTTATCATGGTTTTGTATCCTTTTTAGATAATTATCCCAACTTTCCTTTTTATAATTTTTGCAAAATTGACAATAATCCCATTCGTTAAATATATTCCTTTTTAGAAAATGATATACCTCTTCACCTATTTTATAAGAAAGCATATTTTTGTTGCGGTAGTTATCGATACCTAAAAATCTCATAACTGAGGTCCGTGATTCAGCAACAGGCAATTTTAACTCATTACAGGCAAGTTGATGTTTTAATTCATCAACTATTTCATTAACTATGCTGTTTAATTCTTTTTCACTATATTCTGTTTTTGTAATCGGATACTTTTTTAAAAAATATCTTATATGCTGGTTTTTAGAATTACATTGACAATTTTTAACTTTCTTTTTAACAATATCCATATCTCGCTCCTTAAATAATTTTAGGGAGTTTGCGGGCTATGTAGCTGCCACTACATAGCCCATCCCCAATTAATCTTCACCGTATACAGGCATTTTTTCAGATAGGTACTGTAGCAAAAAGATTCCTAATTCCCTTTTCCCATTATCAAATGCATCTAATATGAGATCTCCCATTTTTTGTTTAGTAAATGGTGGAGTTAAAAAACTAACGCTCAGTTTGTCATCAGTTAATAGTAGAACAAAAAGATCACCTTCCAGCTTTTCAATGTGCAGATACCCCTGTCCACCTGCAGACGCATCAGCTAATATTTCCTCAGGTTCAACAAAAATAGCGCCTATGAAAGAATAGTTTTTCAATTCAAGTTCTTGCGTTTGATTACTCATATTACAACCTCCTTATTTTATATTATGTCTCTCTATTGAGACATTTTATACATCCATGCTGCCGCGCATTACACTTTTATATATTCCCTATATATAGGGAATATATAAATATTGCTCATTTTATTCATTTTGTCAAGATCAAAATTAAAAATTACTTGCTTTTTGTTTATTATTTAACTTATTGTAGTGTTTATATTAAGTTGAGGGTTTATATGGCGAGGAAGAAGGATCAACAATTCGAAAAGCATTTTAAATTAAAAAAAAATAAGATTGTAGTTAGATTAAAAAAAGAATATATAGATGAAATCAAAGATAAAGTAACTGTTTATCGTTTGCAAAACTTATTCGGTAAAGATCTTGCTTTTCGTATAATTAAGGGTGAGGAAACTAATATTACTATGAAAACATTTTATAGATTATGTGAATTAATGGGGTGGTCGTTTCCAGATTATTTTGAAATTGATATAATAGATAGCAATACTAAATGTGATTAATTAATTTCATCAGGTGATGGTACTTTCCCGTTGTTCAGTTTTCGCCACTTTTTTATGTTTTTATATTCTTCTTCAGTAACTGTTATATTCTTTTTTCCTTCAACTGTTGCTATAAAAGCAGGTACATTATATTCCGTTAAATCGGTTCCGTGCTTTCGATTGAATAACCTGATAAATTTCTTAACAGCATATAGACATTCCTTTCCAGAACTTTTTTTTATTTCACCTTTTCTTACACGTTTTAAAATATGGTGATAAAAGCTATTCAACATATTTTGATTCAATTTAGTAATGTCATTAAGTTTAAATTTTTCTTCCAGATAAGGGAAGAAATGTTTTTTCAAAATCCGTTTGTTTTGTTTAACAGTACTATTACTGCCAGTAATACTATATTGTCTGATAAATTGTTCAAACAAACCCATCTTACTTCCCCAAATAGTAATTAGTGACATCAATACGGTGATGGCCAAGCTCTTCTGAAATTGTCAACCTTGCTTCAATATCTATTTCCTTTGCTTCTTCCAATGATATTCCATAATAATCAGCCATGACATTCAAATAAGAGCCATTTATAAATCCTGATTTTACAGGTGCATCAAATCCAGTTAATTCTTGGTATCTTGTTTGAGCATAATAATGCCTTTCCCCATGAAAATGATAATTGGTTCCGTTTTGTTCATTGAAACTTTTTACTACACCATAAGCAAAATTCTGCCATTGTTGAAATTTCATATCATCTGGTATTAATGAACGATTGAAGTCGAACTCATTCTTAAAATCTCTTGCATAATTTAAAAGATCATAACCTTTATCATTAAGAATGGGAACCTTCCTTGGATTTCCACCTTTTGTGCCTTTGACAACATCAAGCATATTATCTTTTTTATGGATACCTTTTAAATCATGTAACGCAGATTCTTTAAACCTCAAGCCAAAGGTTCTTTCCATTTCTACTTGAATCCTTAAGACCTCAAATTTTATATCACCAGTGGAAAAATATTGTTTTGTTAAATAATCAGTAAGTTGATTATGAGTTTGTTCACTTACACTTCTATCAATATTGTAGTATCTTGAACCTCGATTTAACCCTTGAGCTTTTGCTGATAGTTTTAAATCATCTCTTCCGTAATGGTCAAACACTCGATTAAGGCTTGATATAATATTGGAAGCATGGCCTAATACAATTTCACCATCACCCACTTCACCTCTAAGATGTTCTGCAAAATCTTTCATATGTTCGTTTGATAACCTGGTAAGATTTTTAATTTCTAAAACCTCTTTAGCATAATTAGCCAGTTTCATTATTGCATAGGCTGTTTTTTTAATAGTCCCCTCATTACCTGATCTTACAACTTCCATTGCAAGCCTAAATGCTGCTTGCTTTCTACTTAAATCCTTTTCCCCTACAAAGTTTCTCTTTACTTTAACCTTCATACTTCACCTCCATATTTATACCTTTCACTTCTCAAAAATATTAACTGATGGGGTCAATATAATTTTTAGGTGTTTCTTGAATTTCTATATTAAGTGCTACATAATATGCGTGATGCATATGAATCTTATGTTAGAAAGGATGCCTACACATCCAGGGGAAATATTTAGAGAAGAGTTTATGATTTCTTATGGAATAAATCAGGTTAAACTTTCTAAAGATTTAGGTGTGACATATAGAACGATTGATGAGATTGTAAATGAAAAAAGATCAATAAGCCCAGAAATTGGTATTAAAGTTGGCTAAGTATTTTGGGACGACCCTTGAGTTTTGGTTGAGTTTGCAAATGAAATATGATTTATACAAAGCCAGCAAGAAGGCTAATATAGATCAGATCACACCTCTGGTATATGGTAAATAAAAACGCAGGGTTATCACCCTGACAAGATGAAATATTTCTAGTATTTTTTACAATTGCTTGCCTGAGCCGATAAATACAATTTTAGCGAAGTCCTACGAGTTTTAAGGCACCCGTACAGCCCACAGGCAATCTATGTAAACCGGCAAAAGCCGGATTATAAGGGGGTAATTTCCGATGATGGAAAAACAGTGAGTGTCGGCACCCTCACTGTTTTAAAGACGACAAGACCTGTAAAAACAAGCTTGCAGCCAGTTTTTCCATCATCTGTCCAATTTTCTGTTTTTTCTGTACAATCAATATTAATGATTATCAATGAATTAACTCCCCATAACCACATCATTCACATTGGAAATGTGAACGATGTGGTTATGCCTCCAATATCTCCGTAATAAAAAAATAATAAGATGATTTCCATTCATGAGTATAGATAAGTTGAAGATAAATCAGTTAATTTGCATTTTTTCCGTAAAAGCGGTAAGAAGTTACTGATAACATGAAGATATTATTAAAAAGCACAAGCGCTTTTTTAATAATATTTATGTACAACAATTCATTGATTGTAGAAAACTATTCTATATCTATTTATTATCAATATATTATCTATTTATTATCGACTATAGCTTATTTTTATATTGACTTGTGTGGTTAAAATAATTGTAATAGGCAGGTTGATAGTTTGTTATAGAGGAGAGTATGAAAAAGAAATATACTTTAACTTTTGACAGTGAATATTATGGAAAGGTTATTAACTTTTTAGAGAATGTGCCCCAACCGTTTAGGGGGATTGTCATAGCTGATATCCTAGCTGAACATATTGAATTAATGAAAAAAGGGGTAGTGAAATCGCCACATAAAAAATATTTGAAAGATATAAAAGAGGATAAAACAGATGATGATTTAATATCAGATAAAAACCCTAAAAATAATAATGATTCTTTACAATCTGGTGAAAAAACAGAAAAAGAAGAAAACAATCTTTCTTATGATGATATGATGAGTGAATTTAATGAATAAAGAGGGCAGTGTTTACTGCCCTTTACTATTTATTTGATTTTGCATGATGTAGAAAAATCCTCTAGCATTACTAAATTCTGAATAAGCAGGGATATAAGTGATATTCGAATATCTTTCTGGTAGATAATCTTTTAAATGATAAGCTCCACCACCAGCAACAATGATGATATCAGATTTCTTTATTTTATCATCGTACATTCCTATTAAATTTTGAATCACAGTATCAGTATACCATTTTTTAAGCTTTGAGATATCTTCCTTTAATTGGATTTTTTTACCATATAAGTTTATACTTTCATTTTCCAGTGCTGAAACAGCTTCATGTTCTGTTAATTCTAAATCATACTTTGATTGTATTTCCTGCTGTAATTTTACAATCAGCATATTCATCCCTTTTTTAACTAAACCTCTAGAATCAGCTTTTTTAACCTTACCGTTTTGAATAACAATAAATTCGATTGTATTGTAGCCTATATCAACCACAATCCCATTTTTAACATTACTTTGATTTGTAGAAAGATAATCAAATAAACATCCAACACCTTGAACTAACATTTTCACATCAATTGATATTTCAATATCATTGACTGTAAAATTCTTTAATCTGTTTGAAATTTCATTGATCTTATCATTGATGTAATATGAAAGAGGTAAACCCAGTGCAAATACCGCATTTGAATAATCAATATTATATTTCTCAATAATATAATAGAGTATCAACGGAGAATATTTGTATAGAAACTCATAACTTGTAGTGACAATTGCGTCAGCTTTTGCAGCTTCTCCGACAATATAAAGCTGACCTTCAAAATGAAAATGCTTGTCTTCTTTGTAAAAGTTATTATTGAAATGATTAGATGATGGAATTGGTGCTATTGCGGTAGGGAATTTTTCTTGCCGCAAACTACTTCCTTCATTAAAAACAACCTTCGTACTGCCAAATCCTACATCAATTGAAATAATCTTCCTCATACTTCCCTCCTTAACAAATCAACCTATAACTTCTTACGTTATATATAAATGAGGCAGTCAACCTTATTTTTATGTAAACACTTAAATTTTATGTTATAAATTTTATCCGCTCTTCTAACATATAGATAATTCTATTTTTGTATTAATGTGGCAGGAAATCATTTTAGAAAAAACATGTTTTTTATGTAAGATTTTATTACTTTGGTACGTTACTACTACTATATTCTGTAGAATGTTCAAAATTAATATAATAGGGGTTGTGATGATAAAGCAGCAAAAAAGATTTTAGAAAATTTTATAAAGAATGGGGTGTTGATGATTAAAAATAGTAGAGATATGTAGAATTGCAACTTAACAAAACACTGTATGCGTTTTTCTACATTTATAAGAATTGATATTGATAATTCCAAAATTATGTATAATTACAACCGAATTCAAATTATAGCATTTTACCATGCCATAGCTAAAAGATAAAATACGTAAATTAAGAAAATTTAATTTTTTTCACTAATTTGTAAAAAACCTAAAATTTATTATTTCAAAAATAACAAATAGTTACGGCTGATTCTTAATAAAATCAAATTTCCCTTCCCACAACACACCTAAAAATCACCTTGACTCCCTCAGTTCTTCTTATTGCTATGAGAAGAAGAGGGGAGAAACAGAAAACAAATTTAGAGGTTATTAAAGAATGCCTGGCCACAGAAGGTACACGTTGTAATCTATCCACAGGCCGTAGATTTCTAAATCGTTTCTATGCACCTGATAAATGTTTTAGATTAAAAACAGAAAAAGATTCCAGGTATTTTAGATTAGCTGAATATCTTAAAAAAGAAAAACGATCCATAGTCTTTCATCCGTTTATCCTTTTTAACCATGAAGTTTATAAAATGATAGTAATCGATATTGATGATATCAACTACAGAGAATTCTTTAGATACGATCTACCTGGCGCTTACATTTCAGAAGGTTTGCCTGTACCTAACGTGATTGTTACCACAACAAGAGGATTGCAATTATTCTTCTTTATAGACGGTTATATAGCTACAAAGAATAAAAAAGCTTATAAATACTTTCAAAATATCCAAAGAAAACTAATACAGCTTTTTAAAAGCGATCCTAATATGAACCATCGTGGTACATGTAGAAACCCTTTCTTTAACCATAGAAGAAGAAAAAGACACATACACACCGAACAGGAAGGTTATATTTTAAGAAAAGAATACTATAAACTGGATGAACTTTCCGCAATCATAGAAAGCCATTTCTTTGAAGAAACACAAGAACTGGCAAAAAATCCGCCACTTGCAAAGCTTGCTAACGGCTATGTGGACTTCAAAGTGGAAGAGTGGTATGAAGGCAATAGAAATAATTACATGTTTAAACACCTTTGTGCTTATAGAACATTAAACAACATCAACGACGAATATACGCTACTTGAATACGCTAAAATGGTAAATTACGCCCACAGCGATATCACACCACCTTTGCCTGAAAAGGAACTTGAAAGCATCGTTAAAAGTATTATAAGACACGATAGAAAAGCACACATAATCCCTAATTATAAACCAACACTTGCTGGTATTACAGGATTGTATGCGTTATACGATGGACATTTCTTTATATGGACAAAAAGAAGACAATTGGGCGCTCATATTGCATCACAAATTAAAAGGCTTGAAACATTAAAACAAATCGTAAATGTTCTTGAAGAAAAAGGGTTAAAATTCTTTAAAGATTTAAATAAAACAAAACTGGCTGAATATATCGGCAAGACAAGACAAACAATCTACAACTACAAAGAACTTATCAATTACTATGTCCATTTAAGAAAACGCAAACACCTATCTAAAGAAGATGCTTTACTGTTAACAACGGATAAGATAATCGCAAGACTGAAAACAAGAATTAAAAGAATTTTTATGTACGGGAAACGCAAAAGCGGTTTAAAGAAAATAGTGGATAATAAAAGGGTAACAAGTATAGAATATGCAAAATATAATGATGCTGTAAGAAGTTTAAGAAGAAGAATGTTTCTAATTATCGAAAAACTGTTCAAAGAAGTTTATCTTAAAGTGGATACCGCAAGTTTGCGAAAAAACCTTTTTGATAGGTTCGATGAAGCAGTAGAATTTATAAGAAGTAAATCTTTAGATATTATCAATGAAATCAAATTAATGGACTTATCGTTTATTAACCCCTTTGCCAAATACAAAGTCCAACCCAATAAGGTAGCAACATAGGTAATCAAATAATTCAACCAAACAACCTATAAAAAGATAACAAATACCACCATATCTAATTTCCATAAAAAATAGCATTTTTTATAAAAATAAAACGCTGTTTTTTTGTGATGGCTTTCAAAAGTCGTAGCTTTTATGTATAAATTAGCAGGTAACACTTAAATATTAGCCCTTCTTTAATTCCTACTGTCAATTTAGCTTTATACAGGTATTTTCATTATTTCGCATCTTTCATTTTTTAAAAGACACCATCGAACTCCTGTTCCCCGCTCGAAACCTGCTAATACAATCTAACGTAATCATCCAAACAGTATACGGTAAAGACGAGTAAACCTCGTATTGACTCGTGTTGTTATATATAGCGTGTAAAAGTTTATATGAGGGATGTGAATATGAATAGTTTAAAGCGTCTTATAATGCTATTTATCCTGATATCGTTATTGTTGGTAAGTGAAAACGTATTGGCTAAAAGTTATAAAGATTACACCGTTAGTAGATGTACAGATTGCTATGATACATGTTTTCTAGAAGCTGGATCAAAGTTTAATATACCACCTGTAATACTTAAAGCTATCGCTGAAACGGAAAGTAACATGAACCCTTATGCTGTTAATACGAACAGAGACGGAAGTAAAGATTACGGATTAATGCAAATTAATACGTTCTGGCGTAAGTATCTACCAAAAAACGTATGGAAGAACATCTTTGATCCGTGTGTTAATATCCATGTAGGTGCTTATGTGTTATCAAAATGCGTTAAAGACTACGGTTTAACATGGCAAGCTATCGACTGCTACAATAAAGGTAAATCAAGAGCTGAAAGGGACAGTAGATACGTTCGTAATGTCTATAAACGATTAAAGAAATATATTAAACGCTAGATGATATCTATAATGCCTTCCTGTTATAACTTTTACGCCTATAAGCTTTAACGCTACCTAAAACAATAAATGCCCCATCGGAATAATGCAGTACATGCCCATGGTAGATGATGGGTAATTAATGCCAATATTGGATGCTTAAATGCCCAAGGGAAAAGTGAGTTTTTTATACCTTTTTAAAACTTATGTATGGTTCTCAACAGTTGCATTATTTGCAATAGTTGTAACATTTATAATTTTATTTGCAATAGTATATAATTTGAAACCATCTACAAGTGTAATAACAGGTGAATTCTCCATGTAAATTGATATATATAACCTTAAATGATAGTTGACAGTTGTATCTATTTTACCATTTGGACATGTTACAATAAAGTAGATAAAGAGTTCTAGTATAAAATTAAAGGTAGGTTTAAGAATGGTTAAAAGAAGAGTTTATAGCAAAGAATTAAAGTTGGAAGCGGTAGCACTTTCAGAAAAGAGTGAAAAGAGTGTGAAAGAAGTAGCCTCAGATCTTGGTATTTCTTATCAAGTTTTGTGTAAGTGGAGATCAATTTATAAAACTTAAGGTAAAGATAGTTTTTCCAGGTAGAGGTAATGTAAAGGCTTCAGAAAAAGAACTTTGAGACTACCCTTAAAAATTGTGTATAGCATAAACATTATCCTCACTCAAGTTAAATTTTAGTAAAAACATCTGTTTCAATTCATAAGATTTTGCTTTTAACACAGGTATCGGCTTTGTTAACCAGCTATCGTGTAAGTTGATTAACTGAACTATATTGTCAGCATTTCGTTTTGCAATTAAGCACACAGGTAATGTTCCATTGATATTTCATTCTGACAAGGGTAGCCAGTATAGCAGTGTAGGATTTAGAGAAGAATTAAAAAAGTTTAATGTTACTCAAAGTATGACATCAGATGGGCATTGTTATGATAATGCTTATGCAGAAAGTTTTTTTAAAACCCTGAAAACAGAATTGATACAATTTCTAAAAGGGATGGATTGGGAAGAGGTGAGAAATTCTATTTTTGAGTATATTGAATGTTACTATAACAGGAAAAGATTACATTCAGGAATTGGTTATAAGACTCCAAATGAAGTATATGAAAAATTTTATAGGTTAAATGAAAAAATTGCTTAACTTAGTGTCTACAAAAAGGTTGCAATTCCAATATTATAAACGTTAGAAATAAAACCCAAATTCGAATAAGAAAATGTATTCCTTTGCAGTCTCTTAAGTGTATGTTTCACTCCGCTTTTTCATTGAGATAGCCTGATATTTGCGTAAGGTTCAAACTCTTGGTTGCAAAACACCCGGATAACATCTCAAGCAAATACTTTTGTTGGGGCTTTGTAATATAATCATGAAGATTTCTTGTGATGTTAAGCATTTTTTCCTTCACATTTTTAGCAATTTCACCTATCATAAACTGCCTCCATTTTGTTGTTATTATTGCTTTTTTTGGTAAAAATAACATACAACATTTAGGAGGCATTATCAATCGTAAATAACTGTCAAATATAACTTCTTACATAAAAATGGTGATGGCAGAAATGTGCCACCCATCTCCCTTGAAATATTTTTATCCATTAAATGCCTCTTCAAGAATATCTGAGTACCTTTATCACTAAAAAATATAATAACTTATTGCTACTTACAAATGATGTAGATGCAGAGCTATTACTAGATTTCTTACTACATCGTCCAGCATAAAAGTAACCATTTAAAATTGCCATCCCGAGTCTTCGGTCTCTTAAGCTCCATATTACCCAATATCGTCTTAGGTGTCCCGATGTAGTATCCATAACCCCTTGTTTTACGAATGTGTTAAATATATCTCTCTTATTTAACATTATATCTGGTATCATTTCCTTGAAATGTTTGGATAATTGCTCTAATATTACATTATCGATTGTTAAGTCCTACTTTAAAGGGTTTTTTATCTTACGTCGTTGTAGATAAATACCACAACCCTTGAAATGGGACTGATTATTGCTTTATTTTTTATATTAAACTTAATATTAGTTTTTAGTATAAAGGAGTACATAATGGCTGAAAAAAAAGTTTTAGAATCTTTTGAGCAAAGTTTATGGAAAGCTGCAGATAAGCTAAGAAAAAATATAGATGCTGCAGAGTATAAACACGTTGTTTTAGGACTTATATTTTTAAGATATATATCAGAAGCATTTGAGGATTTATACGAAAAACTAAAAAAAGGTGAAGGAGAGTACGAAGGAGCAGACCCAGAAGATATAGACGAATACAGAGCTGAAAATGTGTTTTTCGTTCCAACAGAGGCAAGATGGAGTTATCTAAAGACTTATGCAAAAAGCCCTGAAATTGGAAAAATAATTGACAACGCTATGGAACTCATAGAAAAAGTAAATCCATCACTAAAAGGTGTTTTACCTAAGGTTTACGCAAGAGGAAACATTGACCCTATAAGTTTGGGAGGACTTATTGACCTTTTTAGTAATATCTCAATAGATGAAGCAAAAGAAAAAACATCTGACATATTAGGTCATGTTTTTGAGTATTTTTTAGGACAGTTTGCTTTGGCTGAGGGTAGGAAAGGAGGTCAGTTTTACACCCCAAGAAGTGTTGTTGAACTTCTTGTTGAGATGCTCCAGCCTTACAAAGGAAGAGTGTTTGACCCTTGCTGTGGAAGTGGAGGAATGTTTGTTCAGTCAGAAAAGTTTGTCTTGGCTCACCAAGGTAAAATAAACGATATCTCAATTTATGGACAGGAAAGCAATCAAACAACTTGGCGACTTTGTAAAATGAACCTTGCCATAAGAGGAATAGACAGCTCCCAAGTAAAATGGAATCCAGAAGGGTCTTTTTTAAACGATGCACACAAAGATTTAAAAGCTGATTTTGTAATAGCTAATCCACCTTTTAACGATAGTGATTGGAGTGGAGAATTACTTAGAAACGATGTTAGATGGAAATATGGCGTGCCACCTGCTAATAACGCCAACTATGCATGGATACAACACTTCATCTTTCATCTTGCACCCAGCGGAAAAGCGGGTTTTGTTTTGGCAAAAGGGTCTTTAACTACAAAACAAAAAGATGAGTACGAGATAAGAAAAAATATGATTGAAAGCGATATTATAGATTGTATTGTAAACCTGCCTTCAAAACTCTTTTTAAATACACAAATCCCTGCTTGTTTGTGGTTTATAAGAAAAAATAAAACAACAAGAAAAGGGCAGATTTTATTTATTGACGCAAGAGATATGGGACAGCTAATAAATAGAAGACAAAGAATCTTAACTCAAGAAGATATTAGAAAAATTGCAGACACATATCATAAATGGCAAAAAGAAGATGAAAGTTATGAAGATATAAAAGGGTTTTGTAAGTCTGCAACTATTGAAGAAGTTAGAGAACTTGATTATGTTTTAACACCGGGTCGTTATGTAGGGCTTTCTGATGAAGAAGATGATTTTGACTTTGAAGAGAGATTTATAAAATTAAAAACTGAATTTTTAGAGCAGTTAAAAGAAGAAGAAAGACTAAATAAACTAATACTGGAAAATCTGGAAAAAATAGAAATTAGGAAGAATGAAGAGTAAAGGATGAAGTTAGATGAAATTATAAAACAGCCAGAGAATAGAAAGCTTGAATTTAAAGAAAAGGTAGAAGTGTATATTATGTTTTAAAAGAGAAAAAGCTATGAGTGAAAAAATACCTGAAGGATGGAAAAAAGTTAAGCTGGGAGAGGTAGTTATATTTAATTATGGAAAATCTCTTCCTAAAAAAGAACGTATTAAGGGAAATATTCCTGTTTACAGCTCAGCTGGTATAACTGGTTGGCATAATAAAGCTTTGGTAAATTCAAAAGGAATTATTGTTGGTAGAAAAGGAACAATAGGCAAAGTTTATAAATCAAAAGTTCCTTTTTATCCGATTGATACTTGCTATTATATTTTACCAAGTGAAAAGTATGAATTTGATTTTATGTATTATTTACTCATTTATTTAAAATTAGACAAATTAAATGAAGACAGTGCCGTTCCAGGTTTAAACAGAAATACAGCTTATTCTCAGGAAATCTTTCTTCCACCTCTTCCTGAACAAAAAGCCATAGCTTCTGTGCTTTCATCTCTTGATGATAAAATAGACCTTTTACACCGTCAGAATCAAACCCTTGAAAAAATGGCAGAAACCCTTTTTAGAAAATGGTTTATAGAAGACGCAAAAGATGACTGGGAAGAGGTAAGTTTGGGAGACAGCGATTTAGCAACTATAATTAGTAGTGGAATAGAAAAATTTGAGGGTGAGAAAATTTATTTAGCAACTGGAGATGTTCAAGATACTAATATCACAGGTGGAGTAAAAATAACTTATGAAAATAGACCTTCAAGAGCTAATATGCAACCAGTAAAATTTTCAGTATGGTTTGCTAAAAAAGGTGGAGTTAGAAAACTTATAATGTTTGATGATTATTCAGATATAGACAAATATATTCTTTCAACTGGATTCTCAGGCTTAAAAACAAATGAGTTAAGCCATTATTATATTTGGTGTTTTGTATTAACCAAGGAATTTCAAGAAATTAAAGACTCTTTTGTAAGTGGTTCGGTTCAACCTGATATAACCAACGAAGGAATTAAACAAATAACAATACTAAAACCAGACAATCAAACACTTATAAAATTTAATGAAATTGTTAAGCCATTATTTTATAAATATCAACAAAACAAGCTTCAAATCCAAACCCTTGAAAACCTTCGAGATACACTACTTCCAAAACTTATGAGCGGAGAAGTTAGGGTAAAGTATGAATTATAACAAAATTTTACCTATTCCAAAAGTTCCTCAAGAAATAATTGATGCAGTAAATGATGGAAAGTTAGCAGTTTTTATTGGGGCTGGAGTATCAAGGCTTTTAGGAAGTGCAAGTTGGGATGAACTTGCATATAATCTTATCAAGACTTGTTTTGAAAAAAAGCTTATTAATTATAGAGAGTCTGACTCTTTAAAACAACTTAAAGACCCTAAAAAAATAATTACTATTTGCTACCATCTTTTAAAAGAAAGCAATAATGAAGAAATTTATTATAAAACACTTGAAAATGCTATTAAATCTAATACAGATCGTCTAAATTCACAAAATATTTATGATGAAATATATAGACTAAGAGCTTTATTTATTACAACAAATATAGATAGTCATTTTCATAAATATTTTGAACCTACGAATATTGTATTTAAAGAAAATGAATTTACACCTTCAAATATAGATAGAAATAAACTTTATCATATTCATGGATGCTTAGAAAAAGATAGAAATTCTATTATCTTTACAGTTTCTGATTATATTAAGAGATATAACCAAAAAAAAATTAAAAATTTTCTGGAAGAAATTTTTGAAAAATATACAGTATTGTTTTTAGGATATGGATTAGGTGAATTTGAATTACTTGATTTTTTGATAACAAAATCTGAAACAAAAAATAAAGAGTTAAAACATTTTATACTTATTCCATTTTATCGTGGAGAAGAAAATATTCTTGCATTTGAAAAATTTTATTATAATTCTATAGGTATTGAGGTTGTCCCTTACGAAAAAGATGAAAAGGGATATGAACAACTTTATGAAGTTCTAAAAAATTGGAATGATGAAATTAATCAGGTTTCTGGTTACCTATATGATACTTATGAGTATTTAGAAAAATTAGCAAATAACTATAAAAAAGCTGAAGAAGATAAAGTTTTTCAAATTATAAAAAATGATGAGCCTCAAAGGAATTATTTTTTTAAATGTCTCGCTTCTACTCCTAATCCATTACCATGGTTAAAACCGTTAAAAGAAAAAGGATATTTTAATCCAGCTGATAATCCTAAACCTCAAGAAGTTCCTGATAAAAAAGGATATTTTACAATTCCTTACTGGAATATTCTTGGATATTTGGAGAATGTAGCTAAAAAGAACAAAGAAACCCCTTCAGACGAAATAACAAATTTATTATTAGAAATAATTCAGGAAATTATAGATTATAAAGATAAAAATGGAGAAAGGATTGAAAATTATAGAACTGATTGGGTAATGGTAAAAATTATTTTCTCATTGCCAATTGAGAAGATAAGCAATAAACATATAGAGTTTTTAAAATCTGCCTTAAATTCAAAATGGGATAATTCATTAGTTTCATCTGAGATAAAAGAAACCGTACTTCCTAAATTACTAAATGAAGGAGAAAAAGCAAAAAATCTAATTTTAGAATTATTAAAGGTTATTTTGGATTATAAAAAGATTAAAAAAGACTCTATTTTTAAGGAAGAAGATTCTTTTGATTATATTTCAATAATGGATGAATATTGGCTTTATGAATCTTTAAAAATCTATAAGCCACAAATAGCCAAAATCTGCGGATTTGAGGCTGCTAAAATTGCTATCCAAAAAATTAAAGAAATAGTAACTGAAGATGAAACGCAATTTAATTCTATCTGGATTCCAACAATAGAAGACCATCCACAAACAAGTTTTCCTGATAAATATCAAAATCAGTTAGTTTATTTTGTTAGAGATATGTTTGACCTTGCAAGACCTGAAGAAATAAAAGAAGTTATAAGAAATTTATTGAATGAAGAACATTCTATATTTAAAAGAATTGCAATTCATATTATTAATTACCATTATAATGAATTAAATCAATTATTATGGCATTGGACTAAGGACAAGAATCCATTAGATGAAATTTCTGTAAAACATGAATTATTTGAATTATTTAAAAATCATGCAAAGGATTTTTCAGGTGAACAGATTGAAAAGATTACGGAATGGATTGAAACAAAAAATTATCATATACCTAAAGAAATAAAAACAAATGAACAGAAAAAGGAAAAATATCTTGCGTATCAGAAAAAAGAATGGTTTTATTCGCTTTTAAACTCAGGAAATCCTAAGATTATTGAAATTTACAATGAATACAACCATTTAGAACCTACAGAACTTAGACATCCTGGCTTTAACTTTTGGATGGAAACGAAATGGGGTTATGAAAGTTTAGTAGATATAGAAGAATTTCTTAATAAATCTAATGAAGAAATAGTAAAATATTTAGATAGGTTTAAAGATAAGGGAAATATTGATATCGAAAGAATTTCTGACTCTTTTAGAAATGCTGTGAAAGAAAAGCCTGAAAAGTTTAATGTAGATATGAAACCATTTCTTAAAATTCAAAGAATCTATCAACACTCATTATTATGGGGATTAAAAGAAGCTTGGGATTTAAGAAAGCCAATTAACTGGGATATATTGTTTGATTTTATTAGTGATTTAATTTCTTCAGATGATTTTTGGAATGAAGAATATAAAACTTACAATTATAGGGATTGGATAATATCACAAATAGCAGAATTGATTAAAGAAGGAACTAAAGATGATAAACATGCTTTTGAACCTGAACTTTTACCAAAAGCAGAAAAAATATTATTAATCCTTTTTGAAAAAACAAAATCCAATCTAACTGATATGGTTGATTTAGTTACATCAGTTTTGAATTCAACAAAAGGTAAAATATTTTCAGCCATGATCAATTATTCTCTGAGATATGCCCGATTATATAAAACAGAAAGTGAAGAGAGATGGATTGAAAGCATAAAAGAAAAATTTACTAAAAGACTTGATCGCAATATTGACCCTTCTATTGAATTTTCAGTAATTTTAGGACAATATTTAGCTAATCTTTACTGGCTTGATAAAAACTGGGTAATTAATCATATTAATCAAATTTTTCCTAAAGAAAATGAAACTCATTGGCAAGCTGCTTTTACAGGTTATCTATTTTATTCTTCAAGAATTTATAAAGATATTTATTTTTTACTTAGAGAAAACAATCACTATTTAAAAGCAATAAAAACAAGTTTTAAAGATGAACATATTACTGAAAGACTTGCTCAACATATAGCTATAGGATATATAGAAAATTGTGAAAAGTTAGATGATGAAAAAAGTTTAATTTCACAGTTAATTAAAAATGGAAACAAAAAACAATTTTTAGCTATAATAACTTTCTTTTGGATGATGAGAGAAGGTATTAACGATAAAATAAAAACAAAAATAAAGCCTTTATGGAAATCAATTTTCAATGAATTAAAAGATAATTTAGAAGTTTCTGAAAATCAAGAGATAATTTCAAAATTTATTGAATGGTTGGCAATAATAGATGAAATAGATGATGAAATTTTTGAATGGTTAAAACCTACAGTAAGGTATTCTTCTAAATATCACAATAATATATTTCTATCAGAATATTTATTGAAACATGTATCAAAAACTCCTCAAAAAGTAGGAGAACTTTTTATTGAAATGCTAAATAATAATATATATTTAGATTATAAAATTGAAGATATTCAGAAAACAATAGAAATACTATATGAGAGAGGAGAAAAAGAGTTAGCAGATAGAATATGCAACTTATATGGAGCCAGAGGTTTTGATTTTTTACGTGATATTTATTTTGAATATAATAAAAAAGAGAGTTAGCAATGTCTAAACTAACTGAATCATCTATTGAAAATTTTGCAATAGAGCTTTTAAAAAATCAAGGATACGATTATCTGTTTGGTGGAGATATTGCTCCGGATGGGGAAAATCCTTTAAGAAAATCATTTGAAGATGTGATTTTATTCGATAGGTTAAAATCAGCTATAAAAAGAATAAACCCAAACTTACCCAAAAATGCAATAGATGATGCCATAAAGCAAATAACCCAAATCCACACACCAGATTTAATAGCAAATAACGAAGCATTTCATAGAATGCTAACAGAAGGTGTAAAAATTACCTATCAGAAAGATGGGATTGAGAGAGGCGATATTGTATGGCTTGTTGATTTTAAAAACCCAGAAAATAATGATTTTTTAGTAGTCAATCAATTTACAGTCATAGAAAATCACAAAAACAAAAGACCAGATATAGTTATATTTATAAACGGACTTCCACTTGTGGTAATGGAGCTAAAAAACCCAGCAGATGAAAACGCCACTATAAAATCAGCTTATAATCAGCTTCAAACCTATAAAAAAACAATACCTTCACTTTTACATACAACGAAATTTTAATAATATCAGATGGACTTGAAGCAAAAATGGGTAGTCTGTCTGCCGGATACGATAGATTTATGTACTGGAAAACAGCAGATGGAAAAAAGGAAGCTTCACACCTTGTAAGTCAGCTTGAAACATTAATAAAAGGACTTTTAAATAAACAAACTTTAATTGACTACATAAGTTTTTTTATCCTTTTTGAAAAAACAAAAAAAGAAGATGAAAAAGGACAAACAATCATACAAACAACAAAGAAAATAGCTGGTTATCACCAATACTATGCAGTAAATAAGGCAATAGAATCAACTATTAGGGCAATAGGTAGAAATATATCAATTTTAAGAGAAGAACCATCTTTGTATGGGCTGCCTGATGTGAAGAATCAGCCTGAAGGAGATAAAAAAGCAGGTGTTGTTTGGCATACCCAAGGTTCTGGAAAATCATTATCAATGCTTTTTTATTCAGGAAAAATAATCCAAACAATTAACAACCCAACAATCGTTGTTATTACAGATAGAAACGACCTTGACGACCAGCTGTTTGATACATTTGCTTCTGCTACACAGATTTTAAGACAAGAGCCTGTTCAAGCTACAAGCAGAAAACATTTAAAAGAGCTATTAAAAGTAGATAGTGGAGGAGTTGTATTTACAACTATTCATAAATTTTGGCCTGAAGAAGGAAATGTTTATGAGACTTTATCTAATAGAGATAATATTATAGTCATTGTTGATGAAGCACACAGAACCCAGTACGGATTTAAAGCAAAAGTCGACAAAGAAACAGGAGAGATTAAATACGGTTTTGCAAAATATTTAAGAGATGCTCTGCCAAATGCAACCTATATTGCCTTTACTGGAACACCTATTGAAAAAACAGACAGGAACACACCAGCAGTTTTTGGAAACTACATTGATATATACGACATAGCAAACGCCGTTGAAGATGGAGCTACTGTCCCAATCTACTACGAAAGCAGACTTATAAAAATAGATATAACAGAAGAAGGAAAAAAATTAATAAAAGAGTATGAAGAAGAATTAGATGAAAAAGGATTATCAGAAGTAGAAAAAGCAAGGGCAAAATGGGCTAAACTTGAAGCGTTAGTTGGAGCTAAACCAAGAATAAAAGAAATAGCAAAAGATATTGTTAATCATTTTGAAAACCGCCTTGAAGTGATGGATGGAAAAGTAATGATTGTTACTATGACAAGAAGAATTGCCGCCGAGCTTTATGATGAAATTGTAAAGCTTCATCCAGAATGGCACAGTGATGAGTTAAAAAAAGGAAAAATAAAAGTTGTAATGACAACGTCTTCCTCAGATGAGCCAGAAATATCAAGATTTTACCTGACAAAAGAAGAAAGAAGAATTCTTGCAGATAGATTTAAAGACCCAGAAGATGAGCTAAAGCTTGTAATTGTTGTTGATATGTGGCTAACAGGTTTTGATGTGCCTTGTCTTCATACAATGTATATTGATAAACCGATGAAAGGTCATACACTCATGCAGGCAATTGCAAGGGTAAACAGGGTTTACAAAGATAAAACAGGTGGGCTTATTGTTGACTATATAGGTATAGCTTCAGATTTAAAAGAAGCTTTATCTTTTTATGCAGAAAGCGGAGGGAAAGGAGACCCTGCAAAACTACAAGAAGAAGCTATAAAAGTTATGCTTGAAAAATTAGAAGTTGTTAGGGATATGTTTTATGGTTTTGAATATAAAAGATATTTTAATGTAGATACTTCAGAAAAATTAAATATTATCCTTGAAGCAGAAGATTTTATACTTGGACTCGAAAACGGTAAAAAAAGGTATATTGATGCTGTTAGCGCATTATCAAAAGCCTTTTCAATAGCAGTACCTCATCCTAAGGCAATGGAAGTAAAAGAGGAAGTAGCATTTTTTCAATCTGTAAAATCAAGACTTTTAAAATTTAACACAGGTAATGAATCCATAATAGAAAACTACGAAACAGCGATAAAGCAAATTGTTGATCAAGCTATTTCTTCAAAAGGAGTTATTGATATATTTGATGCTGCGGGACTTAAAAAACCGGACATCTCAATTTTATCTGACGAATTTTTAGAAGAGATAAAAGGAATGAAATACAAAAACTTAGCCATTGAGACATTAAAAAAGCTTATAAATGATGAGATTAAAGGAAGAATAAAAATAAATTTTATAAAAAGTAAATCTTTAATGAAATCTTTAGAAGATTTAATTAGAAGATATAATAACAGACTAATCACAGCAGCTGAAGTAATAGATGAGCTTATAAATCTTGCAAAAGAAATAAAAGAAAGCGATAAAGAACCTAAAGAGATGGGATTATCTGAATATGAGTATGCTTTTTACTGTGCAGTTGCTGACAATGAAAGTGCAAGAGAACTAATGGGAAAAGAAAAACTTAGGGAACTTGCTACTGTTTTATTTAAAAAAGTAAAAGAAAACACAACTATAGACTGGAATATTAGAGAAAGTGCAAGGGCAAAATTAAAGGTTATAATCAAAAGGACTCTAAGGCAATATGGATATCCACCTGATATGCAAAAACTTGCTACTGAAACTGTATTAAAGCAGGCAGAATTGGTCGCAGATGAGATCTTAGCTCAAACTCAGTAGTAGGTAGTGTTCACAATTTTGTTACAATGTGAATGAATTGGTTTTTAATTAGGTTATTTGTATTGTTATAAATAAGATAACTTTACAGAAAAAACAGAAAAACTGCTGTAAGGAGCTATTTGCAATTTAAAACTGCAGTTGTCTCGTATTTGGTTTTGCTAAAACAAAATACATTTATGGCAGATTGTATCCTTTGCTATCCTACGATTATGTAGGTTTTTATAGATTTTCAAGGGTATCTCGAACCTTAAAGTCGGGAGTATTTCGCTAACATATATATATCAAGGGTGTTTCACAGTAAAATTTATATAACATATTGATATTTAATCTATTTTCTGCTAAATTATGCTTAATTTTTAATAATAAGGGAGGTAATTATGCCTTCAAAAGAGATAAAAGGGATGACAGTATCAGACATAGCAGCTCAAGATAAATTATCAAAACAAAAACGTAATAGATTAAGGTTTTTAAATGATTTAATAAACTTTTCAAAGATAGAGAA
>NZ_JAPNXM010000014.1:0-39468 GCF_049472675.1 Deferribacter thermophilus
ATCCTTCCCTGGTTTTCTATATCACTCTTTTCTAACTTTGTTAACATAATTTGAAACATACAATGACCCAAAAATGCTGTCATTGCGAGCGTAGCGAAGCAATCTGGATAAATAATATATCATCTAATTCTGGAAAGTCATTGATATACTTATTTAATTTATAATTTTAGCTTTCTAATAGTCGTCTGATTTTTTTGGCTAAATCTTCTAAATGATAAGGTTTTTGAATAAATTCTATATTTTCTCCGATTATCCCTTCAGCAGATATTATACTCTCTGGATAGCCCGAGCAAAATTTTACTTTTGGCTCATGAATAACCTCTTTTACCTTATCAAAAAACTCTCTCCCACTCATTTTTGGCATAATCACATCTGTAATAATCAAATCAAAATCTATTTTTTTCTCTAGTATATTTTCTAACGCCTTTTCTGGATTATTAAAAGCTATCACTCTGTATCCCAAACTTTCTAATTGCATTCTGATGGCATCCAAAAGGTAATCTTCATCTTCAACAACTAAGATAGTTTCATTATTTTTTGCATAGATTAACCCTTTATTGGCCATATCAACCGACTTTTTAACAATAGTTTCCTCTATCATTGGAAAATATATCTTAAATGTAGTACCAACCCCTTTTTCACTATAAACATTAATAAAACCATTATTTTGTTTTACTATTCCATAGACAGTTGCAAGTCCAAGACCTGTTCCTTTTCCAAGCTCCTTTGTTGTAAAGAATGGTTCAAAAATTTTGCTCAAATGCTCTTTTTCTATACCTTCACCAGTATCTGAAATTGATATTAAAACATATTTTCCTGGAATTAAATCAGTATTAGATTTTTCATCCTCTTTTACAACACATCTTTGTGTTTGAATTAAAATTTTACCTTTATCTTTTATAGCATCCTTTGCATTTACACACAAATTGGTTATAATCTGCTCTAATTGAGCTTCATCTATTTTAATAAAACAATCATCATCTATTGCCTCAAATTTCAATTCAATTGATTCTGGTATTACTCTCTTTAACATTTTCAGCATATTAAAAATAATTTCATTTACATTTATAATTTTTGGCTGAGCTGGCATCTTTCTTGCAAAAGCAAGAAGCTGTTTTACAAGATCTGCAGCCCTTTCAGAAGCCCTAAAAATTTCATTTATAAACCCATAAACTTGACTTTTTTCATCAAGATGCATCTGTGCAAGCTGAATGTAACTATATATAATGCTTAACATATTATTAAAATCGTGGGCAATACCACCAGCTAGACGCCCTATTGACTCTAATTTTTGTGCTTGAAATAGCTGTTGTTGTAATCTCTCTTTTTCCTCAAGTGCTTTTTTATAATCAGTTATGTCCCTTGTAATACTTAAAATATATTTTTCGTTATCGATCTCTATAACACAAGCTGACATTAAACCATATTTAATGGAACCATCTTTAATTCTAAACTTAGACTCATAATTTCTGACAATACCATGTTCTTTAAGTTGCTTTGCTAAATATTCTCTATCCTTATAATCATACCAGATATTTATTTCCTTGCTTGTTTTACCTATTACATCCTCTTCGGTAAACCCTGTAATATCTGTAAAACCTTTATTTATAGAAATGTATAAACCATCTTCTAATCTGTTAATATTAACAGCATCAGGACTAGTATAAAACGCTACTCTAAACTTCTCTTCACTCTTCTTAAGTTCCTCTTCTGCTTTTACTTTGTCAGTTACATCAATACCTATTGCAATACTACCATAAAATGTATCTTCAACATCATACAATTTATTTGAATACCATGAGATATATTTTTCTTCACCAGATTTAGTCTTTATTTTTGTAATAAAATCCTCGACATATAGTTTCCCATCAAGAATCTCTATGGCTTTTTGAAAAATTTCATTTCTATAATTTTCATCTGGATAAAGCCACTCCCAAATTTTAGGATTACCTATTACCTCCTCTGAGCTATAACCAGAAATCTTTTCAGCAGCCTTATTCCACAGCACCACATTCCCTTCATGATCAAGAATATCTATCCACACAAGAGCATTTTCCAATATTTCATTATGAATTGCTAATTGCTGGCTCAGATGCAACTCTTTAGCTTTATTAGCCGTCACATCCAATATAGTATATACTGCACCATCAAAACCTTCATTATCATCAAAAACAGGATCAACGATTATTCTAAAGTATCTTTTATTAAACTCTATTTCAAAATTAAATCTTTTTTTATTTATTTCACAAAAAGTTAATGGGCACTCTTCCGTATGACATAAACTAATATTCATAACTTCAAAGCATTTTTTACCAATAATATTTTTTAGTTCACTATTTAAAACTTCTTCACATTTGATATTAGCATCTATTATTTTATGATTTTTATCGACAATTAATACAGCATCGTTGATTGCATCAAAATATTTTCTATATGTTCCAAAAATAGATTTTTCCATTGGGCACATTTTTTACCTACTGGTTTATTTATAATACGACAATTAATCAAAATATTCAACCTATGTTTTATCTTCAATCGTTTGAAAGTTTAATCTTTTTAGAATATCTTTAATAAGTTTTTTATTTTTTGTTGTTTGCTGGTTTCCAATTCAAAATTGATAAAATCAACATTAGGCTTTATATTAGGACCGTGAAAATCACTACCAATTGTTGCAACAAGATTATTTTCTTCTGCAAACAAAAGAAGCTCTCTTTGAAGCTTATCATTGTGATAAGAGCTATAAACCTCCACCCCTTTTATACCATCAATAATTAAATCTTTTATCATACTTTTTGGATAAAGCCCCGGATGAGCAATAACTAAAACTTCATCTTTTAGCAGATTTACCGTTTCAATATAATCAAGCAAATCTGCATCCACATAGGCATAACCACCTTTTCTAAAAAAATCAAAATAAAAATTCGTATATGGTGAATCTGACTTATCCCCTTTTAAATAGTCAAACAGCATATCTCTGTTTGCTGGATATTTTTTTAAAACATTGAGAAATGTTACGCCACTAACCCCTTTTCCGTCAGATTCTTTTAAAACTTCCTCAACATCAACTTTAAAGCCCAACTCTTTTAGCTTATAAACCCTTTTTACTGCCTGCTCAATCTTTAATTCTTTAAACTTATCTATTAAATAAGTTATTCTTTCATCATCAATCGAAAAATTATAAACTAAAAGATGTATCTCTTCCCCTTTAAATTTACAGGAAAATTCCACACCAGGGATAAAAAAAACTTTATCAGCAATATCAACTTTTGAATAAAGATCTAATACACCATCAATACTGTTGTGATCGGTAATAGAAAAGAGGGAAACCCCTCTTTTTCTAATCTCGTTATAAATTTCTAAAGGGGAAAACTCACCATCAGAGCTAAAATTCGTATGGATATGCAAATCAATCAGCATACCCTAATTCAAAAGCCTTGATATTTACATCTACAACTTTAGAAGGAACTCTATCTTTTATCACCTCTAACCAGCTATCTTTTTTAAAATCAAGCATTTTAGCAAGTGCCCCAAGCATAACAGTGCTCACTGCTTTCACGTTTCCTGCTTTTTCAGCAAGTTTTAAGCCATCTTTTTCCACTAAAGTGGCAAATTTTGTTTTGTAATTTTCAACGGTATCTTCAGGATAATCAGCCTCTGCCATAGTCACAGAAGGTGGATATATTTTATTTGTATTTAATAATAATTTTGTATCTTCATTTTTATATCCTAAATACCTTAAAAACTCCATATATTCAAAAGATACTATAATATCAGCCTGACCAAAAGGGATAACAGGGGAATAAACCTTATTAGCAATTCTCACATGAGATACTACACTACCCCCTCTTTGAGCCATCCCATGTATCTCACTCTTTTTTACATCATACCCTTCAAGAAGTGCAACATCACATACAATATCACTTGCAAGGACAATACCCTGTCCACCAACACCAACCATCAAAATATCAACTTTCATTTCTCACCTCTTTGATGAATAGCATCAAATCTACATACCTTTGGGCATAACCCACATCCAGTACATAGTATCTCATCAATAAAAGCCTGCTTTTTATTATCATCCCACAAAATAGCAGGACACCCTATTCTTGTGCAGGCCTTACAACCTGTACATTTTTCTATATCAACAAAATATGGGCTTGAAATAACTGTCTTATCTGCAAAAATACATGGCCTGTTTGTAATAATTACACTTGGCTCTTCCCTTTCCACTTCTCTTTTTAATACTTCTAAGCACTGATTTATATCAAAAGGATCCACTGTATAAACATGCTTTACACCTATTGCTCTTGCTAATATTTCAAAATCTATTTTTGGCGCAGGTTCACCTTTGATAGTAATACCAGTAGCAGGGTTAGGTTGATGACCAGTCATACCTGTAGTCCTGTTGTCCAGAATAATTACTGTAGAAAAACCTTTATTGTAAACAATATTCATCAAACCGTTTACGCCTGTATGTAAAAATGTAGAATCCCCAATTACTGCAACAGCTTTTTTCGCCAGCTTCCCATCGGATGCTTTATCAATACCATGGGTCATCGATACGCTAGCACCCATACAAACAGTACTGTTCATTGCACTAAGAGGTGGCAGCAAACCGAGAGTATAACAGCCGATATCACCAACAGAAAAAAGTTTTAACCTGCTAATTGCATAAAACATCCCTCTGTGCGAACATCCAGGACACATATTTGGTGGCCTATTTGGCAATTCAAGTGTTTCAACATTTGTATCTTCTTTTATGCCAAATAGCTCTTTAACCTTATCAACAGAGAGCTCTCCACATACATCTCTATTTAAAGTTTCTATTTTAATCCCTTGTGCTTTAATCTCTGTTTCAAAAAATTTATCTAACTCTTCCACAACATACAGCTTTTCTACCTTTGATGCAAATTCTCTAATCATATCAAAGTTTATAGGATAAACCATACCAAGTTTCAAAATAGAAGCATCAGGCATCGCTTCCTTTACATACTGATAAACTACACCTGAGCAAATAATACCTATTTTAGGTGAATTTAACTCTACTCTGTTTAAATCAGAACTTTTGGAAAACTCCGCAAGTTTTACTAGTCTTTCTTCTACAAACTTGTGTCTGTTTCTTGCATTAGCAGGCACCATTACCCATTTTGGGATATTGTTTTCTAGCCCAAAATCAACTTCTTCCCCTCTTTCTCCAAGCTCTACAACTGTTTTACTGTGAGATAACCTAGTACAGCTTCTAACCAAAACAGGTGTGCAAAATTTTTCAGAAATCTCATAGGCTTTTATCAGAAAATCTTTTGCTTCTTGAGAATCTGAAGGCTCAAGCATAGGAACCTTTGCAAATCTTGCATAATTTCTACTATCCTGCTCATTTTGTGAGCTATACATATTTGGGTCATCAGCCACAACTACAGCAAGACCACCATTTACACCGGTATAACTTGCTGTCATCAAAGGATCAGCAGCAACATTCAAACCTACATGCTTCATACATGTCATAGCTCTTTTACCAGCTAGGCTTGCACCAAGAGCTACTTCAAAAGCCACCTTTTCATTAGGTGCCCATTCGGAATATATTTCATCATAAAACTTAACATTCTCTGTTATCTCTGTACTTGGTGTACCAGGGTAAGAGCTAACTACTTTTACTCCAGCTTCAAATGCTCCCCTTGCAAATGCTTCATTACCACTTAAAACCTTTTTCATAAATCCAACTCCCAGCTTTCTATTAACTCTAATAATCTACTGTCAGGAAATTTTGTTTTAAATTCAGTAATATACTTCTCAGCTTCATTTTTATCTTTAGCCGATAATATTGCTCTATAATACCAAAGTGGTGTTAAATAAGAATTAGTAAAATACTTTTTATTATCTATCTGTTTAATTCCTAAATCACTCATAAGACTTTCGCCAAGCTCCAAATTTTTATCTGTAAGATCACCACTTACCTCTTTAACTTTGTTATAATCACCAAGCTCTGCATAAAGCTGCATAACCTTTAAAACAACATAATTTTTCACATCAGATACCTTTCTCCCTTTTTCAAGAAACGAATCTATATCACTTTTATTCAAATTTCCTGATAAGAATTTTAATTCTATATGACCAAGGTCATTTATTTTATTTGCATAACTCCTTGCCATATAAGATTTTAAGCCATAACCACCTAAGACTAAGAGAATAACTACAGCCACACCAATCAAAATCTGCTTAAAATTTTTCTCTACAAAATTTTCCACTTTATCAATTGGCACTTCTTCCATAACAACTTGCTTTTTTTTGCTCATTTAACCCTCCAATTTATTCATAAACAAATATTTGTTATTCTCAAAAACAGCTTTTATATGCTCTTCATCAAGTCCAGCACCTTTTAAACAATTTTCAAGCATTTTTAGTGAAAAATAATCACCTGGTGCATGAAAATCATTGTTGATTACCAAATTTGCTCCATATTTTAGAGCTAATCGTGCAACATGTGCATTTGTCAATGAGTGCCCTTTCCTCGTAGTAATTTCTAAATAAACATTGTTATCTTTTGCTTTTTTTACAAGCTCATCTGAAATTAGACCTGGATGTGCCAGCACATCAACACATGCATCAATAGCAGCAGCATTTGTACCCTCTTCTACCGGCTCCACAATAGTTTCTCCATGGACTAAAACGATATCTGCACCCTCTTTTCTTGATAAATATGTCAATTTTTCTATTTGAGATGGTAAAACATGTGTTAATTCTACACCGATGATAACTTTAAAATCTTTACTGAAGCTGTTAAACTCTTCTTTAAACTTCAATAAATTTGATATTATAAGCTGAAAATTTGAAGAATCAGCATGGTCAGTAATAGCAATACCTGAGTACCCAACCGTTTTAGCCCTTCTAGCAGATTCGGCAGGTATCAAAACTCCATCACTAAAAGTAGTATGCGTGTGAAGATCTGCATAAAACATGAAGAAAATTTATAACTTTTTTTACAAATAAATCAACTGTTTATTGTTAATTTTTTATTATCAAAGAATTATCACCTCCTCCCTTTTAACAAATTATTTAAAATTAAAAATCAAAGTATTTAGCTTATGAAGCGAAATCTCCTGTGATAAATCTTTCTAAATCTCTGATATAAGATTCTCTATCTTCTATAATCTGTTTTACAACATCTCCAATAGAAATCAAACCTATAACTTTCCCATCTTGCATTACAGGAAGATGTCTAATCCTTTTTTCTGTCATAAGGGCAAGGCAAGCTTCAGTTGTAGCTTCTGGTTTTATAGAAATAACCTTTTCTGTCATTACCTCTTTTACAGGGGTATCTTTAGAGTATTTACCCTTTAAAATAAGTTTCCTAGCATAATCCCTTTCTGTAAAAATACCAACCATTTTATCTCCATCCATAACTAATACCGAACCTATATTGTTCTCAGCCATAACTTTCAAAGCGTCATAAACAGTGGAGTCTGCTGAAACTGTAAATATTTGGTTGCCTTTTTTTGCTAAAATATCTTTTACTGTTGTTTGCATAAACACCTCCCAAATAACTTATATATTAATTATAACGCTTTTTTTTAATTTTTCTATAAATCATTTAAATTTTTCCTAATAGATTTTAAAATCGAAAGTTGTTCATTAAAAAATTCATATTGTTTTTAATAAGTTTTGAAACGCTATAAATTCTAGGAAAGTTTAATTTTATTAAAATATTAGAAAATAGAGCATAAAAAATTACATAAAATCAGTTAAACTATGAAATCATTTTAATTATTTTTTCAGAAAGTATTAGGCACAACTATTGTTATACGCCTCAAATTTTGTTAGATTTGTCCAACTTTATTCTTGACAAATTTTACTTACTTGAGTATTACTGATGCCACAAAAAAGTTAAGGAGGTCTAACAATGAGAAAATTCATTTTTGCTTTATGTATGCTATTAGCGTTGGGAGCTAATATTTTTGCTTCTGAAGTAATGGTTTACTCTTCACGTGCTGAGCACTTAATAAAGCCACTTTTTGAAGAGTTTACCAAAGAAACCGGGATTAAAGTGCGCTATGTTACTGACAAGGCAGGAGCACTTATTGAAAAACTAAAGGTAGAAGGGAGTCGTACACCGGCTGACTTACTTATGACTGTTGATGCAGGAAATTTGTGGTTGGCAGCTAAAGAAAACCTTTTACAACCAGTAAAATCAAAAATATTAGAATCAGCGATCCCTGGGCATTTAAGAGATCCAAACAACTTATGGTTTGGGTTAACAATTAGAGCTAGAACAATCATATATAATTCTGATAAAGTTAAACCTTCAGAATTATCTACTTATGCTGATTTAGCTAATCCAAAATGGAAAGGGCGCCTTTGTCTAAGAACTTCTAAAAAGGTTTACAATCAGTCAATGGTAGCAATGTTTATAGCTGAACAAGGAATCAATAAAACTGAAGAGATATTGAGAGGTTGGGTAGCTAATTTAGCTACTGCACCATTATCCAGTGATACTAAAGTAATCGAGGCAATTGAAATGGGCAAGTGTGATGTTGGTATAATCAATAGTTATTATCTTGGTAGATACTTAAAAAAGAATCCAAATTCTAAAGTTAAAATTTTCTGGGCTGACCAAAATGGGAATGGAGTTCATGTTAATATCTCAGGTGCTGGAGTAACAAAATATGCTAAAAATAAAGAAAATGCTGTAAAACTTCTTGAATGGTTAGTAAGTGATAAAGCTCAGCAAATGTATGCTGATATGAATTTTGAATATCCTGTGAAGAAAGGTATACCTCTTAATTCATTGCTCAAGTCATGGGGTTCATTTAAACAAAATAAAACTAACCTCAGTTTTGCGGGTGAGTTACAAGGAGTAGCAATTCGTCTTATGGATAAAGTAGGTTATAAGTAAATGAAAAATAAATATTACAGCCTAGGTGTTGTTGTGTGATTTTAGCAGTAAAACGGATTATATATAGGTGTCGACAGATTGCAGGGCGCAATCTGTCGGTGCCTTTTTTACTTGTTATAATATGTATTTTGCCTATTTGGTTTATTTTATCCCAATATATTAGTACTCCAACTTCAGAGTTAGTTCAAATATTTAAAGATTATCAGGTTTTAAAGTTAATAAAGAATACATTAGTCCTTCTTATCATGGTTTCTGTTTTTAGTTTTGTTTTAGGGGTTTCAGTTGCATGGATTATTGCTATGTACGAGTTCCCATTACGAAAGTTTGTATCTGTAGCTTTTTTGTTCCCACTCGCAGTACCTGCTTATGTTTTTGCATTTGTTTACACTGGACTATTTGATAATTCTGGTTTAATCCAGGCTTTGTACAAGATCATTTTCAATAAGTATGTATGGTTTGATGGTTTTAGAACGCCTATTGGAGTTGCTTTTATTTTATCTTTATCGTTATATCCTTATGTTTATATAATAGTAAGAAATGCATTTGAAACCCAAGGAAGTCGCATATTTGAAGTATCTAAAATTCATGGTGTCAACAAAAGATTTTTAATATTTAAGTTAATATTGCCTATGGCTTCACCCTGGATAGCAGGTAGTATGCTACTTGTAGCAATGGAAACCATGGCTGATTTTGGAGCTGTTTCTATTATAGGCTATGATACATTCACAACTGCAATATATAAGGCATGGTATGGTTTTTATAAGTTAGAGCATGCAGTTCTACTATCAGGAGTTTTAGTAATACATGCACTTGTACTTTTAGTAGCCGAAAAATTATACAACAAAAGAAAGGAGTTTTACAGTGTTGAAAGAGTGGATAAACCTTTTGAAAGAAAAAAGCTTAAGGGCTTCGAACTTTATGGTATATTATTTTACTTATTTTTAATACTATTTTTTTCATTATTACTTCCATTTATTCAACTTTTGTTATGGTGTTTTAGTGCATTTAGTGTTGAGTTTAGCACTGATTATATAAATTATATAAAAAATACTCTTTTATTAAGTTTTGCTGGTGTATTCATGGTATTGTTTTTCGGATATTTTTTAGCTTACTACTATCGTAATCACAAAAACATGATATCTTTGGTTGTTGTAATGATCGCAACAGCTGGTTATGCAATTCCTGGGTCTGTTTTAGCAGTTGGTTTCTATACTCCGATTACTAAATTTTTTTATAACATTCTTGATATGCTTAACTTAACGGAGGTTCCACAACTACTAACAACATTGGCCGGTTTGTTTATATTAATTTTAGGTTACACTGTACGGTATGTATCTTTAGGATATAATACACTTTATGGTAATTTATCTAGAATAAAATCGGGTATTTTTGAGCAAGCAAGATTATTGGATGTGCCTTCATCTAATGTTTTTAAAAAAATTATTTATCCATCTCTCAAAGGGAGTTTCTTTAGTGCAGCTATAATGTCTTTTTTAGATATTGCCAAAGAGATGCCAATTACTTTGATGACTCGACCAGCAGGTTGGGATACACTTGCAGTTCGTATTTTTGGTCTTACAGCTGAAGGTGAATGGGAGCGTGCATCAATACCTTCTTTAATTCTAGTAATATTAGGTATTTTACCAATTCTAGTTATGGTAATCAAGCCTAGGAGGAATTAATGATTTTGGAAGTTATAAATGTTAAAAAAAGCTTCGGGAGTAAATTAGTCTTAGACAAACTAACATTTGGCCTTAATAAAGGGGAAGTTGGTTGTTTAATAGGCCCTTCAGGGTGCGGTAAAACTACAGCACTTCGCTGTATTGCAGGATTAGAAAATATAGATTTTGGTGAAATTAAAATATCTGGAAAAACAGTTAGTTCAAATACATTAAACATCCAACCAAAGGATAGAAAAGTCGGTTTTGTTTTTCAAGATTATGCAATAGTTCCTCATATGACTGTTAAAGAAAATATATTATTTGGGGCTAAAAAAAATGATCCAGGTAAAATTGAGTCAATTTGTCGAATGTTAGAGATACATGATATCATTGATCGCTATCCATACGAAATTTCTGGTGGTCAGCAGCAAAGACTAGCTATAGCAAGAGCACTTTATCACGATCCTGAATTAGTGCTCATGGATGAGCCATTTTCCAATCTTGATGTCAATCTTAGAGCAAAGGTATCAAGTGAAGTTAGAGAAATAATTAAAAAGTATGGGGCTACTGCTTTGATAGTAACCCATAGCAGAGAAGAAGCTTTTCTTTTAGCCGACAAAGTGGGAGTTATGAATAATGGAAAAATCCTCCAGTGGGCTACCCCTTACGAAATTTATCATATGCCAGCAAATAAATTTGTTGCAACTTTTACTGGTGAAGCTACATTTTTACGATGCACACAATTAAATGACAATACCTATCAGACACCTTTTGGCGTAATTAAATCAGATTTTAATATAAAAAATCCTGTTTTACTGATAAGACCAGAAGATGTACTTTATCAACCAGATGCTCCTGTAAAAGCTACAATTATAGGTAAAGAATTTAAAGGACCAGTAATAAGTTATAAATTAAAAATAACCACAGGAGATGATTTGATCGCAACTTTTCCAAGTCATAAAAATTTTAATATTGGAGATACAATTTCCATTTCGCTAGAGTTAAAACATACAATAATTTTGGATGGTGATTTATAAAAACAATACAATTAGTGCTAGAATGTAAAAAATTATAAAATAGATAATTCTGTCATATATTTTACATTAACTATTTTTAAACTTACCAGGTTTCCTAGCAAATTAATATTATAATATAAAAATTTAACCAATATTCATACTACTATTACTATGACTTAGAAATTAAACTAAAATAAATATATAAAATAATAAAGAGATGTTTAAACAACCCTTTATATTTCGTAATGTATTAAATACCGTAATTATGACCACATTTATAAAGTACTAAACCAACTAAAATGAAGCAATACATTTTATTCCAAATCAAGGCACTTACAATCTGAAAAGTTGAGGTATTACATATTCGTAATACCCTCAACTCTTTGATATATATTAACTTACAATTTTTTTTCAATTTTCAAGAATAAGTCTATTTATTAATATTTTTTTGATAAATCCAAATTACTTAAGCTTTCAGTAAAAAGTTCTAGCATTTTACCTATATTTTTATAAAATTCTGTTTCAGCATTTTTAATAATATCTTTTGATAATTGACTTGCAAATGGTCTATAGTATTTTTCAATAAACTCACTTAATATTTCAAGGGATTCATTATCATTAGAATTTTCACTCAGTTTATGAGCCATATAACTAATAAATTCAAGCTCAACAGCAATATGATCAGCAGTTACATTTTTCACATCTGATAACTCAAGGTTAGCTCTCAAATATAACTTTTCCACTTCTTTTGTCGTTATACCATTTAACAGCTTTTCTTCCTCTAAGTAAACAGAACCGTATGGATATGCTAACAGTTTAAACGGTCCTACAAAAAGTTTAGCATAATCAACACGTAATTCTTCTAAATCTAATTGATAAAATGAATTTTTAATGTTTTTAAAAACATCTAAATACTCTGACCCATAATCCCTTATAACTTCTTCATATTCTTTAAAAAGTTCCTCACTTTCATCAGCAAAAATATCTTTAGGGTCATAGAAAAAAACTGATAGTATATGTGATATTACATTTACTTTAATATAATCCATGACTTTCTCCGAATATTATGTTTTTAATTATTAATAAAAATAGTGGTGCCTTTAACATAAGTGGCACCACTAAAATAATTTTTTTATTTCTATATATTTTATCTAACTTGAAAACTATTTATATAATATACATTAGGTTCAGTACCTGCTTCTTCTTTTAATCTATAAGCTTTGTGCTTTTTCAGTAGCTTAGAGACTTCACTATTTTTATCATGTAAGTCTCCAAAAACTCTTGCACCAGAAGGGCAAGAAACTACACAATATGGCTTTTCACCGTTTTTCACTCTGTGATCACAAAAGATACACTTTTCAACTACTCCAGGTCTTCTTACAGCTTCATAATCAGGATGTTTATATTCTGTTTTATAAGGTGGTATTGCACCTGTTTTATTCGCAATTTCTGCACCAGATGCTGCACCAGACAATACTCTTTCATTACTATGGTATCTTTCAAATACTTTTTCAGTATCATCATTGAAGCTTATAACACTATATTGTGCATCTTTTTCTTCATCAAGATTAAATACACTATATGGGCAAGCATCTTGACATGAACGACATCCAATGCAACGTTCATCATTATGCATTGTAATACCATCCTCAGTCTTAAACATTGCTTTAGGTTCAACTGGGCAAGCAGCTACACAAGCAGCTTTTGAGCAATGATTACAAAGTACTGGATACTGAGTGTACTTAACATTTGGGAAATTCCCTTCTATTTTTATCAGAAAGTCAGCCCAGTTAAAACTTTGTCCATTTTTTCTTTCCTGTGTGTTATTCTCTGTTTTACAGGCTATAGCACAAGCTCCACACCCTACACATTTTTTTAAGTCTATTACCATAGCATACTGAGCCATAGTTTCCTCCCTTAAATTTTTTCAATTTTTACACCGACAAACCCACCATTTCTAGCAGTAGATCCAGATATTCTGTCATAGTCTGCCGGCATTAGCTCATTGTTATTAAAACCTTTTGTAGGTTCGACTCCAAACTTATCCGTAGCAATTCTTCCATACGCCCAATGTCCTTGTCCATACATCTTAGCAACAGTTCCAGGTCTAATTCCTGGGAAGACATTAGCTGTTGTAATAAAGCTACCTAAAACAGATGTTACTTTTACTTTATCTCCATTTTTAATGCCAAGTCTTTTTGCGTCTTCTGGGTTAATTCTGATTGTGTCTTCCCATGGTATATCACCCATATCACATTTTCTAAATTCTTGATACCAAGGAGTATTAGCCGAACGACCTTCTTTATTTAATCGTGATTTGTAATCAACAAAGGTAAATGGATATTCTTTTTCACTACCATATCTATAAGGTCTTTCATAATGTGGCACAAAAGCTAACTTTCCTCTAGCCTCATACTTTGTAACTTCCATCACCTTATCAACTGTAGTTTTATGTTTTTCAGCATGAGCTTTCAAACCTTTTTCTAATGTCTTGCTATAAAACTCAAACTTTTTTGTCACAGTCTTAAATTTGCCCCAATGGCTTTTATACTTGTATGGGCCGGTATTCCACACACCTTTCTCTAATAAATCTTTCCAACCATTAATCTTATCCCCGTATAGTTCTTCCTTACCACTCCACAATGGATATGTGTAATATTTAAGTGCATATACTGCAAACTCTTTTTCGTTAGTAGGAGATTTACCTGTTTCTGGATCTTTAAATTCATTATTGTAGTAATCTAATAAGTTAGTAAATCCTCTTTCAGCTAGTTTTTTAGCTATTAAATATGGAATTTCTGTTTCGTCAATTTTAACATCAAAAATAGGTTCAACAACAGGCTGAAGTATTGAAACTTGTGCATTAGCATTTCCATGAGACTTCAAAAAGCCCCATTTTTCAAATGTTGTAATAGCACAAGGGAGAATAATATCAGCAAACATACTCATTTCAGAAGCATGTGTTGTAAGGTGAACAAAGAATAAATTTGGATCAGAAAAAGCTTTTTCCCATCTTTGCCCTTCTGTACCTGAAAATGCAAAATTATTCATATAACCTATACACATTTTAATTTCATAAGGGTCTTTGTTTAACATTGCTGTTGCAACATTGTTTGTAACAACTGCACTCCCAGGTTTTCCTTTTTTTAATGCAGGAAACTCTAAATAACCTCTTTGATCTATTTTCTTATATTTCTTTTTAGCTATTTCATCTTTATACTTATCAATTTTTGGCATTTTATTAACAACTTGCTTCATTTTTTGTAATACGCCACCTTCAACATCAACAGAACCTAAGAGACCATTTAGAGCATGTATAGCCATTGCAGTATACGTCCCTCTAATATGCATAGAAGCACCAGGGCCTAGCCATACACATACTTTTGGAGCTTTTGCTGCCATCTCTCTTGCAGTTTTATAAATTTGATGAGCTGGAACTCCACACTCCTTTTCAGCCCACTCTGGTGTTTTATCTTTTAATTCAATATTCCACCATTTAACCAATCCATAAGTATATTTTTCTTCAAAAGTATCCTCATCAACGGTTTGCCCAACTACGAACCTATTTTTACCATCCTTAAAGTCACCAACAAACTCTCTACTCCATAATCCTTCGGTTAATATAACATGTGCGAGTGCAACAGCCAAAGCTCCATCTGTACCTGGTTTTACAGGCAACCAATTATGAGCCTTAGCCGCAGCTGGTCCCATCTTAGGATCAACTACTGTCACAATACCTCTATCAAGAACTTCGTGAAAACGTTTTATCATCAAAGGTACTTGTCTATTTGATACAAGAGGATCTAACCCCCAAAGCAAAAGGTACTCTGTATTTTTTGTATCGTAATCTCTATAGTCCCAATATCCCTGAGTGAAAAACGCACCAGCTTTTTCAGCTTCTGCACAAAGCGCACTATGAGAAATATTATTAGGCGAGCCATAAATTTTTGTCATTGCGTCATAAATAATATCTCTCATATATGTATATCGACCTCTATTAAGCATAAACTTATGCGCTTCCCCATTTCTCCTTAATTCCATCATTTTGTCAGCAATTATATCTAAAGCTTCATCCCATGATATAGGGACAAACTTTGGATCTACACCTCTACCTTTTACAGGATTAGTTCTTTTCATAGGGGTTTTTAATCTATCTGGATCATAAAGCTGCTGTAGTCCCATATGTGCTCTTGGGCAACAAGTACCTAAATTACTTTTACTATAAGGATTACCTCTCACCTTGACAGCTCTACCGTCTTGAACATAAACCTGAATTGGATCCCAAGTAGTACACCCTTGACAAGTAGTTGAAACCCATTTACCTGGTTTCTCACCTATTTCTAACATCTCTTTCTTTTCAGCAGGTTTGAGAACATTAGTTTTAGATCCACAGCCAACCATTAACATAGCACCTGTAGCTGCTGTGGCCTTAATAAAATCTCTTCTTCTTATACGCATGCAATTCCTCCTCTCATTTATTTTGTATGCCGCGCATTTTCCTAAAGCAAACTCCATACAAAATACTACATTTTTATAAAGCTTATTAAATTAAGGTATATAAAACATAAAATGCAAACAAACTATACACCGACTGTAAAGTTTCTTTACACTTTAACATATTTAATATTTTCTTTCATATTGACATATCGTGATTAATCGATATATTGCCCACCATGATTGAAAAATTTTTAAAAGCAATTTCCGACAAAACAAGACTCAGAATTTTAAACTTAATCAATTTTGCCAATGAAATATGTGTGTGCGATTTAGAAAACACACTAAAGCTAAAACAATCAACATTGTCTACACATTTATCAAAATTAAATAAAGTAAACATTTTAACTTATAGCAAGAATGGGAAATGGTCTTATTACAGAATAAATAATGAACTTGATAAAAAATATCTAAAATTACTTAAAAATATAATCGAGATTTTCAAAAATACTGAAATTGCAAAATCAGACATTAAAAACTACATATCCAATAAAGATAGTTGCTCTATTAGTTATAAGATTTTAATTGTTGATGATAAAAATGATCTTTACAGTCAAATTTTAGAAAAAGAATTATCTAAAAAAGAAAATATTAATGTCAAAAGTGCGGGATTAAATCCTGCGGATAAAGTTTCTCTCTTATTAAAACAATTATACCCTGACAATTTTAAAAATTTTAGTTTTTTTACCAAAAGTATAAACAACTTTTTAGATTACGAATTTGATATCATAATTCATTTAATAACAAACAAAAAACAAAATCTACCTGATTTAAAAGCGAAAAAGCTAATAGAAATCAACATCCAAGAAAACGAACAAAAGTTAACAATAAAAGAACTAAAAAAATTATTAATAAAAAAATGTGTGAGGTATCTATGAAGAAAAAATTACTATTTCTATGCACCGGTAATTCCTGCAGAAGCCAGATGGCAGAAGGCTATGGTAAAATCTTTTTAGGGGATAAATACGAGGTATATTCTGCAGGAATAGAAAAACATGGCTTAAACCCTTATATGGTCAAAGTTATGGAAGAAGATGGTGTTGATGTAAGTAATCAATACTCAAAGACTTTAAATGAGTTAGGAGACATAGACTTTGATGTGGTTGTAACAGTCTGTGGCGATGCTCACGAAACCTGTCCAATGTATCTAAAAAAAGCTAAAATAATTCATAAAGGGTTCAAAGATCCTGCAAAAGCAAAAGGAACAGAAGAAGAAATTTTGAAAGTATTTAGAGAAGTAAGAGATCAAATAAAAAATTATATAAAAAATGAATTAAAAACTATGCTGGAGGGCTAAATGGCTGAAAAAAAATGAGTTTATTTGACAGATACCTTACACTTTGGGTAGCAATTTGTATGGTTTTAGGTGTTATTTTAGGTAAACTAATGCCAGAAACTATAAACTCATTAAGAAACATTGAGTTTGCAAGAGGTTCTCAAATTAATTTACCTATTGCTATATTAATTTGGCTAATGATTTATCCAATGATGTTAAAGGTGGACTTTTCATCTGTTTTAAATGTAGGGAAAAATCCTAAAGGCCTTGTTATTACAGGATTTGTGAACTGGTTAGTGAAACCTTTCAGTATGGCCTTATTTGGATATCTTTTTTTTAAAATAATTTTTGCACCACTTATTGGCCCTGAGCTTGCTGATCAATATACAGCAGGAGTTATTATTTTAGCTGCTGCTCCATGTACTGCTATGGTCTTTGTATGGAGTTATTTGGTTGATGGTGACCCAGGCTATACCCTTGTTCAAGTAGCGTTTAATGACTTAATAATGCTAATAGCATTTACACCAATTGTAAAATTTTTAGTAAGCGGGGCATCAAATCTTACTGTGCCTTTTATGGTACTATTCTACTCAGTGATTGTTTTCATCGTAATTCCACTATCACTTGGTGTTTTAACTAGAACAATTTTACTAAGAATAAAATCAGAAGAATGGTTTTTAGGATTTATAAAAAAATTACACCCAATAGCCATATCAGCTTTACTTTTAACACTTGTCTTAATTTTTGCATTTCAAGCTGATAATATTACAAACAGATGGTTTCATGTTATTTTAATCTCTATTCCAATTTTGATACAGGTATATTTTAACTCTTCATTAGTTTACCTTTTAATGAAACTTTTTAAAGTAAATCATAATATAGCAGCCCCAGGAGCACTCATTGGAGCAAGTAACTTCTTTGAATTAGCAGTAGCAACAGCAATAACACTTTTTGGCCCAGAATCTGGAGCAGCTTTGGCAACAGTTGTTGGTGTGCTTGTAGAAGTTCCTGTAATGCTCTCGGTTGTAAAGATATGTAATAAAACTAAAGGATGGTTTTGTCATACATGAAAAGAGGGGCTTCCCCTCTTTTTTTATACTTCTAAATTATATTTTTTCAATTTTGCATTTAATGTTACTCTGCTGATACCTAAAATTTCTGCTGTTTTACTGAGATTATAATTGTTCATCTTTAGCGCTCTTTTAATTAGTCTTGCTTCAATCTCTTCCACACTTTTAACAAGCAAATTATCCTTATATTTATTGAAAAAATACTCCGTAACATAAACATTATATGATTTAATCTTATCAATTTTTATATCTTCTGGTTTTATATGGTTATCTTTTGTTATTAATACAGCTTTTCTAATAACATTTTCCAACTCTCTAACATTTCCAGGCCAATCATATTCCTGTAAAATATCAAACACCTCATCTTCTATACAGCAAATATTTTTATTAAGCTCTTTTGAATATTTAATAGTAAAATAAATTGTAAGTTCCTTTATATCATCTTTTCTCTCCCTCAAGGGTGGTAAATTAATATTTACCACATTGAGCCTGTAGTACAGATCTTCTCTAAATTGCCCCTTTTGAATCAGATCTTTTAAATCTTTATTTGTGGCAGCTACTATTCTTACATCAACTTTTTTAAGCTTATTACTACCAAGTCGTTCTATTGCACCATCTTGTAATACCCTGAGAAGTTTAGCCTGTAAATCCAAAGGCATATCGCCAATTTCATCAAGAAATAAAGTTCCTCCATCTGCTATCTCAAATTTACCCATTTTGCTTTTATCTGCACCTGTAAAAGCACCCTTTTCATATCCAAAGAGTTCACTTTCCAATAGCTCTTCAGGTATAGCAGCACAATTGATTGGAATAAAAGGCTTATCTTTTCTATTACCATATTTATGGATTAATTTAACAATCAACTCTTTACCTGTCCCACTTTCACCTGTAACCAAAACTGGATAATTTGTTTCTGCAACACCAGCAACCATTATCATTACATCTCTTACACTTTTAGAACTACCTATAAACAATTCATCGTTAAAACTATCAAAGTCTAATTTTGAAGAATTTTTTGGACATATTTCATGATCTCTAATTTGAGCAAACTTATTAACAATTTGTATGATATATTCTGGCTCAACAGGTTTGACAATATATTCTATTGCTCCTAGCTTTATACTCTCCAAAACTACATTATTTTTTCCATAAGCAGTCATCATAACCACAGGAACTTCTTGATCAATACTTTTAATAGATCTTAAAACATCTAAACCGTTCTCTTCTCCAAGCTTATAATCTAAAAAAATAATATTAAACTTATTCTTTTTTAACAAATCGATAGCATCTGTACCATTTAAGGCAGTATGAACCTCAAAATTTTCACTAAGTAATCTTTTTAATCCATAGCACAAGGAACTATCGTCATCAACTATTAGCACACTAATTGACATAAGCGCTCCTTAGATTAATCATAAATATTGTTTCATTAGCGTTACTATTAATTAATATTAGTTCGCCATCCATAGCGGTTATTATCATATCACAAATTGCCAAACCTAAACCAGTACCTTTAGATTTTGTAGTAAAAAAAGGCATAAATATCTTATCCTTATCTTTTTCTTTTATCCCATAACCATCATCAATCACTTCAATTATCACATTTTGATCATTTTTATATAATTTTACATCTATTTTATTAGCATTGGCATCTATCGAGTTATTTATGAGGTTTAATAAAACCTGTATTAGTTTTTCTTTATCAACAAAAAATTTATCTATCTCACTTGAAAAATTAAATTTAACATTAATGTCTAATCTATCAAAATAGCTAAACAGCTCTTTTTTAATATCCACAACATTAGTTACAGATTTTTCTATCTTGACAGGTTTTGTATATTCCAAAAATTCATTTATTCTGCTTACAAGTCTGTTTGCTTCTTTCTTAATAACATTCAAATCTTCACTACATCCACTGCTCCCTGGACTACACTTTGATAGCTGATAAACCATTAAATTAATAGTCATAATAGGATTTTTTAGCTCATGTGCAAGACCTGCAGCCATCATACCTATTGATGCTAGTTTTTCACTTCTTCTTGCTTTTCTCTCCTCTTCATAAAATTTATTGAGGGTATCGTATAATCTTTCTGACATTTCATTTAAGGTCTTAGATAGTTTTTTAATCTCTATAGATGCATAATCATGGACATAAGTTTTAAAAGGGAGATTATCATAATTTAAATTATTAATTTGTTCCACAAAATCATTCATTGGACGAATCAACAATTTTGTTAAATAAAGACCTAGTAATACTCCAAACAAAATTATTAAAATATTAACAAATCCCAATTTAAATAAATTTATTTTTACATATTCATTTATAGAATCTTTATCAATTATAAAAAGTATATAACCTATGGGATCATTTTTTATTTTCATTGCTTTTAATTTTACAAAATCATTATCAGCAAAATAATCTAATTTATCCATATCTCTTTGAGCTTTTGCATCTGCTAAGTAATTTTTATTTTTATCAAACAAATAGATATTTTTTATATATTTAGTATTACTACTAATTTGTTTAAGAGTAATAAACAAAGTAAAAATGTCATCGTACAGAATTGATTCAATAAGTCTAGACTCGTTTGTTTTATAATGGGAATCAATTACTTGCATAATATTGTCCTTTATAAAACCGTTCAAATACATAAAAAGTATTCCAAGATTTATGATAACAGTGCCAAAACCTAAAACACCAATTAATAAACCAACTCTGTTTTTAATTTTAGCAGGTAAAAAAAAGTTTATAAATTTACTCTTCATATCCAAGTTTAGTTAAATAGTTTTTCATTATTAAAACTTTTTTTAATAAATTATAGTCTGGCTCCACAAACTTATCTATTTTTAATTTTTCTAATATCTTTTTCCCTTTAGAATCTTTATGCATAGTTAAAAGGACATTTTGAATTTTATTTCTAAGATCTTTACTTAAATAAGCCGAAGCTACAAAAGGGGGAGCTAAGAAATCCTCTGACTTGTGAATTATTTTCACATTTTTAATCTTTTCAGGCTCATGATGCTCAATAAAGTCAAAAACCAAACTATCGACAGCCGCACCATCAATCAAACCAATATTAACTAAATATATTGATTTATCATGACTATTTGTAAAAAATATTTTTTTAAAAAACACATCTGGTTTGACCCCAACTTCTTTTAAAATCAAGTATCTTGGATAAATATAGCCACTATTTGATAACCTATCTGTAAAAGCAAAAACTTTCCCTTTTAGATCGGATAATTTCTCAATATTACTTTTTTTATTAACAATAATAAATGATTTATAAGCGCTTTTGCCATTTACTACGGGAACACCTAAAATAACATATCTTTTGTTATCTAAGTAAATAAGAGCTCCTGTACATATAGAAGCAAAATCAACTCTTCCTGTCTCTATTAGTTTATTAACCTCAGAGTAATTTCTTCTAAAAATAGGGTTAACCTTTTTCCCTATTTTACCTTCAATATATTTTCCAAAATCCTTATAAAGATAGAATGTTTCATCAGGAGAAATCATTGATGAAATAGCAAAATTTAACTCAGCTTGAAGACTGCTAGTAAAAAATAAACTACAAAATATAATTAAAATAACAAGCCGCATTTTATCCTTTAAAGTTTTCTGGTATATAATCGCAGAAAGGCTCTTCTGCCATATAATTACCTGTTACTGCGTAAGCTCTCGCTCTACAACCACCACATACGCCCAAATATTTACAGACACCACACTTTCCTTCGTACTCTTTAAAATTCCTAATATCTTGGAATAGCTTAGAATTTTCCCAAATATCTTTAAACTTTTCTTGGAAAACATTTCCAGCACTAAAAGGGAAATATGAGCAAGGGTAAACATCCCCTTTTGCACTAATAAAACAGATAGATTGAGCAGCTATACAACCTTTCCCACCGCCAGTTGAAAACTTTAAACTTCTTCTCTGAGTATCAAGCCCTTCTTTCTTACTTCTTTCATGCCATATTCTATAATATTGAGGTGCACAGGTAGGTCTTACCAAAATTTCAGCCTCTTCTCTTTCCATCTCATAATGCCAATTTAAAATATCTTCATAATCCTCTTTACTAACAAGCTCCTTCATTATCTCTTCACCCCTTCCTGTAGGCACAATGAGAAACATATACCATGCAGTAGCACCAAGCTCTTTAGCTAACTTATATGTATTCTCTATATCATGCTGATTTCTTTTGGTAAAAGAAGAGTTTATTATAAAAGGGATGTCATGCTTATTAAAAAATTCTGCTGCTCTCATAACACCTTCAAAGGCTCCTGGCTGACCCCTAAAATCATCATGAATCTCTTTTGTAGATCCATCAAGGCTCAAAGATACAATCTTTATACCGCTATCCTTAATTTTCATACAAATTTCATCATTGACTAAAACACCATTCGTAGCCATGCACATTCTAAACCCTTTTTCCGTCCCATATTTAGCTATATCAAAAACATCTTTTCTCAAAAGGGGCTCACCACCAGATAAAACAATCACAGGTGTAGCTACTTCTTTTATTTCATCTAATAACTTATAACACTTATCAAGTGTAAATAACCCTTCTGGTGAATGTATATCTGAAGAAGATCTACAATGGACACAATTTAAATTACATTTTTCAGTTATTTCCCAAGCCATCCATTTTAATTCCCATTTTTTACTCATCCTTTTCTCCATAAATTTTGTAGTTTTCGATAATATAATTTATATTTCCTACTAATTCAATATAATTAATACCCACCTGCTTAGAAACCCTCTTGACAAACCCTGTAACCATATTTTTGACAGAGCATTTATGCTCATTATCTGTAATCCCATATTTTTTCGCATATTTTTTAATGTCGTTTTTTTGTATATAAAAAAACGGTCTTAGAACAGTTACTTCGCCAAAATAATCCCTCTTTATAGGTAAAGATTCCAGTTTTTTTTGAAAAAAGAGATTCCATAAAAACCTTTCTGCAAAATCATCTGCATGATGGGCAAATAGTACATACTTACACCCAACCTCTTTTGCAAATTGAAAAATATATTTTCTCCTTATCCTTGAACAAAGATAACAATCAATAGGGAAAGATATATCCTCTTTTACTTCAACATTTATTACATCAGGTAAATTAGTTTTCAGATCCCCTGATATCCCCACATGAACAGGATAAATTTTTCCACTAAAATTATTATTCTTATAATATTCTCTTAGCAAATGATACAAAACTCCAGAATCAATACCACCAGAAATACCAACAATTAAATCTTTTCCAAGAAAAGGATATTTTTCGTCTGTTTTTAACAGACTACCAATCAACCTTTTTTCTATCTTCTTATACATCAAAAATAAAATTCCCTTCTATGAAACCTTTTTTCTCTTTAACATAAAAATTGTGTTTTGTTATTGCCTTTATCTCTAATTCTATATCATCAACATTTTTAAAAATCAAAAACAATGCCTTGCTATTTTCAATTTTTTGTAACTTAAAAATATTTTTCTTTGTAAATAAATAGAATATTAAATCTTTTAAAAGTTCATAAACAAAATTTTCCAGATTATCAATTAAATAATTCTTTTTTTCAACAATTCCCTCTTTACATTCAATTTTCTTATCAAAACATAGAAAATAAAAACCTTCTAATAAATTCTGAATAAACTCTTCTATATTTTTGCCATAAACTTTTAATCCAATATCAGCAGTGGTATCCACAATCTCATATTTTTCCATCATAAGCCACCTAATATACGAACATATAATTTAGTCTATATGAAAAATACCCTGTAACATTAAGCCTTTTTAGTCCATAAGACTCTGGTAGTGGAACGCCTTTCATGGTTTTCAATGCTCTAACAGCCTCTTTATCAAGTTCTGGATAACCGCTACTCATTATAACCCGAATATTTGTAATAGTGCCATCTTTTAATATTGTAAACTTCACTTTTACTGTTCCCTCTTCACCGTTCATAGCAGAACTTTTTGGATAATGCCATACCTGATAAAGCCTCCTCTCAAATTTTTTAAAATATGAAGCATATTTAAATTTCATCATACTTACATCAACATCATCCTCACCCTCTTTTGAGCCTTTTTCAGATGGGAATGCGTATTTTGATATTATATCTTGAGGATTCAAAATTTTTGCAATTTTATCTTTTCCAACCACTTCATTTTTTTTAGTCAATTCACTCTTTTTACCTATATTTTCATTAACAATCTTTTCTTTCTTATTTTTTTTCTCAGGTTGTTTTGATGTGATACCCTTTTGTATCTTTTCCTTAATTTCACTTTGTTTAGGAATAATTTTTCTAACTTCTTTTTTCTCTTGCTGTTTTAAAGGGGGAGACTTTTTCTTTGCAATTACTTCACCCTGTTTTTTCTCTATTTTCCCCTTTTTCTTTAAAACCTTCTCTTCTTCAGATAGTATATCAGGTTTTTTCTTTATTTCTTTATTAGAAACTGGCTTCTTTTTCTCGATTATATCCACATATAAAGGCTTTTGCTCTCTAACCGTAACTTTATTAACCTTAACAAAAATGATAACAGCTAAATGTATTAAAAAAGAAATAATTATAAAAATAAATAATTTATTATTCATGAGTCTAAATATATAGAAAATTGCAAATATATTAAGTTCAAATTAAAAAGGCTGGCATATTGCCAGCCTGACTTTATATTCTTGGTGCCCCCTTTAAAATCTCTGGATCAATATCCTTTTTATATTTCTCCATATTTTCCACAAAAGCTTTAGCTAAATTTAACTTTGTCTTATCATACTCTGCTTTATCGCTCCAGGCAAGTCTTGGATTTAAAACATCATCAGGTACTCCAGGGACACTTTTTGGAATTAAAAATCCAAAAACATTATCCTCAACAAATTCAACATCTTTTAATTTTCCATCTAGAATAGAGTTTACAATATTTCTAGTATGTTGGATTTTAAATCTTGTTCCTACACCGTAAGGCCCACCAGTTAACCCAGTATTTATCAGCCAGCAATCAACATTATACTTTACGATTTTCTCACCAAGCAACTTTGCATATACTGAAGGATGAAGTGGCATAAAAGGTGCTCCAAAACAAGCACTAAATGTGGTTTTAGGTTCTGTCACCCCTTTTTCTGTCCCTGCTACTTTTGCTGTATAACCAGAAATAAAATGATACATTGCTTGAGGAAGAGTTAATTTAACCACCGGCGGCAAAACCCCAAAGGCATCGTAAGTAAGAAAAATAATATTTTCTGGATGACCACCTTTACAATCAGAAACTATATTATTTAAATGAGTTAACGGATAGCTTGCCCTCGTGTTTTCTGTTAGTGAGTCATCATCAAGGTCAACTCTTCTTGTCCTTGAATTTATCGTTACATTTTCCAGTATTGTTCCAAACTTTCTTGTACATTCATAAATATCAGGCTCAGCTTCAGGAGATAATCTAATCACTTTTGCATAACATCCCCCCTCAATATTAAATACTCCATCATCACTCCATCCATGTTCATCATCACCTATAAGTGCTCTGTTTGGATCTGTAGATAATGTCGTCTTACCTGTTCCAGACAAACCAAAAAAAAGTGCCACATCACCTCTTTTTCCAACATTAGCTGAGCAGTGCATAGACATTACATTCTGTTTTGGTAAAAGGTAGTTCATCACAGTAAAGATAGATTTTTTTATCTCACCTGCATAACTCGTGCCACCAATTAAAACCAACCTCTTCTTAAAATTTATGATAATAAATGTTTGGGAGTTTGTCCCATCTATTTCTGGAATTGCATGAAACCTTGGCACTGCAATTACAGTAAAATCAGGCTCAAAAGTCTCAAGTTTTTTCAAGTCTAATACTTTTATAAACATATTCCTTGCAAAAAGATTATGCCAAGCTGTTTCTGTAATCACTCTAACTTTTATTCGATATTTTTCATCAGCCCCTGCATAACACTCCTGGACATAAACTTCCTTATTTTGCAAATATGCCTGTAATCTATGATATAATCTCTCAAAATTCTCTTCACTAATTGGTTTATTACTATTATTCCAATAAATATCGTTTTCTACATCTTCTGTTTTTACAATAAACTTATCATTTGGAGACCTTCCAGTATGATGACCAGTCCTAACCACTAAAGGACCCAAATGCGCTATCAAACCTTCTCTTCTCCTAACCGCTTCCTCATAAAGTTGAGGTGTAGTAAGGTTCCAAAAAATTCTTGAAAGGTTAACTAAACCATGCTCTTCCAAACCTGAATACTCAGTTTTCTTCATAATATCCCCCTGCACATTTTTGTTGAAATATAACAGTTTTAAACTATAATCAGAAAAATGGAAATGGACAACAGTTTTTTTATAATAGAAGTAGACGAAAAATTTATAAAAAGAGAAAAACAAAAAGCTAGAGAACTGAGAAAAAAGCAATGGTGGAAAAATAAATTAGCAGAGGGGAAATGTTATTACTGCGGAAAATCTTTTTCACCAAAAGAACTTACAATGGATCACATTGTCCCAATAATTAGAGGTGGGAAAACAACCAAAGGGAATGTGGTGCCAGCTTGCAAAGATTGTAACAATAAAAAGAAATATATGCTACCAATTGAGTGGACTGAATATTTAAACAAACTTAAAAATGGAGAGGGAAATGACAGGTAAAGAGATTCGTGAAAAATTCTTAAAATACTTTGAAAGTAAAGGTCATACAAGAGTTCCATCTTCATCACTTGTACCTCACAATGACCCTACTTTACTTTTTACAAATGCAGGGATGAACCAATTTAAAGATGTTTTTTTAGGCAGAGAAAAAAGGGATTATACCAGAGCATGTTCCTGTCAAAAAGTTGTAAGAGCAGGGGGGAAACACAACGACTTAGAAAATGTTGGTAGAACAGCAAGACACCACACATTTTTTGAGATGTTAGGTAACTTCTCCTTTGGCGATTACTTTAAAAAAGAAGCGATCGAATACACTTGGGAATTTCTTACAAATGAGCTAAATCTCCCAGCAGATAAATTATATATTACTGTTTACAAAGATGATGATGAAGCTTTTGAAATATGGAATAAACATATAGGTGTTCCTGCAGATAGAATATACAGAATGGATGAAAAAGATAATTTTTGGGCAATGGGTGATACTGGTCCATGCGGGCCATGCTCTGAGATTTTGATAGATCAGGGTCCAGAAATTGGATGTGGAAGGGTAGATTGTGACCCATACTGTGATTGTGATAGACATCTTGAATTATGGAATTTAGTTTTTATGCAATACAATAGAGATGAAAGTGGAAAATTAAACCCATTACCAAAACCAAGTATAGATACTGGGATGGGGCTTGAAAGAATCACTGCTGTAGTTCAAAAAGTCCCAAGCAATTTTGATACAGACCTCATTAAACCCATTATTGAATATGCAGCTAAATTATCCAATAAAAATTATGGTGATAATGAAAAAGATGACACTTCATTAAGAGTCATTGCTGACCATGCAAGGGCAACAACTTTTCTAATTTCTGATGGTGTGTTACCTTCAAACGAAGGTAGGGGTTATGTTTTAAGAAGAATAATGAGAAGAGCAATGAGACATGGCAAAATGCTCGGATTTAAAGAGCCTTTTTTCTATCAAGTTTGTGAGTTTGTTAGTGATTTCATGAGTGACCCTTACATAGAATTGATGGATAAAAAAAGCTATGTTTCAAAAGTAGTAAAATTTGAAGAAGAAAGATTTAACAAAACACTGGAAACAGGCTTAAAAATAGCTGAAGAACTTTTAGAAAAATATAGGGAAAATAAGGAAATTCCTGGTTTTGAAATATTTAGACTTTATGACACTTACGGTTTCCCAGTAGATTTACTTCAGGATATTATGGAAGATAATGGTTATAAACTTGATCTTGTTGGCTTTGATGAAGAGATGAAAAAACAGCAAGAAAGAGCAAAACAAGCTTGGGCTGGTAGTGGGGAATCATTCATCGCAGATATTTACAAAAAGTTAGAAAACCAGTTCAAAACAGAATTTATTGGTTATGAAAATACAAATTCAGAAAGTAGTGTCCTTGCCATCGTTAAAGATGATAATGAAACTCAAGAAATATCAGAAAGTAGTGAATTTGAATTGATTTTAGACCAAACCCCATTTTATCCAGAAAGTGGTGGTCAGGTTGGAGATACTGGTAAAATTTATAATGAAAACTGCAACATAGAAGTATTAGATTGTAAAAAGGTGGGAAATTTAATTATTCATAAATGTAAACTTTTAAATGGTAAAGTTAAAAAAGGTGATAAAGTAACAGCAGTAATCGATGTAGAAAAAAGAAAGAATACAGAAAGAAACCACACAGCTACACACCTTTTACATAAAGCTCTACAAATGGTACTTGGTGATCATGTAAGACAGGCTGGTTCACTTGTTGCACCAGATAGATTGAGATTTGACTTTACCCATTTTGCACCAGTAGATGATGAAGAGATTAAGAAAATAGAACTCCTTGTAAATGAAAATATAATTAAAAATATAGAAGTAACTAAAACTATAAAACCCATCGAAGAGGCAATTAAAGAAGGGGCAATGGCACTTTTTGGTGAAAAATATGACAAAGAGGTAAGAGTTGTAGAAGTACCAGGATTTAGCAAAGAGCTATGTGGTGGATGCCATGTGGAAAGAACTGGGGATATAGGTTTATTTAAAATAGTAAGTGAAGCAAGTGTTGCTGCTGGAATCAGAAGGATAGAAGCAGTTACTGGATTAGAAGCTGTAAAATTCACTCAAGAAATTAATAGTATTGCCAAGAAAAGTGCACTATTACTTAAATCAAATATTAACGATGTACCTTCTAAAATCACTGAACTTCAAGAACAACTAAAAAATACACAAAAAGAATTAAGCAAACTGCAAGACAAATTAAATGCAAGTAAAGCTGAAGATATTTTATCAAATGTAAAAGAAATTAATGGCGTTAAAGTGTTAGCTGTCAAAATGGACAACACAGAGATTAATGCACTTAGAAACTTTGTTGACATGGCAAAAGCAAAGATCAAATCTGGAATTGTGCTTGTTGGCTCAGTAAATGGTGATAAAGTAACATTTTTATGCGGTGTTACTAAAGATTTAACATCAAAATACAAAGCTGGAGATATCGTCAAAGAGATAGCAAAAATTACTGGTGGTGGCGGTGGTGGTAAACCAGAGTTGGCTCAAGCTGGCGGTAAAAATCCAGAAAAAATCGATGAAGCATTAAACCATATTTATAGTATCTTATAAATTTTGAGCACCTTATCTAAGGTGCTCTTACATTATAAACAATAAATTATAAATAAGAATATTTGCACGATAAAATGAACTTTAGTTCTACAGATTGCTTCATCGCTTACGCTCCTCGCAACGACTGGAAATCTGTCATTGCGAGCGTTAGCGAAGCAATCTAAAGCTACTTTAGTTTCGAAAATTATATTATTATTCAAATATCTCTAAATACTTAAAAGCAGATTCTAAAAGGGATACCTATTCTTTGTAGAGATTCTTGAAGTTTTGTAGGATTTTTGTAAAAATCGTAGAAAAATAATATTTCAGAAAGTTTTATATAAGTTTTAAAAGGATCTATTAAAAAATCACCCACTAACGATTTTAAAGCTCCCAAAATATCATCATTAGCTAAAAATTTTTTAATATTATTCAATCTTTCACACATCTTTTTAACATAAAATTCTACTCGTTCATTTACGCTATCAATATACTCCCTATGCCCAGGTAAAAATTTATAATTTTCCTCTATTCTTTTCATTTTCAAAATTGTATCACAAAATGCTGAATAATTATCAAACTTTCTATCTTGAAAATCTGCATCAATATCTAAAAGTGGAGTCTGAAAAATACCTCTTAAAAAAACATCACCTGTTATAGCAAATCCATCTAGTAAATAAACAATATCGCTTTGCGAATGACCTGGACATCTAATATATGCAATATCAAGACTCTTTAAAATACCCTTTGACTCTTCCAAAACATTTAAACTATCTGGCACAGGAACTTCTTTCGAAAAACTAATCAAAGTTTTAATAACACCATCAATTGCGGACTGCTCCATATTGATACCTTTAAGAATCTTTTCCATCATTTTGATTCTATAATCAAGGTTTTTAAGCCTAAACAAATCATATTTTGATACAAAAATCTCTGCATCTGTATTTTCTTTTAAAAATTGAATTAAACCGTAATGATCTGCATGACAGTGAGTTATAAACACATATTTAAGTCTGCTAAAATCTACCGTTTTTTTTAAAAATTCTTTTGCCAAAGAAGTATTAGGCCCAGTATCAAATAAAACTAAAAAATTATTATAATCTTTTACATAAAAATGGACAGGCCCCACAGGATATGGTGTATCAACTGTATATTGATTAACCACTTTTTAACCCTCTATTGAAAAAAAAAGGGGCTTATAAAAGCCCCAATTTAGAATATGTATTTTTCTGCTTCAATTGCTTCATCAGCTAATAATCTCTTAGACTGAAGCAATCCAGTTGCATCATATTTAGTAAATCTTCTAATACCACTTAAAATCATCATTAAATTATCACCCTCTTCAGTGAAGAAGGCAGCTTTTCTAGCAGCTTTTGCTACTGCTTCTACTGCATCAAAAGTAAATACTTTAACTGCAGCTTCCATCAATTTAGCTTTCTTTTCACTTACTCTACCAATATTCTTTTCAGCCCTTAAAAGAGCACTTTCTATTGCAAAAATTTGAATAGCAATATCAGCTAATGCAATTAATAGCTCCTGTTGATGAACAAGCTTATCCATATACTTTTGAGCAGCAGCGCCAGCTACCACCAAGAAAAGTGTTTTAAGATTTTGCAATGTGTATTTCTCTTGAGCAAAAGGCACTGAATCATCAATTTCATCAAAAGATGGAGTCATAAGAGCATCTACCGCTTTCATAGCCTCTTGCTGGAAAGGTAATTCCCCTTTCATTGCTCTTCTCATCAGCATACCAGGGATTAACAATCTGTTAATTTCGTTTGTACCTTCAAAAATTCTGTTAATCCTTTCGTCTCTATAAAATCTCTCTGCAGGATACTCTTGTATGAAACCGTAACCACCAAAAATCTGTACAACTTCATCAACAACTTTAGCCAAAACTTCAGAAGGGAAAACTTTTGTGATAGAGCACTCTATTGCATACTCTTCAATAGCTTTCTGATATAATTCATAATAATTTTCTGCAGACTTATCAATAGTAGCCAGTCTATCATCAATCAAACCTGCAAGTCTATAAATAGTTGATTCTGCAGCGAAGATATGAGCAACCATATCAGAAATTTTTTCCTTTATAGCCCCAAAACTACTTATCTGTTTTCCAAACTGCTTTCTTTCATTTGCATATTTAATACCTTCAGATAATGCATATTTTGCAGCACCTGTAACAGCTGCACCAAGCTTAAACCTACCAACATTTAAAACATTGAAAGCAATTTTATGCCCTTTACCAATCTCACCTAATACATTTTCAACAGGAACTTTACAATTATTTAAAATAACCTGGCGAGTTGAAGAACCTTTTATCCCCATCTTCTTTTCTTCAGGACCAAGCTCTAAACCTTCAAAGGTTCTTTCAACCAAAAACGCAGTGAAATGCTCTTTATCTATTTTCGCAAAAACAGTAAAAAGATCTGCAAAGCCAGCATTTGTGATAAACTGTTTTGTACCATTTAAAATATAATATTTACCATCTTCACTTAAAGTGGCAGTTGCTTTTGCTCCAAGAGCATCACTACCTGAACCTGGCTCTGTCAAACAATAAGCTGCAATCCATTCTCCAGTGATAATCTTTTCAAGATATTTTTCTTTCTGCTCTTTAGTCCCATAATAAACAAGTGGTAAAGTACCAATCCCAGTATGAGCTGCATAAGCAACTGAAAATGAACCAGAAGGAGCAATTTTTTCAGCCACAAGCATGCTTGTTGCTTTATCAAGATCAAGACCACCATACTCTTCTGGTGCGTCTATCATTAAAAGTCCTAACTCACCACATTTTTTCATGTGTTTTACAACTAAATCGAAATTCTGATTATCAATCTCTTCTAAATCAGGTAATACCTCATTTTGCACAAACTGCTCAGTTGTTTCAGCAATCTGTTTTTGCTCATCAGTAAAATCTTCAGGCGTAAAAACATCATCTTTAGTAACTTCTGTTATTAAATATTCTGCTCCTTTAAATAACCTCTTAGCCATATTCCACTCCCTCTATATTTTTATTTTACAATTTCAAAAATTCCGGCAGCACCCATACCGCCACCTATACACATAGATACCATACCATATTTTACATCTCTTCTGTGCATTTCATGAAGCAATGTAGCAGTAAGCTTTGCACCAGTACACCCTAATGGGTGACCGAGAGCTATTGCACCACCATTAACATTAACTATATCTTTATTTAAACCTAGCTCTTTAATGACTGCCAATGATTGTGCTGCAAAAGCCTCATTTAATTCAATCAAACCTATATCTTTGAGCTCAAGACCAGCATATTTTAATGCAGCAGGAATTGCAGCAACTGGCCCAATCCCCATAATTTCTGGAGCTACACCTTTAGCTGCAAAAGCTACAAATCTTGCGAGCGGTTTAGCACCTATCTTTTTTAAGTAATCTTCGCTAACTACTAAAACTGCAGCAGCTCCATCTGTCATCTGTGAAGAATTACCAGCAGTTACTGTACCATTTGCTCTAAAAACAGGCTTTAATTTAGCCAACCCTTCGATTGTAGTACCAGGTCTTACACCATCATCTATATCCACAACCTCTTTAGTCTTAACTACCTTGTTCTTTTCATCAACAGCAGTATGCTCAACCTCTACAGGGATTATTTCATCTTTAAATTTACCTTCTTTAATAGCAGCTGCAGCTCTCATGTGACTAGTATATGCAAATTCATCCTGCTCCTCTCTACTGATACCATATTTTTCAGCAACAAGCTCAGCTGTAATACCCATAGAAGCATAAGTTTCAGGCCAGCTTGATACCAAATCAGGGTTAGCACTATATTTATTCCCACCCATAGGAACCATAGTCATAGACTCTGTACCACCTGCAATTATACAGTCAGCAAAACCAGCCATGATTCTTTCTGCTGCAATTGCAATAGTTTGTAAGCCACTTGAACAAAATCTATTAATTGTCATCGCAGGAACTTCAATGGGTAAACCTGCTTTGAAAGATGCCACACGAGCCACATTCATCCCCTGCTCACCTTCAGGGAAAGCACAGCCAATAAGAACATCATCTATATCTTTGGCATCAATACCTGTTCTTTCCACAAGCCCTTTAATTGCTGCAGCAGCCAAATCATCTGGCCTCATATCTTTAAATTTACCTTTTTTAGCCTTACATCCTGGTGTTCTGTATGCGGCTAATATATATGCTTTTCTCATTTTTATTCCTCCATCAATCTATTTTAATTTCTTAAAGGTTTACCTTTTTTAAGCATGTGCTGAATTCTTTCTACAGTCTTCTTCTGTGAGCAGAGCTTAACAAAAGCATCCCTTTCAAGTTTTAGTAAGTACTCTTCTGTAATAGGTGTTCCAGGATTTACATCTCCTCCAGTAATCACATCAGCTATTATGCCACCAAGATATTCTTCATACTCAGTTATAAATCCACCCATTTTCATATTCCATAATTGTGATTTGATACTTGCAGCCACACTCCTACCAGGTGCTTTTAAGTTTTTAAGTGGGGTTTTAGGTCTATAATTTTGAGCAAGATCCAATACTTTCATTTTAGCATCATAAATCAGATTATCTATATTCATAGTTACTGTATCGCCATCAGTTAAGTATCCTAAGTCGTATAACTCATAAGCACCCATTGATACTTTAGCCATTGCAATATTCATAAAGTTTTTGAAAATAAAAGGTGAAACATCAGTATTATACCTTTCAGCAAGTTTTATTGCTCTAATAGCCATCTCTTTTGTACCACCCCCAGCTGGAAGTAAGCCAACACCTATTTCTACAAGCCCCATATATGTTTCTGCATGAGCAACCCTTGCATCAGCATGTAAGCAAAACTCACATCCACCACCAAGTGCCATTTGGAAAGGTGCAGCCACAACAGGAACTTTGGAATATTTAATAGCCATTGCAGCATCTTGGAAAGCTTTTACCATCATATAAATATCGTCAAATGCTCCTTCTGCAATAGCAACAGCAAGCATAGCAAGGTTTGCACCAACACTAAATTGTTTACCCTGATTTGCAAGAACAAGACCTACACCATTTTCCTCAACATACTGTATAGATTTCTTAACCATAGAGAGAATATCGCCACTTATAGAGTTCATCTTTGTGTGAAACTCAAGACAATATACACCATCCCCAAGATCTATCAGTGAAGCGCCTTTATTAGACTCAACAACTTTTCCTGCATTTTTCAATAATGCAAGATTTATAGTTTTTTCATCGGTTGGAACTGGTTTATACTCACCAGCTAAAATGTCGTAGTAGTATCTTACACCATTTTCAACTTTATAAAATCTTTCTATAGATTTAAGTTTTTCAGGTACTTTTACCCCTTCTTTCTCTGCTCTTTCAACAAAATATTTAACACCAATAGCATCAAAAATTTCAAATGGGCCAAGCTCCCAGTTATAGCCCCATTTCATTGCATTATCTACATTTACAATATCATCAGCTATTTCTGGAATTCTATTAAATGTATATATCAATGTGTCTCTAAGGATTCTCCAAGTAAACTCTGATGCCTTATCATTACCTGTGACAACAGTTTTTATCCTTGTAGCTACATCATCAATCTGTTTTGTAGCTTGCACAGAAGCAAATTTAGGTTTCACCGCCTCTTTATACTCACCTGTATTTATGTCATAATAATAAGTTTTTCTACCTTCTGCAGTTTTTTCTTTTTTATAAAAACCTTGCTTTGTTTTATTACCATGCAACCCCTTTTTAACCATCTCTTCTAAAAATTCAGGTACTTTATAAATTTCTCTCTCTTCGTCATCTTTTAAAAGGTTATATGTATTATGACCTATATGAACGATGGTATCTATACCAACAAGGTCAGCTAGCTTAAATATTGCTGTTTTAGGCATACCAATAGCAGGACCTGCTGCCACATCAGCTTCTTCCACTGTCATATCAAGAGCTTTTAAATGTTTAAAAGCAGAATACATTACGTAAACGCCAATTCTATTACCAATAAAATTAGGAGTATCTTTGGCATAAACGATACCTTTACCTAAACGTTTACTGATAAAATCAGCCATAAAAGAAACAATTTCTGGATCTGTATATTTAGAAGGAACGATCTCCATCAACCTCATATATCTAGGAGGGTTAAAGAAATGCGTCACTAAAAAGTTCTTTTTCATGTCATCTGGCAACACTTCCGCCATTTCATTAACTGATAGACCACTTGTGTTTGTTGATAAAATTGCACCCTTTTTAAAATTAGGAACAACTTTTTCTGACAATAGCTTCTTCTTAATATTCATATTTTCTACAACAACTTCTATAACCCAATCACAATCTGAAATCTTGTGCATATCATCTTCAAAATTGCCAACAGTTATAAGATCTGCAAACTCTTTTAAATAAAAAGCTGCAGGTTTCATATTTAAAGCATTTTGCAAACCATTCCTAGCTATCCTATCACGAACTACCTTATCCTCTAATGTTAAACCTTTGGCTTTTTCTTCCTCAGTAAGTTCTCTTGGTACAATATCAAGTAAAACTACTTCAACCCCTGCATTTGCCAAATGAGCGGCAATTGTTGCCCCCATCACGCCAGCACCCAAAACGGCTGCTTTTTTAATTTGTCTCATCACTTCCTCCTGACTAATCATTCATTTTATTACAAACGACTTTATAACATATTTTTCCTTTACGTGCAAGTAAAACAATCACCATTTTCAGAATATAAACACTCTATCTTATCTTTGTATTTTTCATAAATCACTCTTCTTTTTAGCTTTAAAGTTGGTGTTAATTCGCCACCTTCAATTGTAAAATCTACTGGCACTAAAGAAAACTTTTTGATTGTTTCATATTTTGGTAACTTTTTATTAATTTCTTCCACTCTTTCTTTAAAAAGTTTAATGATCTTCTCGTTTGCAAGCAAGTCACTCATATCAATATATTCGATATGATGATCTCTTGCATACTCAATAACTCTTTCAAAGTTTGGCACTAAAAGTGCGACAAGATATGGCTTTCTATCTCCATACACAAAAGCTTGAGAAATATATTTATCAAGTTTTAATTCGTTTTCTATTGGCTGTGGTGGAATATTTTTTCCGCCAGCAGTAATTATAAGCTCTTTCTTTCTGTCCACTATATACAAAAATCCATCTTCATCTATTTTACCTATATCACCTGTTCTAAACCAACCATCTTCGTCTAACACCTCTTTTGTAGCTTCTTCATTCTTATAGTACCCCTTCATAATCATCGGGCCTTTAAGTAATATTTCACCATCTTCATCAAGCTTTGCATAAGTATGCTCAAACATTGTACCTACAGATCCAAAACGCACCTTTTTAAATGTATTAATACAAACACCTGGACTGGTCTCTGTTAAACCATACCCTTCAAAAATTGGTAACCCAAGAACCCAGAAAAATTCATTTATATTCTTATCAAGAGGAGCACCACCTGAAACAAAACCTTTTATATTGCCACCAAATCTTTCTCTAATCTTAGAAAAAATTAACTTATCAAAAATTTTGTATTTGAAACCTAAAAAGCCTGTAGGCTCATTTTTAATATATTTTTTCTCTACATAAGCCTTTCCAATTTCTACAGCTTTGTGAAACAGGGTCTTTTTCAAACCAGTTAAAGCGTGAACATTTTCATATATTCTTGAATACATCTTTTCAAAAAGCCTTGGTACACTTACCATCCAGGTAGGTTTTACTTCAACCATATTCTCAGGTACCTTTTCAATACTTTCTGCAAAAACCATCTGGCAACCATTATATATAGGGATATAATAGCCAACTGCTCTTTCTAAAGCATGACTCAATGGTAAGAAGCTCAAAAACTTATCTTCTGGCTGCAAAACTTCAACTTTCTTAGTACCTAATATTATTTCTGATACGAAATTATAATGAGTCAACATAACACCTTTAGGAACACCGGTAGTCCCTGAAGTATAAATTATGGTAGCAAGGTCTTCAGGCTTTATACTATCAATAACCTCTTCTATCTCTTTCTTTTCATCTTCTGTTAAAGGGACAGAAACTTCAGCCAATTGTAGATGAGTATTCACTGGAAAATCTTTATTACCTAAAAACCTATCAAAAGATATAATGTGCTCTACATGAGGTATTTCATCCTTTATCTGTACCAATTTATCATATTGAACTTTATTTGAAATGAACACAATACGGGACTCCGAATGGTTTAAAACATATTTTACCTGATCAGGAGTATTGGTAGCATAAATAGGTACAGTTATAGCACCAGCTGACAATATCCCCATATCAGCAATAACCCAACCAGGCCTATTTTCTGATAGTATGGCAACTCTATCACCTGGTTTTATTCCAAGCTTTCTCAAACCACGAGCTACCATCAATGCCAATTCATAAAATCTTGCATAAGTAACATTTACCCACTTACCTGATCTCTTGTAACCCAAGGCAGGCCTATCTGAATATTTCACAGCATTATGTTTTAAAATCTCTGGAACCGATTTAAATGGCCATTTAAGCATAATCCCTCCCATTGAATAACTATTCAACTTTACTAATAACACATTTAACGTAAATGTCAAGCTTTTTAAAATATTATTTTAAATTTAGCGAAATTTTGTTCATAGAAAAACATCTTTTCTAGTTTAGTTTTTCAAAATTAAAACAAAATAGCATATATTCAGCATTTTAAAAACATAGTTAAAAAATTATACCTTCAATAAAACAAAAAGATATTCCAAAAAACAAATTATCCTAAAAAATACCCCCAACAAAAATTCGAAATTACCTTAAATTACATACACTAGTAAAACTACTAAACTAATCATTAACAAATCTATCTTATGTAAAAATAGAATTATTTTTTACATTTTACACAACCATTAACACAAATTTTAACTCTTTTTATCATTTACTTACAAACATTTCCTTTTTATAGATACCTATTTTTCTATACATTTTAATTGACTATTCAAAAAAAATATAATATTGTTTGCATATAATCTTATAAAAGGAGGTTTTATGAAAAGTTATGTATCATCTTTTTTAAAGCTCTTTGTAATACTACTATTTCCTGTCTTACTTTATGCTAACGGTTTCCAAATTAATGAGCAAGGGGCAAAAGCCCTTGGCATGGGTGGTGCATTTGTTGCACAAGCTGACGATCCTTCTGCAGTATATTTCAACCCTGCAGGTATTACACAATTAGAAAGGATGCAATTATCGTTAGGTTTCTCGCCAATTCATCCTTATGCAACATTTGAAAGTGATTCAACAGGTCAATCTACAGATGCAAAAGACAAAACATTTTACATTCCTAATTTTTACGCTACACTGCAAACAACTGATAAGATATGGGTAGGATTAGGTGTTTTTTCAAATTTTGGTCTTGCTACCGAATGGCCAGACAACTGGAAAGGAAGATATATAGTTGGTGGGACAAAAGCAGAAGTTGTAACATTAACTATAAATCCAAATATTGCTTACAAGATAAATGATAAACTAAGTATTGCAGCAGGAATAGATATTCAGAGGATGGATGTAACTCTAGAGAACAAAATATGGCAAGGTTTTCATGGTGTTGGAGTAGAAGATGCAAATTCTGAATTAAAAGGGACTGATGACTGGGCTTATGGTTGGAACGTGGCATTACATTATAAAATAACTGAAAATTGGAAGTTTGGAATGTCATACAGAAGTAAAATAAAACATGAATTTAAAGATGGTACACATAATCTCGACCATCTTTTTACTGGAACTACATATATTGATTACCAAAGAACTGGTTCTACAAATATAAAGGGTGTTGCACAGTAAAATTTATATAACATATTGATATTTAATCTATTTTCTGCTAAATTATGCTTAATTTTTAA
>NZ_JAPNXM010000015.1:0-33342 GCF_049472675.1 Deferribacter thermophilus
TAAACATATAAATCCTCCTGTTTGTTCTTTAGTTAACATATTTTCAGGAGGATTTACACAGTTTTAGTTACAGAGCCATACCCTCTCTTCTTTCATAAAAAATCTATTTTCATTTTTTTAAGTTGTCTTTTGGTATATTGATATATCTTTATTGCGTTGTAAATTCTGCTAACCTCACTTTTTAAATAATCTAAATCTTTTGTATTATTTATAATGAAATTTGCATATCTCAATTTTTCTTCATAAGGCATTTGCGCTGAAATAATTTTATTTGCAAGCTCAATATCCACATTATCACGCTTTAATAATCGAATTAATTGGCTTTCATAATCTACATAAACAACAATCACAGCATCAAATCGTGTATAAGTTTTCTTTTCAATAATTAAAGCTGCCTGCGTTATAATTATAGCCTTATCATCCTTTGCTTTAATTTCTGATACTTTTTTCTGTTCTGTTTCAATAATTGCTGGATGTACAATTTGTTCTAATTGTAATCTCTTTTCATCATTATTAAAAACGATCTCTTTTAATTTCCCTCTATCAATTTCACCATTTTCCAGTAAAATATGTCCACCAAAAGTTTCAACAATTTGTTGATAAGCTACCCCACCTTTTTTCATTACTTCTCTACTAATTTCATCTGCATCAATAGTATAGCAGCCCAATTCTTCAAAAAACTTTGCAGCAGTACTTTTCCCTGAAGCTATATTCCCAGTCAATCCAAAATAAAAACTCATTCTACACCATAAATCTTTTTCAATACCTTTATTTTATCTTCAAAACACAAAGTAGAAATCAAAACACAAATTTCGTCTGGCTGAAAATCTCTACAAACTTTAGGTCGATCTTTATAAATAGCACATTTTCCATCATCTCTAAGATGATTACATTTACATAATGCGGGTTTCTTTAATGTGGATATATCAAAAAAATAGCAGCAAGCACCACACTGGAAACAATCTATTTTATTTTTCTTTTGAGACATAATTTCTAAGCTTTCCGACCCCTTCTACCTCAACCTCTACAACATCACCAGATTTTAACTCCCCAACACCTTCAGGTGTACCCGTTGCAATAATATCTCCTGGATAGAGAGTCATAATATTTGATATAAACGATATTAAATAAGGGACTTTAAATATCATATCTTTTGTGTTTCCATTCTGCCTCAATTCACCATTTACATAGCTTCTAACATAAAGATTATCAAAATCTTCAAAATCTGTCTCAATATAAGGACCAAACGGTGCAAAAGTGTCAAAAGATTTTGCCCTTGTAAATTTCCCCTCTTTTTTCTGAATATCCCTTGCTGTGATATCATTAAAACATGTATACCCTAAAACATACTCAAGAGCCTCCTCTTCTGAAACCCCTTTACACCTTTTCTTAATTACTATAGCAAGCTCTGCCTCATAATCTACTCTATTTGATTGCTCTGGATATACTATCAACCCCTCATGGCTATTAATAGCTGAATTTGGCTTTAAAAAAATCAATGGCTCCGATGGGACTTCGTTTCCAAGCTCCTTTGCATGATCAGCATAATTACGACCAATACAAACAATCTTGGAAGGGATTACAGGTGGTAAAAAATGCACCTCATCAAGCTCATAAACTTCATCCGTTATGGTATAATTATCAAAAAAGGTTCCTAAAATTCGTTTTATCTTTCCATCTACTAATACCCCTTTTTTTTCCACTTCCCCTGTTTTAAATCTCAAAAGTTTCATAAAATACCCCCTTAAAATTTATTTGAACCCTTTTTTCCCTCTTAAAGGTACAAAAACACAAGCAAAATAATCCTCTGATACTATATTATCTTCATTTAGCTTGATATATCTTTTTAACCATTGAGTAAATCTATCCCCTTCAGGAACAACAAGATATCCACCCACCTTCAATTGTTCAAAAAGTTCCTCTGGCACACTTTCTGTTGCAGCTGTAATAATTATTTTGTCATAAGGAGCATAATCTTTTAATCCAACACTGCCATCACCTAAAATAACGGTAACATTTTTTATACCTGCCTTTTCTAAATTGCTTTTTGCAAACTCAACAAGTTCAGGGATTATCTCTACTGTATAAACATGTTTACAAAGTTTTGATGCAATTGCCGCTTGATAACCAGATCCTGTACCAATTTCAAGTAAAATATCATCCTCATTTAAATCAAGCAGTTCTGTCATCTTTGCTACCATATAAGGCTGCGATATAGTCTGTCCGTAGCCGATAGGAAGTGGTGAATCATCGTAGGCTCTATCTTTATATTCTTCTAAAACAAATAACTCTCTTGGAACATTTAAAAAAGCATCAAGAACCCTTTTATCCTTAACATCTCTACCTTGAAGCTGCTCTTTAACCATCAACATTCTTTTAAATTCAAATGACATATATCCCCTTTTTTATCCTATCAAACTGAGAAACTACACGATTTTTGATAGATTCAATATCCTCTTCCCACAAAATTTTCCCATTCTCCATTACCTTTTTTGTAATCATTACCATTTTGTTTCCACAATCACAGAAAATTTCATCATCACTTTTTACACTAAATCTTTGATTTAAACAGTTTTCACACTGATATGCATATTTAAATCCAGACATTTTACCTTTTTTACTCAATGGCTTACCATCAATCTCAACAATATCCATTGAAAAATCCATAACTTTTGCATTGGAAATACTTGTACCTACTCCAAAACCATCAATTACAGATTTGAGCTCTATAATAGCTTTTTCATCAAGGCCACCACTAGCAAAAAGCTTTACATGATTAAAACCTCTTATATCGAGCTCCCATCTAATCTCTTCTGCAATTTTTTTCAAATTTCCTCTTCGAGAGCCAGGGGTATCAAGCCTAATACCATAGAGTTTATCCTTTAAATATTCAGCAACCCTCAAAGATTCAAATCTCTCATCACCAAAAGTATCTATTAACGCAATTCTTTTAACATTTTCATCAATAACAGCATCATATAGTTTCATAGTTTCAAGGGTATCACCAACTTGAATTATCAAAGCATGAGGAATTGTTCCAGATGCTTTTTTACCAATTAATTTTTCAGCAAAAACAACAGAAAAACCATCACATCCACCAATATATGCGTATTTATCAACCATACCAGAAATTGCAGGATGGACTCTTCTTGCACCGAAAGATAAGACAATTTTGTCGCCAGCTGCTATTTTACATTTTGCAGCCTTTGTAGAAATCCCAGAAGAGTGACATAAAAATCCTAAAATAGCTGTCTCATAAATACCAAAATCAAGGTAATTCCCAACAATCGTCATTACTGGAGTATTTTCAAAAAAAATATTCCCTTCTGGTATAGCATAAACATCAACAGGTTTATTTTCTAATAATTTTAACACATTAGTAAGCCCTGTAAAAATACCAAAAGGGTACTCTGCAGGCATCCCTTTTTGAGCAACTTCCATGGTAACTTTTTTATTTATATTATTTTTCTTTAGCACTTCTTCAGTTCTTATAAAATATACATCCGTTGTAAGCCCTTTTAAAATCTCCTCTTTTGTAGGCAGATCAAACATTACACCCCTCTCATTTGCATTTTTTATAAATTGAGTTGCACAATAATAATAGCTTAAGCACCTCAGATTGCGTCGCTGACGCTCTCAATGACGGAATTTTAAAGTCATTGCGAGGCAACAAATGTTGCCGAAGCAATCTCAAAGCTACATTTATATCAAAAAATTGTTCCATTGTGCAACAGCCTCAAAATATATGTCCCATATAACCTGACTAACTCATTATATTATTAATTACATTGATCTACAAGTAAATTTATTTTTTTAAATGAATATTGATTTTTTATAAATTGAAAATTATTTTATTCACTGTCAATTTATAAATTCCGCTTAACTTGGAGGATAAAATGAGAATAGGATTTATCTCATCTTATTCGCCGGTGGAATGCGGAATAGCCACATATACACAGTATCTTACGGATGAGCTTAGAAAAAAATGGGTTGATACATATATTGTTTCCCATTATGGCTCTCAAGGAAAAAATGTTTTTCCAGCCTTTGATTATGATGACCCCGATTTTGCCAATAAAACCTTTTCCATGATGATGAGATTTACCCCAGATATAGTTCATATCCAGCATGAATTTGGCTTATACAGCGGAAAGTTTGGGCTCAACATTATACCTTTAATCTTAAATTTTAGATTAACTGATATACCAGTAATTACAACACTACACACCGTTTATAAAGATATGCCTAAAGAGCATAAAATCATTACTGATGCAATAATTAGAAACAGCACCAAAGTAATTGTCCATGAAAATTATCAAAAAGATACTTTATTAAATGTCATTGATAAAAGTTTTGAAGATAAAATTGCAGTTATTCCACACGGAGCAAGAGTTATAAAAGAAATAGATAATGCTAAAAAAATCTTAAATTTACCTGATAATTCTATAGTGTTAACTCAAATAGGTTATTTCAGGCCTTCAAAAAATTTTGAAACTACAATAGATATCTTCAATAAATTAGCTGATAAATACGATAATATCCTATTAGTTATAGCAGGAAAAATCAGAGGGATAGAGCACAGAGAATATCGAAACATTATTTTCAAAAAAATAGAAGAATCACCCTTTAAAAAAAGAATCTATCTTATCAGAGGTCAACTTTCACAATCCTCATTTGATACAGTAATTTCGGCTTCAGATATAATCATTTTGCCATATAAAATAAACTCACAAAGTGGGATACTTGCCCATTGTCTTGCCTTTGGAAAACCTGTTGTTTCAAGTGCAACCCTTTCTATGGTGCAGACTTTTGAAAAATCCAAATCAGGTTTTGCTTGTAATACTCTTGAAGAATATATAGAAAAAACAGCTGCTTTAATAGAGGATGAAAGTTTAAGAAAAACTATGTCAATCAATGCAAAAAATTATGTAAAAAATGAAATATCATGGAATATAATTGCAAATAAGCATATTGAACTTTATCAAAAACTTACAAAAGTAAGTATAAATTTAGACAATATAATAACATTAGATTAAGGGGAGGGTATAATGAGTAAATTTGATATTTTCATAAGGGATAAAAATAACCCAATTATTACTAGGGAAGATATCCCTTATAGATGTAACACCGTGTTTAATGCTGCTGCAACTGAATTTAATGATGAAATTTTACTTTTATTAAGAGTTGAAGACATTGATGGACACAGCCATCTCACTTTGGCAAGATCAAAAGATGGTGTAAATTTTACTGTTGATGAAAAACCATGGATTACACCCAGTAATGATGAAAAGTATGCAATTTACGAAAAATATGGTGTCGAAGACCCAAGAATAACTAAAATAGATGATACATATTACATAACCTATGTAGCTTTTGGACCTTATGGACCAAGAGTAGGTATCGGTTATACCAAAGACTTTAAAGAGTTTACCAGGATAGGCTTTGCAACAGTTACAGATGATAAAGACGCAGTCCTATTTCCACAAAAAATCAATGGGAAATATTACCTCATCAACAGGCCTGGTGGAATGGCAGGAGCTGGTGGTACAATATGGATTTCAGAGTCAAAAGATCTGATTTATTGGGGGAATGCAAAAGCAATACTTTCTCCTGAACCAGGTTGGGGTAATTATAAGCTGGGAGCTTCAACTCCACCTATTTTGACTGAAAAAGGTTGGTTACTACTTTATCATGGAGTTAGAAAAACAGCTGGAGGAAATCTTTATAGAGTTGGAGCAATGCTTTTAGATTATGAAAAACCTTGGAAATTAATAAGCTATACACCCCATTTTATATTTGCCCCTAGGGAGTTTTATGAAAGGGTTGGAGATGTCCCAAATGTTGTATTCCCTTGTGGATGGATTCAAAAAGGTGATGAACTGTTAGTTTATTATGGAGCAGCAGATACTTCTATATGTTTAGCACGAACAACTGTTGATAAAATATTAGAAAACTGTACCGCAACACCCAAAATCTGTTTTTAAAGCGCTTGTAGCCATCTCTTTTCAATGAAGGGTTTCACCCCCTTCATCCCTGCACCTTTTGAAACAGCATCCATAATCTCATCACTTTTTACAAAACTACCAGCAATATTTGCAAATTTTGCAAGCTCATTTGATAAAGGTGTTGTAGGCCCCATCAAAATTTTTATAGATGAATCGTTACAATAACATAAAAAATCTTCTGTGGTTTTATTTACCAATGTCGTACCAGATATAATCACCACATCACAAGCTGGAAGATAAAACTTAGCCATATTAGGAGGTATAACACCAGGCAAATCTTTTAATTCAAAGATAAATAATTCATCTACAATATCTTTAATTTTTTCAATAACTGGTTTAAAAAATCCTACAATTGCAACCTTCTTATTATTAAAATCTATCCTTTCAAAAATATCAACATTATCAACTTCTCCATTATCAAGACACGAGTTAATTGTAGCAAGGCCAATAGCTGATTCTAATATGTCAACACTGAAAAAAAGTCTTGCAATCTCTTTTGCTGGCTCACCTTTAAGATTTCTATTTAGGATATTGCAACCACCACCAATTTCATTTCTAAAGGTATAAGCAAGACCAACCCCTGCCTCAGTTTTCACAGCTACATAGCTTAAGCCAAGGACATAATCTAAAATAGTGAGATTTTCTAATTTATTTTCGACTTCTTCAAAAATAAGATGGCTCAAAAGCTTCACTTATGACGCCTTTCAAGCTCACTTAATACATCTTCAAATTTGATATCTTTATACTCCAAAGCAACAAAAAAATGATATAATAAATCTACAAACTCGCTTAAGATTCTCTCATCACTCTCTTTCAAATAAGCTTTTAAAAACTCTGCAAACTCCTCACCAAGTTTTTTTACAATCTTATTTTCACCAGCATCAAAAAGTGAATTGGTATAAGAGCCCTCTTTTGGATTTAACTTCCTATCTCTAATAGTTTCAATCAATTTCTCTAATATACTTAAATTCATTTAAACCCCTTTTTATAGTCTAACAGCTACACCATGTTTTTTAAGAAACTCTTTAACCTCTTTTATTGAATACTCTTTATAATGAAATATAGAAGCTGCTAAGGCTGCATCCGCTTTCCCTTTGGTTAATCCTTCTAAAATATGCTCTAAATTGCCCACACCACCTGATGCAATAACAGGTATTTCCACAGCCTCAGCCACTGCTCTCGTCAGCTCTATATCGTACCCCTCTTTTGTCCCATCCATATCCATACTGGTAAGTAGTATCTCACCAGCACCATAAAGCTCCATCCTTTTTGCCCATTCTATAGCATCTATACCTGTGGGAGTTCTGCCACCATGGATATAAACTTCCCATCCAGAACCATCTGGTTTCCTTTTAGCATCTATAGCAACCACTATACATTGAGAACCAAAAACACTTGATGCTTCTCTTACAAAATCAGGATTTTTTACTGCAGCAGAGTTAATAGAAACCTTATCAGCACCAGCTTTCAAAAGATTTCTGATATCCTCAATAGTCCTTACTCCACCACCAACAGTTAGTGGAATAAAAACCTGCTCAGCAGTCTTTTTAACAACATCTATAATTATCCCTCTGTTTTCAGCACTAGCAGTAATATCAAGAAAAGTAATCTCATCTGCACCTTCCAAATTATACTGCTTTGCCACCTCTACTGGATCACCAGCATCTTTTAAATTTACAAACTTTGTCCCTTTTACGACCCTACCATCCTTTACATCAAGACAGGGGATTATCCGTTTTGCAAGCATCTTTAACCTTTATTTGAGTTTATCAGCTATTTTTTTAGCAAATTCTGCCATCTGCTCATTTGATTCATATTGCTTATGCTTAATAGCAAATCTAATCCCATCATTTTCATATCTAGGAATTAAATGGATATGTGAATGAAAAACCTCTTGTCCACCTGCTGGCTCATTATTTTGTACAATATTTAAGCCATCACAGTTTAATGCCGATTTTATTGCATTTGCAAGCTTAACCAATACTGGATAAATTTTTTCACCTATTTCCTTATCTGTGTCATAAATATTTCTAAAATGCTTTTTAGGTATTAACAATGTGTGCCCAAGATGAACTGGCCTGATATCAAGAATAGCTATAAAATCATCATCTTCATAAACCTTTGCTGATGGTATTTCTCCAGCAATTATACTACAAAATATACAATCCATCTCCCACCTCTAAAAATTTAATCTTTATATAAATTTTTTATAAGCTTTTGTAAGAAAATTCAACCTTTTGTTTAAAACAGTTTTTTAGCAATACCAATTGCATCCTCTATAATTACATAAAGTCCAGGCACCAAAATCAGAACTATAAAAGTAGTAAAAAGTATCCCAAACCCCAAAGATATAGCCATCGGTATTAAAAACCTTGCTTGAACAGAAGTCTCAAAAATCATCGGCATCAATCCAAAAAAGGTCGTGAGAGTAGTAAGTAAAATAGGTCTAAATCTTTTTAGCCCAGCTTCATATATTGCATCATGAAAGGTGGCATTTTCCTCTCTTCTTTTTCTATTTGCAAAATCTATCAAAACAAGAGAATCGTTTATTACCACACCAGAAAGAGCAACAATACCGAACATACTGATTAAGTTGAGATCATACCCAAGTAAAATATGCCCAACAATAGCACCTATTATCCCAAAAGGGATAACAGTCATAATTATCAATGGTTGAAAATAACTTTTAAAAGGGATAGCAAGCATAACATAAATCACCATTAGAGCTACAAACAAACCTTTAAATAAAGCTGACATGCTATCTCTCATATCAGATTGTTTCCCCTCAAAGCTATAGTTTAAACCGGGGAACTTCCTTTGCAGCTCAGGCAAAAATTCACTTTTCACCACTTCTAATATCTTATTTGTTTGATTTTCAGGGGTCACATTTGCTGTTACATTGATAATCCTTCTAAAATTTCTCCTATCTATTGTAGTATAAGACCTACCTCTTTTAATCTCAGCTATCTCTTTCAATGGCACTTTAGAACCGTTTGGCAAATCAACCAAAAATGTTTTGAAAAAATATTCAAAATCCCTCTCTTTTGCATCAGCTTTTACCATAATCTTTACTTCATCTGTACCTCTTAAAAACCTTTTAGCCTCAGCTCCATAATAGTAGTTTCTAAGCTGTCTTGCCAGATATGTAGAATCAATACCAAGAGCCTTCCCTTTGTCATTTAATTTTATATCAAATTGCAATTTCCCGTCAGCAAAACCTTCATCGATATCTGATATACTGTTAAAAGTTGCAAGATAATTTGCAAGCTCTTTACTTGCAGCTCTTAAAGTTTCGATATTTCTATGTTGTAATTCAACTGTCAAAGAAGCACCATGACCTGGGCCACCAAAATCAGAGAAAAATTTAATTGTTTTTACCCCTGTTAAATCTTTAGACTCATTTCTCCATAAATTTGTAAATTTTGTTGTTGTTATCGGTCTTACTTCTGGATCTGTTAAATAAACCTGTATAAAGCCACTATTATTATTTATATTTGTCAAAATACCTTGAGCAAGCTTATCACCACCATTTTCTTCAATAATTTTTTTAGCCTTTTCAGTTAGAAACTCTGCCACTCTTAATGTATCAAACACACTGCTTTCCACTGGCAAAACAAACTTAACATAGGCAAAATCTGATTCCACCTTTGGGAAAAAGACTATCCCTATTCTACCACTTTTAACAAAACTAATAGCAACAATTAATACCATCAAAGAAAAAACAAAAGTTACATATCTAAATTTTATACAAAATTTCAAAATAGGACCATATACAGAGTGAATAAATTTTAAAATATACTTACTGATGGTTTGCTGAATCTTATTTATCATTTTTAAAATCAACATTGGTTCTTCTTTTTGATGCCCTATATGAGAAGGTAAAATCAATAAACTTTCTAAAAGTGAAATAGTAAAAACAGAAACCACAATAACAGGTATAATTCTAAATATCTTACCCATTACTCCTGGAACAAAATACAACGGTAAAAATGCCACCATATTTGTCAAAACACTAAAGACCACAGGTACCATTACTTCTCTACCACCAATCAACGCAGCTTTTTTAAAAGGCAACCCCTGCTGTCTGTACCTGTATATATTTTCACCTACAACTATGGCATCATCCACAACTATACCAAGACATATAATAAAAGCAAAAAGTGATACCATATTTATAGACACATCAAATTGAGGAAATAACAACATAGAACCAAGAAAAGAGATAGGTATCCCAAGCATCACCCAGAAAGCAAGCCTTATCTCCAAAAACAAAGCTAACAAGGAAAAAACAAGAATTAGACCAAGTTTTGCATTTCTCAAAAGCAAATCAATTCGTTGAGCAAATACTTTTGACCTATCATTAACATAGTCGGTGTATAAACCTGGTGGTAATTCATCATTTATCTCTTTAATAAACTTCTTTACAGTTTCTGCTATTTTTATCGGCTTTTGATCACCAGCCCTATAAACTCTAATACCAATAGCTGGTAAATCATTATATTTTAAAAAAGTATTAGTCTCTTCAAAATTATCAGAAATTTCTGCTATTTCACCAAGTGTTATCGCCCTTCCATAATCACTTAAAATAATCGGAATATCTTTTAAATCTTTGCCATATTCCCTTCTTTCCGTTACTCTGATTAGGATATCCCCTTTTGCTGTTTCAATTTTACCAGCTGGTAATTCGAGATTGTAATTTTTTATTTTATTTGCAACATCAGAAATTGTAAGATTATATTTTCTTAAACTATCTCTATCTAAATCAATCTTTATTTCATAAGGTTTTTCGCCTAACAGTTCTACGCTGCTTATATTTTTATATTGAAGTAATCTATCTTTAATATTATCAGCCCATTCCCTCAAAACTTTTTCATCTTGGTTACCATATAAAATCAGCGTAATTACTTCTCTTTTCCTAGATGGGATATAAACTTTAGGCTCTTCCGCATCTTCAGGAAAAGTAGTAATCCTATCTATTTCACTTTTTACATCCTGATAAAGCTGGTTAATATCTGCATCAAGTGTGGCCTCAATTACAACTTGCCCTACCCCTTCATTAGCTGTAGATGTAACTTTTTTTATCCCATCAAGTCCATCCACCGCTTCTTCTATCGGAAGCAAAATCCCCTTTTCAATTTCCTCTGGGCTTGCTCCAGGATATGCAACTTCTACAATTACCGAATCTATTGTAAATTCAGGGAAAACTTCCTGTTTTATTTGAGTGCTCCAGTAGAGCCCACCAACTATGAGGAAAATCATAAGGATATTTGCTGCAACTGGATTATCAATAAACCAGCCGATAACACCCTTTTTCATACCATTTGCCATTAATCTACCCTATTAATAACTTTTACTGGCAACCCTTCTACTACAGATGAAAGGTTTGTAACGATTATCTGAGAATTTTCGTCAATATCGTTGGTATAAACATATTTTTCATCTTCAAATAAAATATTTATTTTCTTCAAATGTAACTTATTATCTTTTACAATCCATACAAATTCATCTTCCCTTACAACCCTTTCAGGAAGTCTAACAATACCTTTCAACTCTTTACCTATCAAATCAAAAGTTACATAGTCATACAAAAAGATGTTTGGGTTAAAATTATCTATTTTTAAAATTACTTTTAAAAGTAACCCTTTTTCATCCAATGCTTTTTCTAATTTAAATAATTTAGCATCAATTTTTTCCCCATCATTATAAACAACTGCATTTATATTTTTATTAATATCTAAATATTTCAAATCAGCCTTTGTAATATTTCCTCTTACATAAACCATGTCTGCATCAATTATATCTGCAATTTTTACACCACTGTTTACATACCCGCCCACATCAATATATTTTTTCAAGATATAACAGTTAAAAGGGGCTCTAATTACTGTTCTTTCCAAATCAAGTTTAGCTTGCTTTATATTTTCCTCTGCTATTTTTATATTCTCTTCGATTTTTTTAATATAAGGCTCTCGTTTTAAAACATACAAAGATTCATTATCTATATTTTTTATAAAATCTTTAGCTGAGTTTAGCTCTTTTAGAGCTCTGTTTCTTTTTGATTTTTCTAAAATCAGATCCTCTTTTAACGAATTTAGATTAGCAAGCTCTTTATTTAATCTTATCTTATAATCAGTATCATCAATTTTGATTAATGTTTCCCCTTTTTTGATAAATCCACCTTCTATCAAATTTTGATTCACATATACAACTTTCCCGCTTACCTCAGGAACAATGGAGACTTCTTTTGCTGGATAAACTCTGCCAAAACCTTTTATTATATAATTTGTATCAACTTTTTCACCTTTGGTAACTTCTACATTTACAAAAATCTGTTTAGGCTTTTTTCTCTTTGCAACCTTTTTTGTTTTAATCAGATACTTTGATAAACTTAAACCACCAAAGATAATAACAACTATCAAAATAAAAGATAAGATTCTTTGCAATACAGTTTTTTTGTAATAACCATTACTGTTCTTTTCCATTTTTAACCTCTTTGTAATATCTCCCACCTAATGCTTTATAAAAACTCACAAGACTTTCTAAATAGCTCAACTTTTTATCGATAAGATCAAGTTTATAATCGATAAGTTTTAATTCTTCAGAAATCAAATCTATCAAGCTATTTTCGCCAGATAGATATTTTAACTTTATCAATTGATACTGTTTTTCCTCTTTCTGTAAATTTTTCTTTGTAGTCTCAAGCTGACTTAATGAATTAGAAATATTTAAAAAACCATTTTCAATATCAACTACAGCCTGATAAACTGTTTTTTTATAATTTATAAAAGCTTCATCTACTTTTATCTTGTTAATCAATTCATTATATTTCCTTTTATTAAAATCTATCAAAGGGTAAAAAAGATTTGCAGCAATATTTAAGACCCAGTTATCAAATATACTACTTATCTCGTTTGAGCTATACCTGTAAGAAGCTGAAATACTAAAAGTTGGAAATCTCTCTAATCTCGATATTTTATACGCTGCAAAGGATTTCATCAAATTTACTTCGGAAAGTCTTATGTCTGGTCTAAGTCTTATCAACTCTGAAGGGACAGGCGTTTTTATATCAAAATTAACTTCAGGTAGTATTCTATCTTTTAGTTCTACATTAATATTATTATAACCTAATAAAATTTTTATCCTATTTTCATAAATGTTTTTGTTATTTTTTAATAATTTAATTGTGTTTTCAGTAGAAATTATTTGCTGATCGATCAAAAAAAGCTCTTTTAAACTAACTTCCCCAGAGAAGTATTTATTTTCTAATAATCTCTTTTGATTTTCCAATAACTTTAATTTTGCGTTTAACAAAGATTCTTTTTCGAAAATAGCTAAAATATTTAACCAATTTGTGGTTATCTCCCCTGCAATAGTATTAAATAGTGCATCAAAATCAAATTTTTTCTCCAATACATTTAGCTCTGTAAGCTTTACCCCTTCTCTAATTTTCCCCCATATATCTATCTCGTATGATGCCGATAAACCTAAATAATAATTGTTTACAGTGACAGCATTAAACCCTTTATTCTTAGTTTTTGTTCTCTCATAGCCTGCATTCAAATCTATTTCAGGAAATAAAGTAGTTCTATCTTTTTTATATTGTAAATTTGCCTCTTCTACTGTTTTTATTGCTAACTTCAAATCAAAGTTATTTTTTTTAGCAATTCTAATCAATTGATTTAAGTCATCTGAACCAAAGCTTTTCCACCACTCTTCATCATATTCTTCAACCCCTTCAATTTTAAATTTATAATCTGCTGGTAAATCAGAATTTTTTAATTTAGGTAATTCTTTTGTGATACAGCCTGTCAAAAGTAAAATAAAAGAAAAATAAAAAAATAAAATTCTCATCACTCAAACCTTTTATAATTTTTTAAGCCAGAAATGCAAAATTTATATATATGATTTATCAACATATCAATTTGTTCTGCGGAATTTTTATTTTTTATAATCTCTTTTTGTGCCAGTGGATTTATTTTTAAAAATAAACATTGACTCATAATACTATAACCCAACAGTTGAATCTTATCTGTGTCATTTATCCCTGTAATACCCTTTATAATATCAAATAAGGTGCTTCTATATTTAGCCTTAATTTCACTTAAAATATCATCGCAAATACCAGTGGAATGCATGGATTCGTGCAAAAAAAGTTGTGGTAAAAATCTTAATTCATCAGTAGCACACCCCCTTTTAACCACTGTCTCAATAAAACGACGCAATTTTTCCTTATATGAGATATCCAAACTGCTTAAATTTAATAAAGGCATCTTATCTTCTGCTACTTCAAAAGCCTTTTTAAATATCTCTCTGTAGAGATTTGCTTTTGAACGAAAGTAATAATTGACTGATGCTATATTTACTCCAGCTTTAGAGCAAATTTCAGCAATTGATGTCTTTTTATAACCTTTTTCAGCGAAAAGCTCCAAAGCTGCAAAAATGATTTTTTCTCTTTTATCTTTTACAACACTCATTTTAAATAATTATTTAAAATACTTATTTAACTTTGTCAACATTTTCATAATACAATAAAGTTTGTATCAAAAATATTATCAAGTGATATAAAAAAATTGACTAATAAAATTCTGGTATTACGATATGAATATGATTTTAATTAAAAAAAATACCGTTATTAACCATAATATTAAAAAGGTTTTTCGTTATTTTGAAAGACCAGCCATTTTAAAAAGGCTGATACCACCATATAAAAAAATCTCAGTCTTAAAACAAGAGGGGATTTCAGTTGATTCTATAACAGAATTACAAATCAAAGAATTTCTTTTTAAATTAAAATGGGTATCAAAACATATTGATTACAAGGAATACGAATATTTTGCCGACAAACAGATCAAAGGGCCATTTAAAGAGTTTTTACATTTTCACAAATTTAAAAAAATAGATGATAACAAAACTGAGCTTATTGATGAAATAAAATTTATTCTGCCTTTTGAACCATTTTCTAAACCTTTTAAAAAGTATATTTTAGCAGATTTAGATAAAATGCTAAATTACAGGTATCAAATTATTGAAAACGACCTTGATATAGAAGAAAAATATAAAATAGAGAAAAAAAATATCGTTATTACTGGAAGTTCAGGTGTATTGGGAAACTACTTATTTAATTATTTATCATCCCTTGGGCACAATGTGGTTAGAATTAGACGAGATAAAAAAGACAAAAACTCCATTTTATGGGATTTAAATAACCATTACCTGAGTAGTTGTTTAAACTGCGCTGATATAGTTATACATCTTGCTGGCGAACCGATTTTAGAAGGGAAATGGACTGAGGAGAAAAAAAAGAGAATTATTGAAAGCAGAATTGAAACAACTAAATTTTTAGCAGAAAAAATTTCAAATATGAAAAACCCTCCTGAGTTATTCATCTCGGCATCTGCAATCGGATTTTATGGAAATAGAGGGGACGAAATTTTAACAGAAAACAGTGAAAGTGGTTCAGGATTTTTACCTCTTGTTTGCAAAAGATGGGAAGAAGCTACAAAACCTGCCATGAAAAAAGGGGTTAGAACTGCGATACTAAGAATAGGTGTGACTTTGACTCCTGCAGGTGGTGCGCTTAAAAATTTCTTAGATGTATTTAGATTTAAAATTTCACCAGCTTTTAGTAAAGATGATATATGGCTGAGCTGGGTTTCGCCAGATGACATTGCTTATTCCATCATACATATTATAGCAAATGAAAATCTCTCTGGTCCGATAAATATAGTCTCCCCAAATCCTATTAAAATGAATCAGTTAATTATTCAGCTAAAGGCACTACTTAAACCAAAAATAAACTTAAAAGTCCCAGAAAAATTCATCAAAATCATTTTAAAAGAAAAAGCTGAAGAGATACTTTTTTCAAGTACAAGGGTCTATCCTGAAAAGCTGATTGATTCTGGATTTGAGTTTAAATATCCAAATATTGAAAATGCGTTAAGACATACACTTGGATTTGAGATAAAAGAGTAGTGCCAGAAGACTATCTGGCACTACATAATTTAAATTTTCAGATTGCTTCGCTAGCGCTCGCAATGACAGATTCCCCTGTCATTGCGAGGCAACAAGAGTTGCCGAAGCAATCTCATAACTAATATCGATACCTTAGACTGTTAAACAACATGTCAATTACTTACCTTGCAACATCAACTCAATATCAGTATCTGGATCACCCATAGGTTTAATATCAAAGTTTTCAACAAGCACTTTTGCTACATTTGGTGAAAGAAAAGCTGGCAAAACTGGCCCAAGCCTTATCCCTTTTACACCAAGTGCAAGGAGAGCAAGCAACACTGCAACAGCTTTTTGCTCATACCAAGCAATATCATAAGATATTGGCAATTCATTAATATCATTTAGTCCAAAAGCCTCTTTCAATTTGAGTGCGATATAAGCTAATGAGTAGCTGTCGTTACACTGGCCAGCATCAAGTATTCTTGGGATTCCATCAATATCACCAAGATCAAGCATATTGTATCTATATTTAGCACAACCAGCTGTCAAGATAACAGTATCCTTTGGTAATTTTTTAGCAACTTCAGTATAATATTCGCGAGCTTTTAATCTACCATCACAACCAGCCATTACGATAAATCTTTTAATTTTACCAGATTTAACAGCTTCAATAACTTTATCAGCTACTTGCATAACCTGCTCATGAGCAAAACCGATAGTTATGTATTTACCCTCTTTAGGAGTTAATCCACCCATAGCTTTTGCTTTTTCGATTACAGGGGTAAAATCTTTTGGTTTTCCATCAACCCTATTTGGTATATGAGGAACACCAGGCCATCCAACTAAACCTGTTGTAAAAAGTCTATCAAAGTATGAATCTCTTGGTGGAACAATACAGTTAGTAGTAAACAAAATTGGACCATTAAATTCTGGAAATTCATGAGTTTGGTTATACCAAGCAGTACCAAAATTACCCTTTAAATGTTTATACTTTTTCAACTCTGGATATGCATGAGCTGGAAGCATCTCACCATGCGTATAAACATTTACGCCTGTACCTTCTGTCTGTTTTAAAAGCTCTTCTAAATCAAGAAGGTCATGACCACTCACAAGGATACCTGGCCCTTCATATAAACCAGTGTAAACTTGAGTAATCTCAGGGTTGCCGTATCTTGAAGTATTAGCTTTATCAAGAAGCTCCATAGTCATAACAGCAGTATTACCTGCCTCCATCACAAGGTTAATGAGCTCATCAACAGTAATATCTTTTCTAAGTGTCTCACTTAAGGCAAAATTTACAAAGTCAAAGATTTCATCACTTTTATGTTGCAACACATAAGCATGATCAGCATAAGCAGCAATCCCTTTTAGACCATAAACAAGCAATTCTTTCAATGATCTAATATCCTCATTTGCCTCAGCAAGCACACCAATTGCTGTTCCTTTTGCAAGCATATCATCTTTACCGTTTACTTTAAAGGTTACTGCATCAGGCAGTGCACCTTCAGGTTTTACTTTTTCTAACAAATTATCTCTGATTTCAAGCGCACGATTTACATAATCTACAAACCTTTGTGGGTCAAAGTTTACATTTGTCACTGTTGCAAAAAGAGACTCTAAAACAAACAAAGATGCCTCTTCATCTTTGATCCCTTTCTTTTTACCTTCATTGAGAAGATAACCTATCCCCTTAGTTGCATAAATGAGAAGATCTTGCAAAGTAGCAACTTCATCATTTTTACCACAGACACCTTTTACTGTACAACCTTGTTGTTTTAAAGCTTCACTACACTGATAACAAAACATATAACCACCTCCATTTAGTGTTGTTGATAGCTAATATATAAATTATATTATTATATTCTTTGACCACAGTCAAAAAAATAAATTTTAATAGATAAAAAATTATTTCTAATTTAAAAGATAGCCATGACAGTTGATTTTGCAACATCATTACTCGATGGTTTTAGTTTAGGGCTTTCACTAATTTTAGCCATTGGAGCACAAAATGCCTTTGTAATAAAAAATGGACTATTAAAAAACCATATTTTTATAATCTGTCTGATTTGTGCTTTATCCGATTCTTTACTTATTTTTACTGGCATTTCAGGTATCGGCTATTTGATAGAAAAACACCCTACACTAATAACTTTTACAAAATATTTTGGAGTAATCTTTATTTCATTTTATGGACTTATGAATCTTTATTCTGCTATTAGAAAGAATGAAGCACTCTCTTTAAATAATTATAAAAACCAAACCCTTAAAAAAACTATTTTTATGACATTGGCTTTTACCTTTTTAAACCCACATGTTTATTTAGATACTGTATTATTGTTAGGGTCAATTTCTGCTCAATATGGAAAATATAAATATATTTTTGGTATAGGTGCTTCATTAGCTTCATTTATATTTTTCTATTCTATTGGATATGGCTCCAAACTCTTAGCACCTATACTTACAAAACCAAAAATTTGGAAAATAATAGAATTTTTGATAGGTATTTTGATGCTGTTTATTGCAGCTAAAATTTATTTTATGTGATTGAATTTTTATTTAAAATTGTTATAATTTGGTATGGACTTTAGTTTTAAAAAATGTTCAAGTTTAAACATCGGAATAGAATTAGAACTTTTCATTGTTGATTCTACAACCTATAAACTAAAAAGAGTCAGAGATAAAATATTTGAAGTTATTCCTCAAAAATACAGTAAGTATCTTAAAAAAGAGTATTTTCAATCAATTATAGAAATAGTATCACCTGTTTTTAATAGTCTTGATGAGATTGCACCATTCTTTGACAAAATTTTTAATCAGCTAAAAAATGCAGCAAAAATATATGATGCAAAAATTATAGGTCTTGGGACTCACCCTTTTGCAAAAATCACAGATGCAAAACCTACTCCTGATAAAAGATATGAAAAATTAAAAAACGAATTGCAGATGGTTTTAGATAGGTTTCTGATTTTTGGTATGCATATACATATTGGACTGCCTGATGAGGTAGCAGCTGTAAATGTCCACAACCATACTTTAAAATATATGCCCTTAATGCTGGCACTTTCTACATCATCACCATTTTTTGAAGGTAAAAATACTGGATTACACTCTTATAGAAGCCTCATTTTTGAAAACTTACCAAGAGGTGGTGTGCCAGAGTATTTAGATAATTATGAAGATTTTATCAATTCAACTAAACTTTTATACCACCACAATTTTATAGAAAAATATAACGATTTATGGTGGGATGTGAGAATAAGACCTGATTATGGAACTGTTGAGCTTAGAATATGTGATAGCACAAATAATATTAATAGAATACTTGCAATAACTGCTCTTTATTATCTTATAGCCAAAAATTTTTGCAACAAAAAGTGTGAAAAATTATTTTATCCAGTTTTAAAACAAAACAAATGGAATGCGATAAGATACTCTTTAGATGGCAATTTCATTTTAAATGATAAAAAAGAGAAAATAAACACTTTAATCAAAGCTCTTATAGAAAAACACAGTGATACTATTGATAATAAGTATTTACAAATTATCAATGATTATGCCGAAAATAAAAGTATTTCTTACAAATTAGTGGAAAATTACAATAAGTTTAATAACCTTTTAAATCTGTGCAAATTAGGTGAGATATGAAAAGATTTTTTTGTGCCGTTTCTGCTGGTGATTATCACACAATGCAATCTGCAATATACACTTTAGAAAAAGGTGGGAATGCCTTTGATGCGGCTGTATCATCTTTTTTTACTGCTTGTTTAGCAGAATTGCCCCTCACAAGCCCTGCTGGTGGAGGCTACCTCACATATTTTGACGCAAAAACAAAAGATATCAAATATTATGATTTCTTCGTAAATGTTCCCTCAGAAGATAGTAAAGAGAAAAACTTTTACCCAGTAAATGTTGATTTTAAGTCCGCTGTGCAAACATTTCATGTAGGTTATGCATCCACAGCTGTTCCTGGAAATCTTGCTGGTATTTTGACAATTCATCAAGAAAAGGGGTGTTTACCTTTATCTGATTGTCTTGAGTACCCCATAAAACTTGCAGAACAAGGGTTTTATATAAGCCCTTTTATATCTTATGTGATAAATGACTTATTAGCTCCTATTTTTTTAGCAACCGAGGAAAGTAAAAAGCAATTTGTCATAAATGGAACATTACTAAATGATAAAACCTTTTTTAAAAACTTTGAATACGCAAATTTCCTTAAAACACTTATCAAAAAAGGAGCAGATATATTTTATAATGGGGAACTAGCTGATCAAATAGAATTTATTTACAGCAAAAATGGAGGCTTGTTGCAAAAATCTGATTTAATGAGTTATGCAGTTGAGCATAACACCCCTTTGACCATAAGTTTAGATGGATATGAGCTACATCTTCTTTTTAAATCATCAATAGGAGGGATGTTATTATATTTTTCATTTAAGTTCTTAGAAAAGTATAATCATATTTCTAAAAATTTCCTTTTAGATTTAGTAGAAGTAATCAAAGAAACATCTCTGTTTAGAAATTATTTCTTCAAAGAAGAAAATCTAGATTTATTTATCAATATTTCAAAAGAACATTATTTAGACTTTATTAACAGATATTTGTCTGATAAAAAGGATTTAGGTAATACAACTCATTTTAGTATTGTAGATAAAGACCACAATGCAGTAAGCTGCACCACAAGCAATGGTGAAGGCTGTGGTGTGGTTATCCCAAACACCGGTTTTATGATGAACAATATGCTTGGAGAAGAAGATTTAAACTTTTTCGGTTTTTTCAACTGGCCAAAAAATAAAAGGTTATTTTCCATGATGAGCCCCACAATAATTACAAAAAATGGCGAATTTTATTTAGCTCTTGGTAGTGCTGGGAGTAATAGAATTAGAAGTGCTATTTTAAATACAATTTACAACTTTATTGTAAAAAAATTATCGCTGGAAAAAAGTATAAATTCTCCAAGAATCCATTTTGAAAACAATATAGTTTATTATGAGCAAGGTTTTCCAAAAGAGTTTATAAAAGAGATTGAAGAGCAGTATGATACAGTAAAATTTGATGAGTTTAATATGTATTTCGGCGGAGTCCACGCTGCAGGCAAAGACTTTGCTGCTTCTGATACAAGAAGAAATGGTCATCACAAAGTAATCAAACATTCATCATGAAATTTATCTAATCATCTGATTAGGTAAATATTCAACTATCTGAGGAAACATAGTTATAAGTATTACCATCAAAATCATTATCATAAAAAATGGAAAAGTAGCTCTTAAAATAGTAGAAATATCCTCACCTGAAATCCCCTGTATTACAAAAAGACTAAAACCCACAGGAGGTGTAATTTGAGCTAATTCCACCATAAAAACTAAAAATATACCAAACCATAAAGGATCAAAGCCAGCCATAGTAACTATAGGTAAAACAATCGGTAAAGTCATAACTACCATAGAGATCCCATCCAATATCATCCCGAGAAAGATATACATCAATCCCACAACAAAAATTAACACATAAGGGGATAGATTAAGACTTGCAATATATTCACTTAATGCCCTTGCTATGCCTACAAAACCCACCACTTGAGAAAGAAAAGCAGCACCCATAATTATAAAAGAGATCATACATGTAGTCTTTACTGCATTTAAAAGGGATGTTTTGAAATTTTCCCAAGTTAAATTCTTAAACAAAATGGCAAGTAAATAAGACCCTATTACACCTATTGCAGCAGCTTCTGTTGGGGTTGTAAAACCTAAATAAATACCTCCCAATACTATAAATATTAAAAATACTACAGGTAAAATGTCCTTAGATTGTATTAACTTATCTTTAAAAGAGTATTTTTCATCATCTTTTGGAACAACACTAGGTTTGAAAAGTGTAACTATTATAATATAAGTAGAATACATCCCTGCAAGTAACAGCCCTGGCAAAATACCACCTATAAAAAGCTTCCCTATAGAAGTATCAGACAAGACACCATAAATAATCATAATCAAACTTGGTGGTATTAAAAAACCGAGTGTACCAGCTCCTGCAAGCGATCCTAAAGCTAATCTTTTATCATAACCTCTTTTTGTCAATTCATGTAATGTTATTTGACCAACTGTTGCAGTGGTAGCAGCACTAGATCCAGATACCGCAGCAAAAAGTGAACAAGCAAAAACATTTATGTGAAGCAATTTCCCTGGCACTTTAGTAAGCCAAGGTAGAAGCCCGTTTAACAATTTTGTTGAAATAGCTGTTCTATAAAGGATTTCGCCCATCAAAATAAAAAGGGGTAATGCTGTTAGAGACCAAGAATCTAAACTATTCCAAACCGAATTGGCTATCAAATCCCCAATTTTACTCCAAATAGAAATTGTAGGGGGTAAATTAAATTTGTACAAAAGCATGCCTGAAATTGCAGCAGCAAACAAAGAAAACCCTATCCACAAACCACTCAATAAAAATAAAAACATGATACAAACATAACAACCGATAACAATAATGGATCAGAAATCATTCATCTTCCTCATACTTGAATTTTTTTATTATCTCTGCAATTACCTGTAAAATAAATATAAAATAACCCACAGGTAAGGCAATTTGAGGTAAATATAATGGTGTTTCTGCAATTGTATCAGCCCTCATATCTAAAGAGTATGTATCATAAACCATCATAAAAGAATAATATAATGAAAATATCAAAATAGCTAAAGCTATTAACAAGATAACAATATCAAGATATCGTTGTGTTTTTTTCTTTAATCTTGAAGTTATAATTGTAATTTTAATATGCCCCTTTTCTTTGAAAGTATAAGACAACCCTAACATTACAACAAAAACAAACATATAAGCACTGTATTCATCAGTAATTAATGTAGATTTATTAAATAGTGCACGCAAAAATATTTCTATAACAATAAGTAATACTATCAAAATCATAAATATGGCAGAGAATACGGCACCGATATTCGATGCCGTATCTATTATTTTTAGAACTTTCTTCATTTAATATATTTCTCCAAAACAGCTCTTTCTTTAGATTTTGCTTTACTCATAAACTCATCAATAATTTTCTTAGCTGCTTTATCCATAGCTTTTTCAAGCTCAGGTGTTGGATTGTTTATAATCATCCCATGCTCTTCTAAAACTTTTGCTGCAGAAAAATACCTATCTTTTGAATTTTTCCACTGCATTTCTTCTATCTCTTTTGCAGCTTTAAGCATAGCTTTTTGCTGCTCTTTTGATAAAGCTTTCCAATAATCCAAATTGATTGTTACCATATTGAGTGGAAAAGCATAATAAATATTTGTAAAATATTTTAAAACTTCCCAAAACTTACCATTTTTAGCGGATTCTGTTGAAGTCAAAACAGAATCTATCACGCCAGTTCTAAGAGAAGAATACACCTCACCCCAGGGCATTGAAACAGGGGAAGCGCCAAGCTCTCTTAAAAATTTTGCACCATTTTTATCATAAGTTCTTGTTTTAAGCCCCTTTAAATCATCTACACTTTTAATCTCTTTTTTTGTAACCAAACCACTTGGTGGCCAAGGAGCAGCATATAAAAACTTCTGATTCCATTTTAATGCAGCTTTTTCATAAAGTGGTTTACAATCCTCATAAAGTGCTCTTGCTTCTTTAAAGTTTGAAACAAGTCTTGGTAGAGAACTTATCCCAAATACATGCTCACTACCAGCAACAACACCCATTAAAATATCAGACATAGGAACTTGTGCATCCTTAACCGCTTTTAAAAGCTCTGGGCCCTTAAACCCTAAACTTCCACCTGGATGAACAACTATTTTTACAGAACCATTGGTATACTTTTCCACCAGTTTTGCAAATTCCATTGCACCCTGAGTGTGAAAGCTAGTTGGGCCATAAATAGCATTAAGATTAAGTGTAAAATTTTGAGCAAAAGCAAAAACTGACAAAGATAAAAATGCTAAAATTGACACTAAAAGTTTTCTTACTCCCATAGTAAACTCCCTTCTCTATTTTTTGTGGGTTTATCCACCCACTAATTCCCTATTTACTTTTGCCAAAGCCGCCACCACCCGGTGTTTCTATCCTAATTATATCACCTTTTTTAAGGTTTATATTAAATTTGCCTGGCATTTTTCTTTTATCACCATTAGAAATCACAATGTTTTCACCACACTTTCCAGGCTCTCCTCCATTTAAACCGTATGGGCTAAAAATTCTTCTTTCAGTAAGCATTGTCACTTCGGCATCATTTAACAACCTTATCTGCCTTACAATCCCATCTCCACCTCTAAACTTACCATTTCCTCCAGAGTTTTTTCTAATACTATACTCTTCAACCATCATAGGATATGTAAATTCCAAAGCTTCAATCGGAGTATTTAAAGTGTTTGTCATATGAGAATGAACTGCAGATTCTCCATTTGCAAAACTGCTTGCTCCCATACCTCCACCAATGGTTTCGTAATAAGTAAATGGTTGGCCACTTTTTTCATCAATTCCACCAATTGTAATATTATTCATAGTCCCTTGGCTTGCTGCAGGTATTTCATTTGGTAAAGCTTTTGATAACGCTCCCAACAGCACATCAACAATTCTTTGAGAAGTTTCCACATTACCGCCAGCAACACTAGCAGGAAATTTTGCATCGACTATGCTACCTTTACGAGTTTTTAGCTTGATTGGTCTTAAAAGCCCAGCATTTGTGGGGATATCATCCCTTACCAAAGACCTAAATACATATAGAACTGCTGATAAGGTAATGGAATAAACAGCATTGATGCTACCTTTCACCTGGTCATCACTCTCTGTAAAATCCACCTCCACTTTGTCATTATCTACAATCAGCTTAACTGCAATTTTAATTTTCTCTTTTTCAATACCATCATCATCCATAAAATCTTCAAACTCATAAACCCCATCAGGAATAGCTTTTATCCTATTTTTTAATATCTTTTCTGAATAATCCATCATCCCTTTTGCATATTCTTTTACCATTTGATGCCCATAACTATTTACTAATTCTTCAATCCTCTTTATACCAGTCATGTTTGCCATAATTTGTGCTGTAAAATCCCCCTCTCTTTCATAAGGGGTTCTCACATTATTTAGAAGAAATTTCATCAAAGGCTCAACCACCTCACCTTTTTCAACAATTTTAAGAGGTGGTATAATTAAACCTTCTTGAAAAATTGAGGTAGATAGTGGCATTGAGCCTGCAGTCATACCACCGATATCAGCATGATGAGCCCTATTTGCAACAAAAAATTGAGGTTTATCTTCTCCTAAAAAAACTGGTGCAACTATGGTTACATCTGGCAAATGAGTGCCACCTTTATAAGGGTCATTTAAAATAACCATGTCGCCATCTTTCAAATCTACATTTTCTATCGCTGATTTTACACTCATAGGCATAGAGCCAAGATGAACTGGGATATGTGCAGCCTGAGCAATCATATCACCATTTTCATCAAATATTGCACATGAAAAATCCCTTCTCTCTTTTATATTTGGTGAAAAAGCTGTTCTATTTAATGTAACTCCCATCTCCTCTGATATTGAAATGAATCTATTTTTAAAAACTTCTAATAGTATAGGATTTAATTTCATAACCTCACCTCAAACATAAATTATCAAGTTTTCAAAAGAATCCACCTCAACTGTCGCCTCAGGTGGTATTACTATTGTTGAAGAATATTCGATAACTATAGCTGGCCCATCAAATTTATTACCATATAAAAGTAAATCCCTATCAATGACCTTTGACTTCACAGTTTTACCACCAAAAATAACATCAGTTTCACCTAAAATAGCATTTTTATCTATATCTGCTACTTTCTTAGTTTTCTTTTCAAATTCTGGTTTTTCCATTTTACCTCTTGCTCTAAGTCTTAAATTTACTATTTCAATCGGTTTTTCATAATTTGCATACCCATACAATCTCTTATGATATTCATGAAAAGTATCTACATAATCTTCCGTAAATGGAACTATAATCTCATAAGATTGTCCTAAATACCTCATATCCAAATACAACTCTAATGATATATCTTCTCTCTCTACCCCCTCATTCAATAGGTCATTTACCCCTTGCTCTTCCATATTTGCAAAATATGTTTTCAATTCATTAAAGTTTAATGCTTCTTTCAACATTACGGTCTTTGAATAATCCTTTATTATATCTGATAAAATCATCCCTATTGCGGATAAAATACCTGGATTTTTAGGAACAAGTACTCTTGGAATATGAAGTAATTTAGCTAAAAAAGCTGCATGCATCCCTCCTGCACCACCAAAAGAGAAAAGTGTAAAATCTGAGGGGTTATACCCCCTTTCTACAGAAATAACCCTAATAGCCCTTTCCATATTTGTATTGGCAACTTCTAAAATCCCTTCTGCAAGCTCCACTGTGGTCAAACCAAACTCTTTGGATAGCTTGTCAAAATAAAAGTTTAGCTTTTCTCTATCAAGTTTCATCTCTCCACCAAGAAAGTGGTCAGGTATAAGTCTTCCAAGATAAAGGTTTGCATCTGTAACTGTAATCTGATCCCCTTTACCATAGCAAATAGGTCCAGGGTCAGCACCAGCACTTATAGGCCCCACTCTCAAAGCACCACCATCATCTTTATAGGCAATTGAGCCACCGCCTGCACCAACCGTGTGGATATCTATCATAGGAACTTTTACAGGAAATCCATCTATTTCAGATTCTACAGTTAAAGGCAACTCTCCATTAATAAGTGCCACATCTGTAGAGGTTCCACCCATGTCAAATGTAATTAGCTTGTCAAAACCAGCCATTTTCCCTATTTCAAATGCTCCAACAGCCCCACCAGTAGGGCCAGAAAGAATAGTCCTAACAGATTCACTCATTGCCACTTCTGCAGAAATTACCCCTCCATTTGACTGCATTATTCTGAGCTTGCTCCCCTCAGTTAAATTATCTTTTATATGACTTATATACCTATCCATTTTAGGTGACACATAAGCATTTATTACTGTAGTTGATAACCTTTCATACTCCCTAAATTCAGGTAAAATCTCTGAAGATAGGCAACAATGAAAACCTTTTTCTCTAAGATAATCCCCTACAACTTTTTCATGTTTTCTATTCAAAAATGAAAACAAAAAACACACAGCCACAGATTCTGCTTCCGCAATCTTTAGTTTTTCAGCAATCTCTTCAAGCTGTAATAAATCCACCTCTTTCAGAACTTCACCATTTGAATTAACCCTGCAGTCCAAACCAAATCTCATAGTCGATGATACAAGTGGCTTATTTTTTTGATAGTAGAGGTCATAAAGTTTTTTTCTATTTTGTCTGCCTATATCAATCACATCTTCAAAACCTTTATTTGTTATCAATGCAGTATTTGCACCCTTCTTTTCTAAAATTGCATTTGTAGCCACTGTAGATCCATGTGTAATATTCCCAGGTTTACCTTCAAGAATATAATCAAGCCCCTTTAAAACAGCTTCAGCAGGGTTATATGGAGTAGACAGTAATTTATATACCCCCCATTTCCCATCTTTTTTATAAATAAAATCTGTAAAAGTACCACCTGTATCAACGCCAACAATAATCATCAAAACCTCCTACTCTCAATTACATCTTTAAGCATTTTTATACCTTCTTCATCGTGAAATCTTGAATAAACAACTAAATTTTTCACCTTATTAAAAAGGTCTTTATTCGTATCGTAGATCTGTTTTAAAGTGAGTACATATTTAGCATCTTTAATCAAATTTTGAATTTTTGTTTTTTCCTCAATAGAAACAAATATTAACGAATTAAATTTTCTCATCAATGAACTGTAAGATCTTTCAAATCTCCTCTTCATCTCATCATTAATTGTTATCACTAAGATTATATCACTCGTACTTACCTTACCAAAATTTACTAAAGTATCTATTGGTGGAGTAATTTTCAAAGGGAAGATTTTTACATTACAATTATTAACCTCTTCCAATCTTTTTAAACAGTAATAAGTTGTAACTATTATACAATTATCAAAACTACATTCTTTTAGCCTATTCACAGCATCAGGCAATAAAAGTGGAATTACTTCTCTTTGCAACTGCTCTTCTAATTCTCTTCTTCCCACAAACAAATTATAATACTCCTCATCAACATAATAGATATCTCCAGAATTTTGTTCTAATAGAGCATGATTGAAACAGAAAAACACTTCATCACTATTTAAACCACTATTTATTATTTTGTTTATAATCTTTGATAATTCCCCTTGATAAAGTAATAAGTTTTTTCTTTTGTATAAAAACTCTCTGTTGATACAAAACCCCTTCCCTTTTACAGCAACAAAATAACCTTTTGATTTCAATTCAGAAAAAACGCTTTTTACAGTATTAATATTCACATCTAACTCATCAGCTATCCACTGAAGCTGATAAAACTGATTTTCATCACCAAAAAAGAATATTTCTAATAGTTTTAATTTTACTATTGAAGATTTAGTGTAGTTTTCTAACATGTTTTAATAATAAAATCCGTCTTCAAAATTATCAAGCCAAAAGCTATTGTTATAGACTTTAATTAATCGATATCATAATCAAATACATACTAATGGCACTACTTATTTTCTATAAGTATAATTTGATATTCTTACAAAATGAATTTGAGGATGTTGCACAATAGTAATAGCTTAAGACCTCAGATTGCTTCGCTAAAGCTCGCAATGACGGCATTTTTGGGTCATTGCGAGGCAATAAAAGTTGCCGAAGCAATCTCAAAACTACTTTGTTAGCAAAAACATAATTTACTGTGCAACAGCCTCGAATTTACTAATTAAATACATTGTTGTTTTTTTAATAATAAAACATATAATAAACATGAGGAATTTAATAGAGGGAAAAAATGAGTAACATAAAAATCAGAAATATGACAATTGATGATTTACCAAAAATTTATAGACTTGGAGAAAAAGTATTCACACTAAATAAATACCCAAACCTACATAGAGTTTGGGATGAAAATGAGGTAGTTGAGTTTTTTGTAAATGATAAAGAGAGCTGTTTTGTAGCAGTTGATGAAAATAATGAAATAGCAGGTTTTATACTATCTTATATTATCCATAAGGCATCTATAAGATATGGGTATTTAGTTTGGCTCTGTATTGATAAACAGTATGAAAAACAGGGGGTAGCATCAATCCTTTTTGACAAATTCTTAGAACACATGAAAAATAATGATGTGGAAACTGTAATAGTTGATGTAGAAAAAAGTAATGAAAAAGCCTTAAACTTTTTTAGAAACAAAGGGTTTTCTTCACCCAAAGAACAGATTTATTTAACGCTAAATTTAAAGGATAAAAAATGATTAATGAAAAAAGACTTAAAGAACTTTTTTTAGATATGGTCAATATCTACAGCCCATCAGGCAAAGAAGAAGAGATAATTTCTTATTTAAAAGATTATTTTAAAAAATACAAAGTAGATTTTGAATATCAAGAAGTGGAAGAATCAAGAGGCAATCTAATAATTTTACCCCAAAGTGGCGAAAGTGAGATTGTTTTTGTGGGGCATATTGATACGGTGCCTGCATTTGACTATGAAAACTACGAAGCAGATATTGTTGGTGATGAAATTTATGGGCTTGGTACAGCAGATATGAAAAGTGGCTGTGCTGCGATGATTGAAGCTTTTTTAACCTATAAAGAAAAAGTAAAAAAAGATTTTTCCTGTTCACTTGCTCTGGTAGTAGGCGAAGAAGAATCGGGTGATGGTGCTTTTGAGCTTTGTAGAGCTTATCCATTTGACTGGGCAATCATTGGAGAACCTACAAACTTACTCCCTTGTTTTGGGCACTATGGCTATGTGGAAATTTCCCTTGTAACTTATGGCCAAAAGTTACATGCAGCTGTTTCAAAGCCTGATAAAAATGCTGTTAAGATTATGATGGATGCTATCAATATGATTTTAGACTACCTTGGGCAAAAAGGGGATATTTTATACAATATAAGGGATTTTAGTAGTTCACAATCAGGTTTTGCAAGTCCAAATAGATGTGAAGCCTATTTGGATCTTCACATCCCGATAAAGTATGCTATCGGCTCACTCGTATTTGAAATAGAGGATTTAATCTTTTCAAAATTTGACTCTGAAGAGATAAAACTTTCACTGGAAACAATTCATCACGGTTATGAGCTTTCAAACAAAGCCTCTATGCCAAAATTACTTAAAAACATTTATGAGAAAATGAAATTAGAGTTTAATCCTACCGATTTTAAAAGTGATTCAGATGCACCTATTTTTTGGCAGTCAGGTATAAAACCGATTATTTTAGGCCCTGGAGACTTATCGGTGGCACATACAAAGGATGAGTTTGTAAACTTCAAAGAGATTATCACCGCCGCAAATCTTTACTACAACATCCTAACAAACACAGCAAAATAAACGCTTGAAAAATTCAAATATTAGCAAACGAAATCATTTTACCAGATTGCTTCGCTAACGCTCTCTATGGCAACTTGACAGTCATCGCGAGGAAGCGTAAGCTGACGAAGCGATCTCAAGTGGGACAATGAATAAGAGATTGCTTCGATGACGCTCGCAAAGACGATAGATGGTGGACATTGCGAGGAGCGAATGCGACGATAAGATCTCGATAATTATCAACATGTTAGCCTATAGTGAAATACACTCAAATATTCTACTTTATTCACCGACAATAATTGAACAATCAAAAGTTAGAAATAATTATTTTTCAAACACCTGGTATGGTAAAATGACTTCCTGGACACTTTCAGCTATCTTGCTGTATTTTTTATAAAAATCTATTAAGCTTACATCACTGTCTAACTTAAATAATTTTCTAAAATCTATCTTTTTATTATCAGTTGCAACCACTAAAAATGCTTCCGTATCTGAAGGATGCCCCGGCAGAGTTGACATCTCAAGGTCATAAACTGCATTTTTGCCAGGGAAAACAAACTTTTCCCCTGCTTTTAACTCATGTGCTTTTTCATAAGCATTTGGATAAAGCATAATCACTCTATCATTTGCCATGAGGTTAAATATAGCTATATTTGCATCTTTTTGAGTTTGAATATTGATATACGCCTTATCCCCCTTGATAAAAGTGTGTTTATTTAATTTGGCTTGTAAGCCAACATCCACAATCTTTTTTGATACCATCACGGATGCTTCTATTTTTACTCTGTATTCTGGTATAGGGGCAGCATATTTAGATGGTCTATATTCACCCAAAGGCAACCAAAAAACTTTTTCGTCTATTATGTATCCACTCGAATAAGTCTTTATCAAATCAAGTGTTAGCTCACCTTTTGTCACCACAGTATTTACCGATACTTTTACACCACTTGCATTTTCTATCGCATCGGCTCTGGCTCTCTGCAAAGCTATCATCCGTGCTTGCTCAGCAGTCATATTGACAATGGCACATGAACCGATACCTGTTACCCTTTTTATTTCTCCAGCAAAAACAGAACCTACCATCAAGAAAGTTAGCAAGACAAAGAATAAGTTTCTCATCTAATCAAATCCCTAAAAAGTATATTTATTTTAATACGACCAGTACATCTGATGGTTTCCTCTCAATTAATGGGGTCTGCTCTACACCGTGCAGTTTCCTCGCCTCATAACTTACATTTTCCGATAAATAGTTTTTTAGTTCTAAAACAGTTATTTTCTTATCACGGTTTTTATCAGCTTCACCTTGAATCCCCTTCAAAAACCAGTAAGTAAACATTGAGTGCCCTTTTTCTGGATACCATGTTGATACCTGATTGTAAAGAGAGCTTGCCAGCAAGACAGCTTGAGCTGGCTTTTTATACTCAGATTTCACCTTTAACAAGCCAGGACTCACATTTTTAAACAACATCCCCTTAGCAGAATTTCCAGAAAAACAAGCATCCAATACTATCGTTAATTTTTTGGCGTTTAATCTTTTAAGATTATCATAAAACTTCTGTAATTTATAACCAGTTACCGATAAATATTGAGGATCTGCATCTACTGGGACAAAATAAGCTTCATTTGTATTCAAGTCAGGAGCACCATGACCCACATAATAAATAAACACATTTGATACACCTGGTTTTACATAATTTCTCAACTGACTTTTACTACCATCACCTACACCAAAAATCTGATTGAATTTAGAAAGTGTAGCATCCTCAACATAAATTATATTACCCTCTCTAAAACCAAATGTCTTTATCAGATATCTTTTCACAGTTCTGGCATCATTTTTTGCAAAATCTACATCAGGAACATATTGATATTTAGAGTTTCCTATAACCACGGCCACATCGTATCTGCCTGCCTTTTTAGCTCCCTCAGGGATTTTTGCCTCAACATCGGTGGTGAGCCCAGTGGCTACTACAATTTCTTTATTCTCACTTTCCTCGCTTGCATCTACAACTTTTATAGTCCCAATATTATCAGGGTTATACATCACAAGCTTTATATCTTCAGACTTGCCAAATCTCCCCCTTTTTTCACTAATATTTATTTTTAAGGAATTCTCTGATTATTTTCAATAAGACTGTTTGCATAAATAACAAAAGAAATATCCTTATACGCACCTGGCTTAAGATTGCCGAGATCATATTCAGTCCTTAAATCACCACCTACAAACACATTATCTCCAAGCTCTAAAACAGCTTTTACATTTTCCGCCGGTCCTTTTCCTATATTTTGTATACGAGCTTTTATCTCTACCTGCTCTATAGGCTCTATTTTACCGTTTCTATTACTGTCTGTTATCTTGTAGTCTACAATTTTTAACACTGGTTCTTCAAATTTATGCGTTTTAAAAGCAATACCCACAGGTTTTGGATTGAAGCCGTTTAATTCATTTATCTTCACTATAAATGTCACCTTAGATGTGGGCAAACTCTCATCACTTTTTATGTCAACCTCTTTTACTACGGTAGAGCCTGATGGTATGGTGCCTATATAGATTTCGTCGTCAAAACTTAGCCCTCTGACAAGATTTTTCGTAAAAATTTTAGCTTTTACATCAAAGGTATCACCATTACCTTTGTTTTTTATTTTTAATATAAGTTTACCTGTTTCTTCCGCATCGAGGATTTTATTTCCTGAGGGTTCTTGAAAATCTATTGATACAGAAAGAAGCGGTGGCACAGGAAGCACCTTTAAAGAAAATCTAACTTCTTCGGCGAAAACTAAAAAGTTAATATTTATAAAAATAATAAGAAAAAATAAAAACCTTTTCATAAACACCCCCCGTTTTTTTGATTTTAATCTATACTTTTTGACCTTTCAAGTGTTTTATTATGTAAAGAGGCTGTTGCACAATAATAATTGTTTAAGCACTACAGATTGCTTCGCTAACGCTCGCAATGTTCTATGTTAAATGTCAAGTTTTTTTTAAATATTAGTTAATATTTTACCAGAATAATTTTCATCATAA
>NZ_JAPNXM010000016.1:0-21138 GCF_049472675.1 Deferribacter thermophilus
AAATTAAGCATAATTTAGCAGAAAATAGATTAAATATCAATATGTTATATAAATTTTACTGTGCAACACCCTTTATAAAATTTAATCTTTTAATTTGGGAGGTTTGATTGGGTTTATTAGATAAGGTTTATAATTTTGATGAAGCTGAAAAGGTAAGAAGATTAGGGTTGTACCCTTATTTTAGAGTTATTGAATCAGAACAGGATACCGAAGTCTTTATCAATGGTAAAAAAGTCTTGATGCTTGGTTCAAACTCTTATCTTGGGCTCACTAATCATCCAAAAGTAAAAGTGGCTGCAATTGAAGCTATTAAAAAATATGGCACTGGGTGTGCAGGTTCCAGATTTTTAAATGGTACTCTTGATATCCATATAGAGTTAGAAGAAGCTTTGGCTGAGTTTGTTGGGAAAGAAGCAGCAATACTCTATTCTACAGGTTTTCAGGCAAATCAGGGTGCAATAGCTCCACTTGTCGGTAGAAGTGAATATGTGATAGTAGATAAGCTTGTTCATGCATCAATTATAGAGGGTTGTAGATTAACTCTTGGTAAGATGCTTAGATTCCCCCATAACGATATAAAAGCTTTAGAAAAGTTACTATCATCTTTAGAATATGATAGAGGGAAGTTGATAGTTGTTGATGGTGTTTACAGCATGGAGGGGGATTTGGCTGATCTGCCAAATATTGTTGAACTTGCTAAAAAATACAACGCTGAAGTTATGGTTGATGATGCTCATGGTATCGGTGTTTTTGGGAAAAATGGTAGAGGGACAGCTGACCATTTTGGTTTGACTGATGAAGTGGCGATAATTATGGGGACATTTTCAAAATCTTTTGCTTCACTTGGAGGGTTTATTGCTTCAAGTAAAGAGGTGATAGATTATTTAAAACATCATTCAAGAGCTCTGATTTTCTCAGCTTCTATGTCGCCTGCTAATGCAGCTGCAGTAAAAGCTGCTTTGGAAATTATGAAGAGTGAGCCTGAAAGGATAGAAAAGCTTTGGGCAAATACAAACAGGCTTAGAAAGGGGCTACAAGAGCTTGGCCTTGATACCGGTAAAAGTGTAAGCCCAATTATACCTGTGCAAATAGGTACAGATTTGGATGTATTCAAAGCGTGTATGATGCTTTTAAATGAAGGGGTTTTTGTTAATCCTGTAGTGACTCCTGCTGTTGAGCCAGGAAAAGCGATTATTAGATTATCTGTGATGGCCAATCATACCTTTGAGCAAATAGATTTTGCTTTAGAGAAAATTGAGAAAGTGACAAGACAGCTTGGTGTTTTGGTGTGAATTCACCTGTAAAAATTATTGAGCTTGATGTCGATTCAAATCTTAATGATTTTATAAATTTCCCTCATATCCTTTATAAAGATTGCCCCTTTTATGTCCACCATCTTAAGATGGAGAGAAAAGAGTTTTTTAATCCTAAAAAAAACCCTTTTTTTGAGCATGCAAAGGTAAAATATTTTTTAGCTGAAAAAGATGGAAAATTGGTTGGAAGGGTTGCTGGTATTATTGATTATAATTTTATAGAATTTCATGGGGAGAAAACTGGTTATTTTGGTTTTTTTGACTCAATTAATGACTTAGATGTTGCAAAAAGCCTTTTTGAAAAAGTAGAAAATTTTCTTAAACAAGAAGGGATAAAAAAGGTTATTGGCCCTTTTAATTTCTCCACCAATCATGAAGTTGGTGTTTTAATGAATCGATATGATGAACCACCAGTAGTAATGATGACATATAATTATGACTATTACCCAGCATTGATAGAATCAAATGGATATTCAAAAGAGATGGATTTGTTAGCATATAAGATTGAGGTTGAGGATTTCCCTGAAAGGGCAAAGAGAGCTTACAAACTCTTAAGGGAAAGGCTAAAAGTTGATTTGCGCTCTGTAAATATGAAAAGATTTAATGAGGAATTAGATAAGGTAAAAAAGGTTTATAACAGTGCCTGGGAGAAAAACTGGGGCTTTGTCCCCATGACAGAGAAAGAGTTTGACTTCATGGCAAAAAACCTAAAAAGTATATTAATACCTGATTTATGTATAATTGCAGAATATGAAGGGGAGCCTGTGGGCTTTTCTCTTACTTTGCCTGATATCAATCAGATTTTAATAGAGCTGAAAGGGAGGCTTTTCCCTTTTGGATTTTTTAAGTTTATAAAAAATTTTAAGAAAATAGATTTTGCAAGAGTGATAACACTTGGTATCGTGGAAAAATTCAGAGGGAAAGGGCTTGATTATCTTTTATACTATAAGACATTCGAAAATGGGTTTAAACATGGATTTTATAAAGGTGAGCTTTCATGGATATTGGAAACTAATAAGCCGATGAGATTAGCTCTGGAAAAGATGGGTGCTTATGTTTATAAAACCTATAGAATTTATTTTAAAAAGTTATGAAAAATAATTTGATTATCCCAACAATCATCATGGCATCTTTGGCAGCTTTTTTGATTATTTGTGCATATTTTAATAAAGAAGCATCTGTTGCCAAAGGTTTTAATATCTCTTTTAATATGTTTAAAAATATAATACCACTTCTTGTTTTTGCATTTATTATTGCAGGGTTTGTTCAGGTATTGGTTCCAAAAGAGTTTATTGTCAAATTTTTTGGAGAAGGTTCAGGTTTAAAAGGTATAATTGCTGCGGCAATCGCTGGAGCTCTTACTCCAGGTGGCCCTTATGTTAGTTTTCCATTAGCTCTTTCACTTATGGAAAAAGGGGCTTCTATTGGAGCAATGGTATCTTTTGTAACTGCTTGGTCAATATGGGGGGTAGCAAGGCTTCCTCTTGAAGTAGGTATTTTGGGATTAAAATTTACCGTATTAAGAGTTGTAAGTACAATATTTTTCCCAATTTTAGCAGGAATTATTGCAAATTTTATCAACGGTTTATTAAAATAGATTTACACCCATTATGATTACTGTAGAAAAACCTATCGCAAGTTTAATAAAAGTTCCAAGTACTCTACCTTTAAAAACTGCAATGCCTCTTTTTATGGCTTTATTCATATCTGCATGTTTAAAGTATTCAAAGATTACTGCTCCTAAAAAAGCTCCTAAGAAAGCACCAATTAGAGCTCCGATACCCAATAAAAAAGGTGCCATAAAAATACTTAATATAATCCCTGTAATTATAGAAAAAGTGTAAGTCCCTTTTTCAAGTCCATCAGCTTTTGTAGTAAAAAGCCCTGCAAAAAATTCTAATATTTCACCTAAAACTATTAATATTGTAATGATAATAAAATATTTGAGTGTAATCCAGTGTAATAAATAGGCAATCAATGGAAAAACTAAAGAAATAATATTACCTGGTAAACCAAAAAGTGTTGTAATTATTGATAAAGACTGCAAAATAATTAAAAGAGTTTTGAAAAACAAATTAGCACCTCAAAAAGTGGTGTAACTATAAACATTTTAATTATAAGATGGATATTATCAAGTAATTTATTAAAAAAATAATATAATATAATATATATATGAAAAACAACTTAGTAAATTTTATAAAGGTTAAAAATTTCCTACCTATACAGCCAAGCTTTTGCAATTCTGACTTAAAAAGCCTAAAGTATTAAAATTGATATTCAGAGCCAAAAGATGTTTCCCATTATTGGTTTATAAAAATCTATTTTATATTGGTATATTTTCTATACTTTCTTTCTGTTTTAAATATTTCGTTGTAAAATGAAAATGAGAATTACAGTATGATACATATTTTTCTATGATTTCGTATCGATTATTTTCCTCACTAATGTGGCCAAGAAAAACTGTATGAAGCTTTTTTGTGTTTATCATACTTAAAGTATTAATTGCCTGCCTGTTAGATAAGTGCCCTTTAATAGACTCAATTCTTTTTTTTAAAAATCCAGGGTAACTGCCGTTTTGAAGTAAACTATCTTCATAGTTAGATTCAAGTATGGCAAGGTGAGAATCGTTTAAATATTCAATAATATCATCAGTAACTACACCTAAATCTGTGGAAAATGTTACCCCTTTACCATTTATAACAAAATGATATCCAAAAGGTTCTGCACCATCATGTAATACTTTAAAAGGAATTACTTCAAAACCATCTATTTTATAGATTTTACCCACATCTAAAATATAAAAATTAGAAGGATCAATTTCATATTTCTTTGAAATCTCAATAGCAGTACCCATGCTGCAAAAAACATTTGGTTTGAAATTGGTGAGTAAAGATTTTAGCCCTTTTGTATGATCAAGATGTTCATGGGTTAAAAAAAGAAAAAGTTCTTTTTGATCTAAGTTAATGTTAGATAGTGTATCTTTTAGTTTCGAAAAGGATGTGCCGATATCAACAATAATCAAAGAATCATCAGTATTTATTGTATAACAATTGCCTTTACTTCCTGAGGATACGACATTTAAATATATCATTATTTTTATATTAATAAGAAAATAATTTTAAATCAACAAATATTTAAAATGCTATAAAAACAGTTTTAGCTGGTAAAAGTGACAAAGAGATAAAAGTTAGAAATAGGTATGATTAAGATAAGTTTAAAGGTTTCTTAGAAATTTAATGATGATTAAGAAGTTGGAGTTAACCTTGTATTAGCCACAAAATTAGTTGGTGAGCTCAAAGCTTGTTATAAATCAAAGTCATTATAGCAAATTTTTTAGATAAATTTAAACTTTTTGTATAACCCATAAAATGTATGAAAATGTTAGGTAAATAAATGATAAAATTATCCTAACATAATAATTGCAATTACAGGCTTGATTGTTACTATATTATTCTATAAATACTATGAGGTATTTTTTGAGTTTTGTAATATTTTAAAAAGGGGAAAATGAGTATCTTAGATAAATTTTTAAATGGGTTTAGAAAAGGGGTTAATGTTAGTAGTAAAATAATAATTTATACATTCCCATTTTATGTTTTGGTGGATTTTTTAAAAGCTGTAGGTTTTCTTGATAAAATTAGCTTTATTTTTGAGCCTATTACAAGATTAATGGGTTTGCCTGGTGAAGCAGCTATTGTTTTAGTCTCTGGTTTTTTGATAAATCTGTATCCTGCACTTGGATCTATGGCTGCTATGGATTTATCGGCAAAACAGATTACTATTATTGGGATAGTGTTGGGGATAGCTCATAATCTCATTGTCGAAGGTGTAGTTTTGTCTAAATCTGGAGTTAAGCTTTATATTACAATTAGTTTTAGGGTTATATTAGCAATAATTACTGGGATTTTGGTGAATTTAATATGGAATTTGATTTAATAACATCAGCAACAAACGCATTTAAACTTTCTTTAAAACTTTTTTTAGTAATAGTTTTTATAATGATAGCTTATGAATTTTTTGAGGATTCAAAACTTTATAACAAAATACAGGAAATTTTACAAAGGCCATTGAAAAAAGTGGGATTTACACCTAATTCTACAATTACAATGGTGGTTGGTCTTGTTTTGGGGATAGCTTACGGTGCTGGGGTTCTGATTAGAAATGCAATGAGTGGTAAAATGAGTAGCAAAGATATTTTTTTATCAAGTCTGTTTTTATCAGTTTGTCATGCTGTTTTTGAAGATACTTTACTTTTTGTTGCTTTAGGGGGGAATGGCTTTATTATTCTTGGGACAAGGATAATTTTAGCTTTGTTAGTGGCTGTTATAATTTCAAAGTTTGTTAAATTTAATAGCGATAATTTAGGCTAACAAAAACTTTTTTAATCGTTCTACCCCTTCTTTCATGTGCTTTATTTCTCGAGTAAAGGCAAACCTTATATATTTTTCAGTATTATTTTTGCCAAAATCAACTCCAGGGGTAATTGCAACTTTAATTTCATTCAGGATTTTTTTGCAAAATTCAAAGGAATTGTTTGTGTATTTTTCACAGTTTGCCCAGATATAAAATCCACCTTGAGGAACAGTTTCGATATCAAAAATCTCTTTTAACTCATTATAGAGAAAATCCCTTCTTTTTTCATAAACGGTTTTAACATAGTTTAAATATTCGTAATCAAAGGCTGCAAGTCCAGCATATTGACTGATTGTAGGTGCTGAGATAAACATATTTTGCTGTAAAATTTCACCCATTCTGATAAGTGAGTTTGGTAAGATAATCCATCCAGCCCTAATCCCTGGCATACAGAAATATTTTGAAAAACCGTTGATTACAATAGCATTATCGTTAAACTCTAATGCAGAATACTCTTTAAAATCTTCATAAACTAATCCATGATAAATTTCATCTGATATAATATAGATACCATTTTTTTCACAATAATTAGATATATCAATTAAATTGTTTTTATCATAAATAGTACCTGTAGGGTTGGCTGGAGAAGAGATGAGTAAGGCTTTAATCTTTTTATTTTTTAACATATCAGGTGTAATCTGATAATTTGTTGTTTTATCAACAGGTATGGATAAATATTTAGTTTTTAATATCTTTGCAATGTTTTTATAACATGGGTAAGTAGGGTCGCTAAAAGCTATATAATCATGATTTTGACAAAGTAGGGAGAATGCTAAACTGAATGCAGAGGATGTGCCCATTGTGACAATTATTCTTTCAGGATCAATATTTAAGTTATATTTTTTCTTATAAAACTCAGAAATCTTTTCTCTTAAAGGTAAAATCCCTTTAGATTCAGTATAACCAAATGATTCCTCAATTTTATTTTTCATCATTTCTACTACTTTTGGGCTTGGTTTTATATCTGGTTCGCCTACTTCAAAATGGATTGAATCATCATGTTTGCGTGACTCTCTGATAATATCCATTACAATGAAAGGATCAATTTCAAAGTTTTTCATAAGAACCTCATTTAATTATAATACATATTTTGTTAAATTTTCATCTTTTATTATTCCAGAAAGTTTTTCTTCTACATATTTTGCATCAATTACAATATGCTTGTTTTCAATATCAGGAGCTTCAAAGGAGATCTCTTCTAATAATTTTTCCATAATAGTGTGTAATCTTCTTGCACCTATATTTTCACTTGTTTTGTTTACATAAGAAGCAATTTCAGCTATTTTTTCAATTCCATCATTTGTGTATTCAATATCAACACCATCAGCTTTAAGTAGTGCTCTATACTGTTTTGTCAAAGCATTTTCAGGCTCTGTAAGTATTCTGACAAAATCTTCTTTAGTCAATGAATCCAATTCTACCCTAATAGGGAATCTTCCTTGTAGCTCAGGTATTAAATCAGATGGTTTTGAAATATGGAATGCACCTGCTGCGATAAAAAGTATATGGTCTGTTTTGACCATTCCATACTTTGTCATTACTGTAGAACCTTCGATAATGGGCAGTAAGTCTCTTTGAACCCCCTCTCGAGAAACATCTGCACCTCTAAAACTACCACTATCTCTTGAGCAAATTTTATCGATTTCATCTATAAATACTATACCAGATTGTTCTACCCTCTTGATAGCCAAGCTTTTTACTTCATCCATATCAATCAGTTTATTAGCTTCTTGAGTTTCCAATACTTCTAAGGCTTCTTTAATTTTAACTTTTTTCTTTCTTTTTTTACCTGGAAATAGGTTTTTAAACATATCTTGAATATTAATACCTAAGTCTTCCATCCCCACATTAGTCAAAACTTCTATATGTGGTCCAGGTTCATCCAAATCAACTTCTACAAATCTATCATCAAGCTTACCTTCTCTTAGCATTTTTCTAAATTTTTCCCTTGTTTCATCATCTGATGGGGAGCTGGCAAAACCAGAGGGTCTTGGTAAGAGCAAATCTAAAATTCTCTCTTCGGCATTTCTTCGTGCTTTTTCTCTAACCTCTTCTTTTTTCTCAGATTTTACCATATTTATAGCGATCTCTGTTAAATCTCGTATCATAGATTCCACATCTCTACCTACATAACCAACTTCTGTAAATTTACTTGCTTCAACTTTTATAAAGGGAGATTTTGTCAATTTTGCTAATCTTCTGGCAATTTCTGTTTTACCTACCCCAGTTGGTCCAATCATGATAATATTTTTGGGTGCAATTTCATCCTGTAATTTTTCTGGTAACTGTAATCTTCTCCATCTATTCCTAAGGGCAATAGCAACAGCCTTTTTTGCAGCCTTTTGACCTACAATATATTTATCAAGTTCTGCAACTATCTGTTTAGGTGTCAAATTTTCCATACTAAAACTCCTCTATGATTAAATTATTATTTGTATAAATACATATAGAAGCAGCTATGTTTAATGATTTTTCTACAATTTCTCTGGCGCTTAAATCAGTATTTTCCACAAGTGCTGTTGCAGCTGCTTGGGCATAGGGACCACCAGAACCTATTGCGGCTACATTGTTATTGGGCTCTACAACATCACCATTACCAGTTAATATATATATATTATTTTTATCAGCTACTATCATCATTGCTTCTAATCTTCTAAGATATTTGTCAGTCCTCCAATCTTTAGCTAACTCTACGGCAGCTCTTAACAATTGACCACTGTATTCATTTAATTTTTTTTCAAACCTTTCCATTAGTGTAAAAGCATCAGCAGTTGAGCCAGCAAATCCACATATAACATTATCGTTGTAGATTTTTCTTACTTTTTTTGCATTATGTTTTAAAACTGTATGACCAAAAGTAACTTGGCCATCTCCACCTACAGCAATTTTACCATCTTTTTTTACCGCTAAGATTGTTGTTCCTTTAAACATTGATTACCTCCCTGTAAGCTAAGCTTATAATATGCAAAAAGGGAAAACTTTCAAATGTTATTTTTGGCATTCATGTTGCTTTTATAATTGTAGGAGGTAGAAATGAGGAAAATTTTTCCTTGCTTGGTAATTATTTTTTTGCTTGGCTGTTCTTATCATTCAACAACTGTGAAAAACTTTAGTAAAGCTATAAGAACCCCTCTTGACAATGGATATCTTTATTTGGCTGCTCTTATTGAAGCTAAAACTAACTTTTCATCCTTATTGTATGATAAAACAAAAGTTAAAATAGTAGAAGATAGTGCTTATTCAAGTAGAATAATTAGTAAAAATAAAAAAATATATATTATGCCTTTAAAAAAACAGCTTGGAGATAAAATAACTTATGATGAGACAATTCAAACAGCTATCAAAAATTATATAACGATGAACAAATTTTCATTAATTACAAACAATTTGAATGAAGCCGATTATATAGCATTTACTTTTGTAAAAGGCTCGTTGACAAAAAATGTTGGGGAGAATTTTTCAGAGATTAATTTAACTATCTTTGATAAAAAGGAAAATGTAGTTTTTTATAGTAAAGTAAAAGGAGTTTCGAAATCTGATGAAAATTTTTGGTATTACCCCACAAAGTCTGCTAAGCCAACTTCATATATAACTTTGAAAACTTTAGAGTTTTTATTTAAAAAACAGCTCCCTAAAGCTTTTGAGAGAGGTGCGTAATGTTAAATGGGCTTTATACAGCAACAAGTGGAATGTTAGCGTTAAATAGAAAAATTGAAATTATTAGTAATAATTTGGCTAATATCAACACTACTTCATATAAAAGGGAAGATGCAGTTTTTACAAACTATTTGTATAAAGATGAGAGGAACCCGCAGGGTTTGATTAGGCAAAGTGAATATAATAAAACGATTAACAATACAGTTTCTTTGCATTCTGTTTTTACAGATTTTGAATCTGGTAATTTAATGCACACAGGCAATAAATTGGATTTAGCGCTTGAAACGAAAAACACATTTTTTGCTGTAGAAACACCTTTTGGTATAAGGTTTACTCGTGATGGTCATTTTACTTTAGATAAAGATAGAAGACTTGTTAATAAAGATGGATTTCCAGTTTTATCCAGAAACTATGAAAACAATGAAGGTATAATTCTTCCTGATGGCGATATAACTATTACGGAAAAAGGGGAAATTCTTGTCAATGGAGCTATAGTTGATCAGCTTTTTATCGCTGAAGTTGATGACCCATCTAAAATGCAAAAGATGGGTAGAAATCTTTATGCTGCAATAGGTTTTGTGCCAGATGAGTCAGAATCTCCAGTTGTTAAGCAAGGTTTTTTAGAGGGGAGTAATGTCAATCCAGTAAAAGAGATGGTTGCCATAATTGATGCAATGAGAGGGTTTGAAACATATCAAAAGGTTATACAAACCATAGATGAAATTAATAGTAGAACATCAAACGATATAGGAAGATTAGCATAAGTATGAATTAAATATAAATAATTTAGGGGGTAAACAATGCTAAGAACACTATGGACAGCAGCAAGTGGAATGACTACTCAGCAGATAAATATTGATAATATTTCAAACAATCTTGCAAATGTTAATACTGCTGGTTTTAAAAAATCACGTGTCAATTTTGAAGATCTTTTATATCAAGAGATTAAACCTGCTGGTGGAGTAACAGCTGCTGGAATAAATCATCCAACAGGGATTCAGATAGGACTTGGTTCAAAAGTGGTTTCAACGGAAAAAATTTTTTCACAAGGAAATTTTCAGCAAACAGGTAATCCTTTGGATGTTGCTATAGAAGGGGATGGATTTTTTCAGGTTACTCTGCCTGATGGAACTATAGGGTATACAAGAAACGGCTCCTTTAAGGTTGATGCAGATGGAAATTTAGTAACAGCTCAAGGTTATTTATTAGAGCCAAATATTGCTATCCCAGAAAATGCTCTTGAAATAATAGTGGGTGAAGATGGTACTGTTTCTGTTACTTTGCCAGGTGAAGCAGAACCCACAGAGCTTGGGCAGATAGAATTAGCTAAATTTATAAATCCATCTGGACTTCGTTCAATTGGGAAAAATATTTATTTACAGACTGCTGCAAGCGGTGAGCCTATTACAGGTATTCCTGGTGAAGACGGTTTTGGAACATTGGCACAAGGGATATTAGAAATGAGTAATGTAAATGTTGTTGAAGAAATGGTAAATCTTATTACTGGTCAAAGAGCTTATGAAATTAATTCTAAAGCTATTCAAACTGGTGATGAAATGTTGCAAATAGTAAATAACCTTAAGAGGTAAAAATAGTGTATCGTAGCATTATTACTTTAATTTTATTATTGCTTGTTACATTTGTTTCTTATGCTGCAGAGATAACTATAAATCGTGACTGTTTGTATGATAGCGACCTTTTCTATGATGGAAAGAAAGATGTGTTTTTGTGTGGTTTTATACCTGGGGAGAAAAAAATTATTCATCAAACTTTATTAAATAAACTTTATGAAAAAGGGTATAATCAATTAAAATTTGGTAATGATGGAATTATCACTGTTTTAAGAAAAGGGTTAAAAATAGATGAAAATACGATAAAAAATGAGATTACTAATTTGTATAAAAACAAATATCCTGATGTAGAAATTGAGATTAAAAGAGTTACTGCGCCAAAAGATATTTTATATAGTAAAGATAAAGGGTATAAATTTAATTTTTTAAATGATGATCATTTTGGCTCTGTATATTTTAATTTATCCACTTTTTATAAAAATTATAAAATATATGCTTATGTGAGAGGATTTAAAGAGGTATATATTTCTAAAGTGAGGATCAAGAAAGGGGAGACGATAAGAGATAAAGTTTATAAAAAAAAGGTTGATATATCACAGATTAAAGGTGGGTTACACTTTGATATAAAAGATAAAATAGCAAAGAGAACAATACCTAAAAACCGAGTAATAACAATGGATTTAATTAAAAATAAGCCTGATGCCTTTAAAGGTGAACCAGTTAAATTGATTTATCAAAGTAAGTATATCTTTGTAGAAGCAAAAGGGGTATTAAAAGAGGATGCATATAAAGGGGATATGGTTGAAGTAATAAACCCCACATCAAATAAAACAATCATGGCAAAATATCTTGGCAATGGAATTGTAATTATTAAAGAAAATTAGAAGGAAAAATTTTCTCAGTAATTCTGGCAAACTTCTTGCTTAATAAACAATGTTAATAACAAGTAAAGAGGGTTAAGATGAAAAAATGTGTCATTTCTTTTATATTAATTTTTAGTTTTTTGGTCATCGGTTGTGCAAAGAAAGTAGTTACAGAAGTTCCAACTACAAATTACAAAAAAGAGATTGAGGAATATGAAAAGTATCAGGCTCAAAGGAAACCTTCCCCTTCATTGTGGACAGATATTGGGAACTATGGCACTTTCTTTTTAGATTATAAAGGTAGAAAAGTTGGAGATATTGTAATAGTTAAGATAGTAGAATCTTCTTCAGCTACAAATTCAAATACTACAAAAACATCAAAGTCCACATCATATAAAATGGGTATAACGAGTTTACTTGGTTTACCCACGAATTTAGGTATGAACAATTTTCTTAATTCTGGAAATCAATTTGATCCAAATATTGATGCATCTACTTCAAACTCCTTTAATGGAAAAGGGCAGAAACAAAAATCGGATCAAGTTACTGCTACCATTGCAGCTAGAGTTGTGGATGTTTTACCTTCAGGCAATTTAGTAATAGAAGGGCATAGAGAGATTATTGTTGATCAGGAAAAGCAGATCATTTCAGTTAGAGGTGTTATTAGACAAAAAGATATTGATGCATCTAATACTGTATTATCAACAGCTATTGCTGATGCCCAAATAACATATAGCGGCAAAGGTGTTTTAAGTGATGCAAACAAAAAAGGTTGGCTTGCAAATGTAATTGATTGGGTATGGCCATTTTAGGAGGTTGGATTATGAGAAAATTATTTTATTTACTATTCTGCTTACTTTTTGCAGTCAACTCGTTTGCCTATGTAAAAATTAGAGATATAGCAAAAGTTGATGGTATAAGGGATAATCAATTAATTGGTTATGGTTTAGTTGTTGGTTTAAATGGTACTGGGGATAAGTCTGGGACTGAGTTTACTATTCAATCACTTGTTAATATGCTTGATAGAATGGGGATTACTGTAGACAAAAATAAAGTTAAGGTAAAAAATGTTGCTGCAGTAATGGTTACAGCAAAACTTCCTCCATTTGCCAAAGAAGGCACCAGAATAGATGTTACGGTCTCATCAATTGGTGATGCAAAAAGTTTAGAAGGTGGGACTTTGCTAATGACTCCGCTTTCTGGCCCAGATGGGAAAATATATGCTGTAGCACAAGGGCCTTTATCTGTAGGAGGGATGAATGTTTCATCTGGTGGGGGAGGTACTGTGAAAAATCATCCAACAGTGGGTAGGATTCCAAATGGTGCTTTGATAGAAAGGGAAGTACCATTTAGTTTAGACAAGAATTTTATAGTATTGGATTTTGAGAGGGATAGCCTCACAGATTTAGTAAAAGCAAAAAATGCAATTAATAGGTTTTTTAAAAAGGAAATTGCTTTTGCTGATACTCCAAAAACTATAAAAATAATGATCCCTGATGGTTATAAAGATAGGTTTTACGATTTTTTAGCTACAATAATGAACATCGAAATTGATCCAGAGCCCTCATCAAAAGTTGTTGTTGATGAAAGAACTGGGACAATTGTTATGGGTTCAGATGTTAGAATCAGTACTGTTGCTGTTTCGCATGGAAATCTCACTATAAAAATTACGAATACTGTTGAGATTAGTCAACCTGCACCTTTATCGCAGGGTAAGACTGTTGTTACAACAAATCAAAATACTGAAGTAAAAGAGGAGGAAGCAAAATTAATGGTTATCCCAGAAGGGGTAAGAATTAGTGACTTGGTTAAGGCTTTAAATTCACTTGGTGTTACACCTAGGGATTTGATTGCAATATTGCAGGCTATAAAAGCAGCAGGTGCTTTACAAGGGGATTTGGAGGTAATTTGATGAAAGTGTCAAAAGTTGATAACTTTTCTCATCAAGAATTAAAACTTGAAAAGCTTAAAAAGGCTTGTGCAGATTTTGAAGCATTGCTTTACCATGAAATGTTTAAAACAAATAAAACAGTATTTAATGATGGCTTACTAAAAAAATCACTAGCTGATGATATATATCGTGATATGCTTTATATGGAAGTATCAAAATTAGCTGCAGAAAAGAGCAACAATGGTGTGAAAGATCTGTTGTTCGAATTTTTATCAAAAAACTTGGTGGGAAATGTTTACTCTAATTATGGGAAAAAAATAACAGAAAATAGAGCAAATCATAAAAATATTTTGGCATAATTGTTGCTTAACTTTTTTTAGTTGCAGTTAGAAGAGGTTGTTTAAGTTTATATTTTTTGCTAAAGTTTAAACAGTAAGTGCCGATATTTGTTATAGGCGTGGTTGGAGGCAATTATGAGGATCGAAGATAAGGTTAAATTAGGTTATGAAAATTTGGTAAAAATTGATAATAAGAAAGATATTCAAAGAGATAATAAAAATGTTGATGTAAGATCTGAAAAGAAGGATAGGGTTGAGTTTTCCGTTGACAGACAAAAGATAGATAATTTAAAACAAAAGATTAAAGAAGCGTCTGATGTTAGGAAAGAAAAAATTGACCAGTTAAAGAAAAGTATAGAAGCCGGCACTTACGATGTTACTGGTAAAAAAGTAGCAGAAAAGATAGTAAACCTCGCAATAGATAATCTCTTCTAACTGCAACTCTTAACAGATATTAAAATTGGAGGCTATAATGGAAACAATCCAGAACCTTATTTCTGTGCTCAAAGACCAGAAAAGACTATATGAAGAGCTATATCAATTACTTATGGACGAAAAAGATATTATTATCAACTGGGATATAGATAGAATGATGGAGTTACCTAAAATTAAAGATACATTTTTTTATAAAGAAAAAATGTTGGAGGAGTCTAGGAAGAATATTGAAAAAAAATTAAAGGATGAATTGAATATAGAAATTAATAATATAGATGATATTCTAAAGAATTTGGAAGATCACAAATTAAGAGAAGAGATAATAAGCTTAAGAGATGAACTTTTAGCGCTTATTGATAAGATATCTGCTGAAAATAATAAAGTAAAAGTTCTTTATAATACAAATTTAAAGCTTATTTCTGACTTTTTTTCAAGAGTTGGCGTTATGGATGAAAAAAGTGGTTATAGTCCAAAAGGGGCTCCAGTTTATAGTAGAGTAGTTAATAGGGGTTAACATGGCAAATATTTTTGGAATATTTCAAACAGGTGTTTCTGGATTGATGGTTTCTCAGGCAGGTATAGATGTCACAGGTCATAATATTGCGAATGTAAATACAGAAGGTTACTCAAGGCAAAGGATAAGTATTGAAACTGAAATTCCTCTATTGGTTCACCCTGGCCCTTTTGGGAGAGGGGCAAAGGTTTCTTCGGTTATGAGGACATACGATGATGTTTTGGCTAAAAATCTTAGGGAATCAACATCAGGGTTAAAATACTACGAATCCTTACAACAGGCTTTAGAAAATGTTGAGATCTATTTTAATGAGCTTGAAGCTGGATCAGGGCTTGGTGATGCGCTAAAAGATTATTTTAATGCATGGAGTGATTTAGCAAACACTGCTCCAGATAATTCTGATGAAGCTACAGTAAAAAGAGTGGCTTTAATAGAAAAAAGTAAAACTCTGGTTCAAAAGATTCATGAAGGTTATCAATCTATAGAGGCTCTTAGAGATAGGGCAGATGAAAATATTAAGGAATATATAAATGAAATAAATGATATAGCAAAGAATATAGCATATTATAACTTCCAAATTGCAAAAACTGAATCTGGTGGTGATCATGCAAATGATATGAGAGATAAAAGAGAGCTATTATTAAATAAATTAGCAGAACTTGTTAACATCAAAACATTTGAAAGAAAAGATGGGCAAATGAGCGTATTTGTTGGAGGGATTGCTATAGTAGATGGATCTACTCCAAATAACTTGTATGTTGTTGAGAACGATGAAAATGATGGACACTATGATATATATTGGGGAGCAAGTTTAATAGATAAAGCACAGGTTAACATAACTGATAAAATCAGTTCGGGTAGGATTTATGCTGAGCTAAAATCAAGGGATGAAATATTAAAAGGTTATTTAAATTCATTAGATGAATTTGCAAAGAATTTAATCCTAAAGACAAACCAATTACATTCATTAGGACAAGGATTAAAACGATTTAGCCAAATTACTTCTACAAATAGTGTTGAAAATCCTAGTTATAAATTTTCCGAAGATCCAGGTAAATTGCCTTATGATGTGAGTAAAGGGGTTTTTAGGATTACTGTTTACAACTCTGAAGGTCTTAAAGTTAACGATTTTGATATAGAAGTTGACCCATCAAAAGATAGTTTAAATTCAGTAATTGAAAAGATTTCTCAAGCGGATGGTAACCCAGCAGGTGGAAGGATACAAGCTTTTCTGTCTGAAGGTGGAAAGTTAAAAATTCAGGTGGAAGATGGATATACTTTTAGTTTTAGTGAAGATAATTCAAATATTTTAGCTGCCTTAGGTTTATATGGTTATTTTAAAGGGGTAGATGCCAAATCGATAGAACTTAATGATATAGTTAAAAATGACAATTCATTTATTGCAACTAGTAAAACAGGTGAACCAGGGGATAATCAGGTTGCGCTTGAAATTTCAAATCTAAAATATGAAAAAGCCTTTGATTCGAAAGGTATTACTTTTGATCAGTTTTATACGGTTTTTGTATCTCAGATTGCAAGTGATAAAAGAGAGGTGGATACATATCTTGATGCTAAGAGAGAAGCAGTTAATCAGTTAACTTTGAAACTCGATGAAGTAAAAGGTGTATCCTTGGATGAAGAGTTTACAAATCTAATTAAATTTCAAAAAGCTTATGAGGCTAATGCTAGATTTATTACTGCTGTTGATGAGATGCTTGATAGGTTGATAAATGGTACAGGTACAGTTGGTAGATAGAGGTAATTTATGAGAGTTACTTTTAACACTTTGTATATTAAAAATCAGGATAATATAAGAAAAAGTTTAGAGCGCATGACAATTGCCAATGATAAAGTTAATAAAGGGAGAAATCTATTAAACCCTGAGTCTGATCCTGTATATTATGCAAGTGCTATAAATATTCAAAGAATGATTGATGAAATGGAGCAATTCAAAAGAAACGCTGATAATGCGTTAACATGGCTTACAAATGAAGATAATGAATTACAAAATGCATCATCACTTATTAGTAAAGCAAAAAATGAGTATGCACTTGCTGGTTTGAATGATTCTCAAAATGAAACAAGTAGAAAGGCTTTAGCAGGTGATGTAAAAAATATCCTTGATTCAATGGTTAGTATCGGAAATGCTAATTATTTTGGAAGATACATTTTTGCTGGATATAAAACAGATACAAAACCTTTTAGTTATGATAATAAAGAAATAAAAGGTGTTACGATAGATAGTGGTAGTCAAGGCCTTGAAATAATTAAAAAAAGGACTTTTGCAGATTTAAAAGAGATTGATGAAGGGAATTACACTGTCGATATTCAAAAAGTCAATGGAAGTGCTGAGTTAATAAAAGTTATTTTGTATGATTCATCTGGCAATAAAGTTTTTATAGATTCAAATAGTAGTGATGAATCAGCAAAAAATGGGAATATTGCTACCACAGAAATGTATGTAAAATACAGCCCTAACAAAGTTATTAATTTAGGAGTTGGGTTTGGAATAAAATTATCGGAAGATAATTTTAGCGATTTTCAGGGAGCAAAGATTTCTTTTAATTATAAGCCTGGAGATGATATTAGATATCACGGCGATGAAGGGAAAATAAATGCCAAAATTGGTTATTCGCAAGATGTAACATTAAATCTTACTGGCAAAGATGTATTTTTAGCAACAAATAGAATACTAAAAGGTACGGGCTTTAATACAATAAATGGTTTGCCTATAACGGAAACTGCTAAATTTTTAGAAATAGACAATATAAATGTTTCTGAAGCTGATTATATTGAGGTAAGTGGTACTGATCATCTTGGTATGCCAGTAGGTGTTGCTAAACTGTGGTCAGCAAACAGTGTAGTTCTCGATATGACAAAAGCTACAGAAGATGAAAGAACAATTACTGTTGAATATGGTGGTTATAGTGAGAAAATAACTCTTGACCAAAAAGCGTATGAAGATGTTGAAGCTGTTGTAGATACAATTAATAACAAATTATCAAATCAAGGGCTTGGAGATTATGTTATAGCTTATGCTGATGGCGATAAAATCTTATTAGCTACTACAGAAGCTGGTGCTTATGTGAGATTAACGGTAATAGGTAGTCAAAACAATAAACTCGGTTTTGAACAAAATCCGGGGGATAGCAATTTTGTTGCATTTGGAAAATCAAGAAGATTTTTCTTTGGTTATGATGATTTTGAAGAGTTTGATAGTAATAATTTATCACCAATGTTTAACTCTTTTGATAACTTATCTCCAAATACCGATTATAAGCTTATTATAAATGGAGTAGAGGTTTTATTTTCTACTGGATCAAATATTCAAGATACACTTAACAACATTGAGAGTGCACTCAAGGATAAAGGGCTACTAAAAAATATTAAAGTAGATGTGGGTAATGGGAGCATAAATGGTTATAAGATAACACTTGAGTACTTAAATGTTGATAAGGGGAATGATATTTATTTTGATACATCGCTATATGATTCACTAAATAATTTAGTGGATCATGATTTTTCAACCCCTAGGAGTGATATATTTCCATCATATAATGAGAGTAAAAGTGTAGGAGATTTTTTAAAGTTTATAGAAAACCTGTATGATAACAGTGTAGATGCTTCTATAAGTGAAGGTCAGCTTATAGTTGAAGATTTAAGGGATGGAATAAGTAGGTTTACATTAAATATTAACGAAAGTAATACTGGTATAGGATACCCTGAAGTAAATAAAAATGTTGTTTTCTCAGGTAAGTATACTGGTGGTGTAGATAGTACTTGGCATTTTGAATATGACTATAACAATGATATTTTAAAAGTAACATCTGGAACATCAACTATAAAAGAAATTAATAATTTTAGTGCGAATTATTCAAATAAAGAGCTTGATTTGGGTTATGGTGTAAAAGTTTTAATAAACTCAGATATATTAAATACTGATGTTATATTTGATCTTGCATTGAAAGCCAATAGTAATCTGAATTTTGGTGATATGAATATTATTCAAGATGGAGAAAATGTAAATGTTTTTAAAACACTTAAGAATTTATATGATGCTTTAGATCTAAATATTGCTCAAGGTGGTATAGGTGCTCCTTCCGCTTGGAGAGATGAAAACTTTAGATCCACTGCAAACCCATTTTTAGATGGGGAATTCCGTGGTAATTATAATGATAAATGGGTTTATCAAGTTGAGTCAGTGGATAATAAAAATGAATTTTTTTTACAAAATGAATTAACTTATTCAGTCAATTCACCAACAGATTTTAGCAATCTCAATTTTACACTTAACATAAAAACTAATGATAGCATTGTATCTTTAAACTATCCTATAGATTTTGATACAAGTGGAGTTTTGGATGTAAATACATTTATAGATGCATTAAATCAGGATAGTGATTTGCGAAATTATGGAATAACAGTGAGTTTTGATGATCAAAATAATAAAATATTATTTAACTCAGGAAAAGGCACTCAAGAAATAAGTGTGACTACTAATGATAATAATACAGCTAACCAATTTTTTGGAGATACAAATTACATTAATACTGTTTTTGGTCAAAAAGACGCAACTATTGATTTGTCAGATTATCCTCATGAAAATGTGATATTGACAATATATGATAATAATGGATCTGAACATAATATCTCAATTAAGGCTAAAAACTATAGTGGTATTGATGAACTAAAAAGTACTATTCAGTATGAATTGGATGCAAACGGTATTTCTGTAACAGTTGGAAATGTGGGTAACAGATTGGTTTTGACAGGTAGTGGTTCATTTTCTAATTTGCATGTCTCTGGTGATTATGAAGGCACTTTGGGATTTTACAAAGCTGGTGATGAGGTCAAAATAAAGGTGAGTAGTGAGCCGACAGGTGAGCTAATTAATGAAGTTTCTTTAGATACTGCTGGCAAAACTTATGAAGTTGCTGATGGTGTTAAATTAGGATTTGATAAAGGTGACTTATATGCTACAGATTCTTTTACTGCCACAGTAGGCTCTGGAATTGACTATGAACTACCTATATTAGATAGGGCAGAAACCCAGATAGGTGAAGCGTTGACAATTGTTGGGACACGACAAAATAGAGTTGATAGTGTAATAAATTTTCATACGACCTTTACAACGAGCAATGAGGAGTTGAAAGCTAAATATCTTGGCTCGAGAGAAGTAGATATTACAGATGCGATCACACAGTTGCAGTTAGCGCAACAGGCATACCATGCAGCATTGGCAGCAACATCAAGATTATTACAGATTTCAATTTTAGATTTTTTGAGATAAATTAGGAGGATAAAATGAACAAAAAAGTATTATTGGAAAAAGATATGGAAGAGTTTGTTTTGGATTCAAAAAAAGTTGGACAGATCAAATATAAAGAAAGTGATCTAATTACCCTTGCTTCACCTTTATTTGGTTTTCCAGATTTGCATGATTTTCTATTATTAGAAGATGATGAGTATTTTCCTTTTTTATGGTTTCACTCTGTAGAAGATCCAAATGTGGCTTTTGTTGTTTTGCCAATCAAAAGTTATTTTAATGACTATAATCCTGTAATTCCAAAAAGAGAGTTAAAGGTTCTGCAAGCTAAGGATTTAAATGAATTAACATTTTTTGGGATTGTTGTTGTTCCTGATAATCCAAAAGAGGCAACTATCAATTTGAGAGCTCCTTTGGTTGTGAATTTAGGGAAAAAACTTGCAAAACAGATAATTTTGGATGATGATAAATATCAAATCAAAACTCCATTGTTTGAAGGTGATTAATATTTATGCTGGTTTTAACAAGAAAAATAGGTGAAAGCATAATCATTGGGGATGATATAGAAGTTAAAGTCGTTAGTATAAGCGGCAAATCAGTTCGACTTGGAGTTGATGCACCTAAAAATATAAGTGTTCATCGTAAAGAAATATATGATGCAATTACTTATGAAAATATAGCTGCAGCTAAAGATGATGACATTAAAAAAATAGCCGAATTTATTAAAAAAACCAGTTGAAATTTTATAAAATTTAGTTATATTAATTTTCCCAATTTGAAAAATTAATATTTTTTAGATGTTTTAAATTTTTTAAAAAAACTAGTTGACAAGAGAGTAGAAATTATATATAAACGCGTTCCGCTGTTGGTGAGCGGT
>NZ_JAPNXM010000017.1:0-19043 GCF_049472675.1 Deferribacter thermophilus
ATATATGCGATATTATTGAGAGGAGTAGCTTATGATGAAAATTATTCTGGTAAAATATTAACTAATATTTAAAAAAACTTGACATTTAACATAGAACATTGCGAGGAGCGGTAGCGACGAAGCAATCTTTTATATTGATATCAAAAAGTTGGTCAATTGTGTAACAGCCTAATATTGCTTGAGTTACCACACGTGTTGCAAGAATTTTTTATAGAATTTTGTAAGAAACTTAAAGGAATGTAGAAAAGATGGTGCCCAGGGGCGGAATCGAACCACCGACACGAGGATTTTCAGTCCTCTGCTCTACCGACTGAGCTACCTGGGCTCATCCATCAAAAGCAGGGTGTTTTTACAAAAATTATTTAACAAAGTCAAGCACTTTTTTAAAAAATTATCCTTGCCAGCCTAAACGCTTTGAAATCTCTCTGGCATACTTTTTAGCTGTAGGATAAATCTCATTAAATATTTTATCATCCGTCATCCTGCATGCTGGGCCAGTAACACTCAAAGCAGCAACAGGTACGCCTAAATAATCTTTTATAGGTACAGCTATGCACCTTACTCTTTCTTCGAATTCTTCATTATCAAGTGCATAATCGTTTGCTAATACCTCTTTTAGGTGTTTTTTCAATTCAGGCAACGATGTGATAGTGTTGTTTGTATATCTTTTTAGTCTTGCACCCATATACATACTATTGATTTCTTCTTCTGACGCATAAGCAAGCTGTATTTTTCCAATAGCTGTGCAATATGCAGGGACATCTTTTCCAACCCTAGATACAACTCTTACATTTTGATTTGCTTCAACCATATCTAAATAAACCACAAAACCTTTTCTTAAAATCCCTATATAAATTGATTCATTAACTTCAGCTACAATCTTTTCCATAAAAGGTCTTGCAAGTTTTAAAATATTTAGTTTATTGATAAACTGCTGTCCAAGATTGAAGATTTCTATCCCTAATCTATAGTTTTCGGTTTCAGGGTTTTGCTCGATATAGCCTCTTGACTCAAGTGTTGCAAGAAGCCTAAAAACATTGTTTTTATGCAAGCCAAGCGCTTTGCTGAGCTCTGTCACTCCAAACTCATCTTTATTTTCACTGGTTCTAAATACTTCAAATAGTTGTAATGCGTGTAAAACTGATTGAACAAGTTTTACATTTGATTTGTAAGTCACATCTCACCTCTCATTAATATTTCTAATAAAATATAACACTGTTTAATTGAAAAATCAACCAAACATATAAATAAAATTAAATTTGACAATTAATTTATTTAACAAAATATATGTTGTCAATTTTTATTTTCTACTAAAAAACAAATAATCAACTTTTCAATTCATTTGTTTTAAAATTAGCTCTGTTAATTTAACTTTTTAATAAAAATTCTCATTGAGTTTAAAACGGCTATTAGTGCCACCCCCACATCCGCGAATACTGCCTGCCACATTGTTGCAGTACCAGCTATGCCCAAAGTAACAAAGATGACTTTTACAGCTAAAGAGAATATGATGTTTTCCTTTGCATTTTTTTTGGTAAGTTTAGAAATTTCGATAGCTTTTGGCACAGATATGGGGCTATCATCCATTATAATGATATCTGCTGCTTCTATTGTGATACTGCTTCCAATACCTCCCATAGCAACCCCTACATCACTAACGGCAATCACTGGGGCGTCATTAATCCCGTCACCAACGAAAACTACTCTTTTCTTTTTATTTTGTGCTGATAACTTTTCTTTAATTTCATTTACTTTTTTTATTTTATCTTGTGGGAGTAGGTTTGCGTAAAATTCTTTAATTCCTATTTGATTTGCAATTTTTGAGGCAGCACTGTAATTATCCCCAGTCAGCATAATTATATTTTGGATACCAAGTTTTTTAAGTTTATCCAAAGCTAACTTTGATTCGCTTTTTACTATGTCATCGATTAAAATGTATCCCAAGAATTTGTTATCTACTGCAACATAAACCACTGAGTGGTCAACATCACAATCATCATGTTCTATATTCATAAGATGCATAAGGCCATCATTTCCCACTAAAACAGTTTTCCCGGATACTTTTGTTTTTATACCATAACCTTTAATTTCTTCATATTCTTCTATCTGATTTATATCTATTTCATCTTCGTATTCACTGAGTATTGCTTTTGCTATTGGGTGGTTTGAGTTAAACTCTGCATAAGCAGCAAATCTTAAGATTTCTTCCTCCGTAGCCCCGTTTTTAGTTACTATCTTATTTATTTTGAATACACCTTCTGTTAAAGTCCCTGTTTTATCAAAGGCTACAGCTCCTGTATCTGTTAAAGCTTCTAAATGATTACTACCTTTTACGATAATTCCATTTTTAGCTGCTTTGCCTATCCCAGCAAAATAAGAAAGTGGTATCGATATTACAAGTGCGCAAGGGCAGGAAATAACAAGTAATATCAAAGCACGATAAATCCATAAAGTATAACTTTCCTGTAAAATTAATGGAGGTATAAAAGCTATAAAGACTGCAGTATAAACAACTATAGGAGTGTAGGTTTTAGCAAATTTTGTAATAAATTTTTCGGTTTTTGACTTATTTTCTGTGGCGTTTTCCACTAAATCTAAAATTTTAGATATTGTAGATTCTGAATAGGGTTTTGTAACTTTTATTTTTAAAAGGTTACTATCATTAATCATCCCTGATAATATTTCATCACCTTCTTTTACTTTTTTTAATTTAGACTCTCCAGTTAGTGCTGATGTGTCTATAAAGCTTTCACCTTCTATCACTACCCCATCTAATGGAATTTTTTCACCTGGTTTTACTACAATTATTTCACCAACATTTACATCATCTGGTTTTTTAGTGATATATTTTTCATTTTTAATTACAGTGGCGTATTCTACTTTTAGGGAAAGTAAATTAGTAATCGATTTTTTAGATCTATCTACAGCCAGATCTTGTAAAAATTCTCCAATGTTGTAAAAAAGCATTACCGCAACAGCTTCTGGTAACTCTTTGATAAAGATAGCTCCAATTGTAGCAACAACAATTAGAAAATTTTCATCAAAAAGCTGTCTATTTTTTAAGTTGTTCAATGATTTTAAAATTACAGGGTATCCAATTAAAAAGTAGGGTATAAGGAATAAAAGATATTCAATAGTTAAGTTTGGCGCAGAGATATTTTTATAAATTAATGCAATTGTGTAGAAAAAGAGAGATAAAAATATTTTTGTAAGGATAAATTTTTTGTTAAACTGTTCATTATCATTATTTATTTTACTAAAATCGATTAATTCAACACCTGGGTCTGTGTTTTTTACAATTTCATTAGCTGTGTTAAAGTATTCTTTTTTTAAAAGGACGGTTTTATTTGTAAAGTTAACATTGATAGTATTGTCATTGAGACCTTTTTGAAGAGCTGTTTCGATTTTTGCAGCACAACCTGGGCAATCTAAATTTTTTAGAATATATCTTCTCTTATCCATGTCTTATATGCTCCAAAGCGTTTTCAAAAAGTTTTTCCACGTGGTCATCATCTAAAGTGTAATAGATGTTTTTGCCCTCTCTTCTACTTTTAACTAGTTTTGCAACTTTAAGATTGTTTAGCTGGTGTGAGATAGCAGAAATGGAGATATTTAATTTATCAGCTATATCATTTACACATAACTCCATTTTGTCTAAGAGACTTAAGATTTTGATTCTGGTTGGATCACCCAGTATTTTAAAAAGATATGACAGTCTTTCGATTTCATAATCATTTAACATATAACACTCCTATAATTGTTCATTTGTTCTAATATAAAACTATATTAATTTTAATTCAAGTAAATTTATACTTTATTTTTTAATAAAATTAATTATTCTTAAGCAAAAAGATGGGGGATTTATGTTTTTTTATGGTCTAATTTTTATATTAAATCAGCTGATGATTGCTGCTCACTTTTTAAGACATTCAAATATTTTTTTAACAGTGCTTTTTTTGATATCTATAGTAATAATTTTTTTAAAAGTGGAAGTTAAAAAATATCTTATTAGAGCTTTTTCATTGATTAATATTCTTATATGGTTATTTACTATGTATCAAATTGTAAGAATTCGAATTGCATTTCATGAGCCATTTATTAGAGTAATCATAATTTTGGGAGCAGTTATTATTTTAAATATAATAACTTTATTATTTTATCCAAAAAAAATTAATCGTTGATTTATTCGTTTTATTTTTATAAATCTTATTATTACTGTAAAAATATCAGGAGGAAATACTTATGAAATACAACCCTGCAGAAATTGAGCAGAAATGGCAAAATAAATGGGAATCTGAAAAAGTTTTTAAATGCGAAGCTGATAATAGTAAAAAGAAGTATTATTGTTTAGAAATGTTCCCTTATCCATCAGGGAAAATCCACATGGGGCATGTTAGAAATTATGCAATTGGTGATGTGATAGCTCGTTATAAGTTGATGCAAGGTTATAATGTTTTACACCCAATGGGGTGGGATGCTTTTGGTTTGCCTGCAGAAAATGCTGCTATAAAGAATAAGGTTCATCCCGCCAAATGGACTTATTCAAATATCGAGTATATGAAAAAACAGCTTAAAATGCTTGGTTTGAGCTATGACTGGGATAGAGAAATTGCAACTTGTGATCCAGAGTATTATAAATGGGAACAAAAAATATTTATTGAGATGTTTAATAGAGGGTTGGCTTATAAAAAAACATCATTGGTAAATTGGTGTCCTGATTGTAATACAGTGTTGGCTAATGAGCAGGTTGAAGATGGTAAATGCTGGAGATGTTCAAACGAAGTGGAGATAAAAGAGATTGAAGGGTGGTTTTTCAAGATTACTGATTATGCTGAGGAATTACTTGAATATACATATAAACTTTCTGGCTGGCCAGAAAGAGTTCTTACAATGCAAAGAAACTGGATTGGCAAATCAGTGGGGGCTGAGATAGATTTTGAGGTTGATGGGATTGATGAAAAAATTACTGTTTTTACAACAAGACCTGACACTTTGTATGGTGCCACATTTATGTCTATTGCACCAGAGCACCCAATTGCAAAAAAACTGTTATCAGGCACTGAAGTTGAAAAGGAAGGGTTAGCTTTTATAAATGAGATATTAAAAGAGGATAAAATCAGTAGAACAGCAGAAGATAAGGAGAAAAAGGGGTTTTTTACGGGTAGATATGCTATAAACCCTGTAAATGGTAGAAAAATACCTATTTATATCGCAAATTTTGTATTGATGGATTATGGTACTGGTGCTGTTATGGCTGTTCCTGCTCATGACCAGAGAGATTTTGAGTTTGCTAAAAAGTATGGATTAGACATTATTGTGGTGATTCAGCCTGATGGTGAACAGTTAGATCCAGAGAAGATGACAGAAGCTTATACCGGCCCAGGAAAAATGGTAAATTCTGGGAAATTTGATGGTTTGGATAATGAAAAAGGAAAAGAAGAAATTATTAAATATTTAGAAGAGCTTGGAGTTGGTAAAAAAACTGTAAATTATAGATTGAAAGATTGGGGGATATCAAGACAGAGATATTGGGGGACACCAATACCTATAATTTATTGTGATGATTGTGGAATTGTACCTGTTCCTTTTGAAGATTTGCCTGTTAAGTTGCCTACCGATGTGGAAATAACTGGTGCAGGCAATCCTTTAGAGCAGTGTGAGGAGTTTGTAAAAGTAAAATGTCCAAAATGTGGTAAAGATGCTAGAAGAGAAACTGATACAATGGATACTTTTGTTGAGTCAAGTTGGTACTTTTTAAGGTATTGTTCGCCTCATTGTGACACGAATATTTTTGATAAAGATGAAACAGAATATTGGATGCCAGTTGATCAATATATTGGTGGTATAGAGCATGCTATCCTTCACCTGTTGTATTCAAGGTTTTACACCAAGGTGTTGCGTGATTTGGGCTATATAAATTTTGATGAGCCTTTTGAAAGACTTTTGACTCAGGGGATGGTTTGTAAGGAATCTTACAGATGTGAGGAACACAACTGGTTATTTCCCGAAGAAGTTATCGATGGAAAATGTAAACATTGTGGTAGAGATGTAATTGTCGGTAGAATTGAAAAGATGAGTAAGTCTAAAAAGAATGTGGTGGATCCTGAAGCCCTGATTGACCAGTATGGTGCCGATACAGCAAGACTATTTTCACTTTTTGCAGCGCCACCTGAAAAAGATTTGGAATGGAGTGAGCAAGGGGTAGAAGGTGCTTTTCGTTTTATAAATAGGGTTTGGAGATTGGTAGTAAATCATATAGATTTGATTAAAGAGTATTGTGGTAAAAATTATAATTCAGATGGTAAGATTGAAAAAGAGATTTTATACCATACTAATTTGACTGTTAAAAAAGTTACAAACGACATTGAGCGTTTTCAACTTAACACAGCAGTTGCAGCTATTATGGAATTTACAAACAATTTATATCTGATAGAACCAAAATTATCAACAGATTCAGAAAAAGCTCTGTTTGCTGATGCACTTGTAAAGCTGATAAAAATTATTTCTCCGTTTATACCTCATGTTGCTGAAGAGTTATGGAATAGGTGTGGTTTTGAAGGGTATGTATCAAAAGCTGACTGGCCAGCTTATGATGATAAATTTACTGTAAAAGATGAAATAACTATCGCTGTGCAAATAAATGGAAAAGTTAGGGCTCAAATCAATGTGCCAAGAGGTATTGATAAAGATGAAGCTATAAAACTTGCTAAAGAAAACGAAAAAGTTAAAAACTATATTGATGGTAAACAGTTAATAAAAGAGATTTATGTGCCTAATAAGCTCGTTAGCTTGGTAGTTAAATGAAAAAATATTTTGTTTTGTTGTTGGTAATATTTGTCCAGCTGTCCTGCGGATATAGGATAGCTGGACTTGATGATTTTAGTATTAAAGAAAAATTTTATATTGCTGAAGTTCATAATAATACGGCAGAATCAGAGTTTTCTACTATTTTAACTTCTGAAGTAAATGATTTTTTTAGTAAATACAATTTATTAACTAAAAAGAAAGAAACAGCTTCTAATTTATTTGTAAGTTTAAAAACGATAGATTATAAAAGCAAAATTTTGCAGTCTTATTCAAGAGCAATATCTTCAGATTTGAGTATTGATGTTGAAATTGTGGTTAAAAGAGAAGGGATGGTGATATATAAAAAAAGTTTTTCTGATGCAAATTCTTATACAATTAGTACAAATATTACTGAAACTTTGAACAATAGAAAAAATGCCTTTATAAAAAGTTTGAATAGTATTTTGATGGATTTTTTACATGACTACAAAGAAAAAAATACTGATAATAGGTAGTAGTAATTTTATTGAAGAAAAGTTAAATGAATTAGTCCCTAAAGATGATCATTTTGAAATTAAGAGGTTTAATGAGGAAAATTTTAGTCTTGAAGAAGCTGTAGAATTTATTTTTACATATTCTCTATTTTATCAAGATAAGTATTTAATTGTAAAAAATATTGATAAAATATCAGATATTTCAAAAAATGCGCATCATTTTGTAGAAAGTGGCGAATCCCATATCATTTTTACTGCTGAAAATCTAAAAAATGTGGATAAATTGATTATTGATAATTTCGAAAATGTTAAAGAGCAAAAATTATCATATAAAGATCAGGTTGTCCAAATAATGGAGATATTTAATTCTAAAGGTGTAAAGTTAGAATTTAATGAAGCAAGAGAAATCTATGAGCTTTGTGGAAGGAATATTGAACTGATAAAACAAGAAGCAGAAAAAATCTCGATATATTTTCATAATAGAGAAATAGAAAGTTTTGATGAAATTATAAAGTTAATTAGTTTCACAAATGTCGGTACAATTTTTAAATTTATTGAATCATTTTTTTTGAAAGATAAGAAGTCAGTATTGAAATATATAAATGATATGGTCATGGCAAATGAAAATTTTAATATGATTTTTTATATTTTTTCTAAAAGAGCAATCGAAATATTTTATTATAAAGTAAACCCAGATCTTGTTAGTGGTCATGCTTATAAAATTTCGCAAATAAAAGCTGCAGCAAATAAATGGAAACTTGAAGAGCTTTCTAAATTAATAGAAAAATTATACAACATAGATAAGAGATTAAAAACATCGGCTGTATCTTTGGAAAATGAATTAATATCTTTTGTAAGTAATTTATAGCTTATTTCTTTTTAGCCTTATTTTAAATCTGTATATTAGCAGTATTATAAGAAATATCAAATGGTTTGAACTACCTGTTGAACAGCCTCCACCGCCACCACTTTCATTATTTTGTCCATTTTTAATTGAATACAAAAAACTGTATAAATTTAATCTTTTCCCAGTATAATTTTTTAAATCTTCACCTGTTGAGTAAAGGATATTTTCTATTTCTGATTCAGTTAGTGAAGGATTTTCTAAAAGTGCTAATGCCACTGCTGCAGAAACAACAGGTGTAGCCATAGAAGTGCCAGATTCATGAATAAAAGCATCTGGTTTATTGCTCCCTCCAATCTTTAAAAAATCAATTTTTACTTCACCAGCACCACCCTCATAGCATATTTTGTATATTACATTTTGAGATGTAGTAATGTCCGATACAATATAGTAAAATTTATTATTTGGTATGCCAGTTTGACTTGTTAGTCTTATCCAAGAGGAACCATTATCAAAAGACCTATAAACGACTATTGAACCATTATCGGTATTAATATTAGCATAAGCTATGAACTTCTTATATCTAAAACTTTGTAATTGAGATGTGTTTAATGGTGGAGTGACAATATAGTTATTATTGCAATTAACATAACTATTTGTTGAAAAAGTTAAATAATTATTGTCTAATTGCCAATTATTGTCTAATTGCCAACCAATACTGAGGTTGTCAATACTTCCTAAAAAATCCTCATTTATTAATAAATATGGGTTAGATATATCTTTTAAAAGGGATTCATTGTAGGTGCTGATTATATAATCTCCTGGAGCGTAAATATCTACCCAGTCACCATAATTAGAATAGGATGCAAGGGAACCATCCTCTTGTGTAGCTCCCACACTTATTACACCATTGTAAGCAGCAGGATAATTTTTAATATCATCACCATCATTACCAGCTGCAGAAACTACAATAACCCCTTTATTGATTAAATTCTGTATTGCATAGTATTCATCATTACTATATTCGATACCACCTAAACTCATATTTACAACTTTTATAGGGTAACCTTTATCTATTAAATCTAGAATTTTTGAGATAGCTTCTAATTCATCATCAATTGTTATACTTGCATATGTTCCACAAGCGATTTTTAAATTTAAAATTTTGACTTTATTATCTGTAATTCCTGCAATGCCAAAACCGTTGTCAGTATTTGCAGCTATTATACCTGCAACATGTGTTCCGTGTCCTACTATATCGTAAGTGGTGTTATCAGAATCGCAAAATGAAAAGCCATAATTACCAAAATCCCCACCGTTTAAAATTTTCCCTTCTAAATCTACATGATTGTAAACGATACCTGAGTCCACTACAGCAACAATAAGTTCATCATTACTATTGACTAAATCAATTGCTTCTGGCCAGTTGATATCAGTATCATATTCATTATCTAAATACCATTGTTGAGCAAAAAATTCATCATTTGGTATGTAAAAAAGTTCTCTTTTAACAGGTTTTACATATTCCAGTTCATCTTCATTATAGTATTTCAAAATTTCATTTTTATCCCCTTTTACATATGTTCGGTTTCCTATTGAAAACTGTTTAATTTTTTTGTCATAACTTTGAATAAATTTTTTATAGTTTGGATTTTTAAGCTTAAAAAGTTCACTATAAGCAAAACTACTTACTATCAATATTATAAATAATATTTTAAAAATTAATTTCATAATTATTATCCTCATTAAGGATGTTGCAAACGGGCTTATATATTTTAATTATCACAATAATGAGATTGCTTCGTCGCATTCGCTCCTCGCAATGGCTGTATTGTTGCCATAGCGAGTGTTAGCGAAGCAATCTGGAACTTGAGCATTTATTACTTTGCAACACCCTCTATTTATTTAAACCTCTATTTATTTAAACAAAAAGCTACTGCAGGATCAAATCCAATTCTGATAGCACCCCAATGCTTGCCATCTATAAAAATAGGCATTGATAAATCACAAATAATTTCTCCAGTATCTCTCATATATGTTTGAAGCAAAAATCTTTCTTGATTCCTTGCTGCAGCAATACCAGTAGGGTCATTAAAAATCCTTTTATCTCTACTGCTAACAAGGTCTTGTTCATAATTGCCTGTCAATGGCTTTGAGTATTTCGAATTGTGTGTTGGTGCATAACCGTTTTTATCTACACAAAGAGTAAATATTGCACCAGGTATCTCATTTACTGCTTCATCATAAATCCTTTGTAACTCCTTTTCAAAATATTTGTCATATACAGTTGAGTATTTTTGTGGGTTAGTGTTAGGAATTGGTTTGTAATTTGTATCAAAAATATTTACACCACTATTTTTAATGTTGTTAATTTTTTCAACACATAGCTCTTTATATTTATTTGCTAACTCAGTTATTGTTTCAAATTTGCACTCACCAGCACCTGTTTTAAATTTTGAAACAAGTACCTGCATAAGTTGTGTTTCTTTGTTGAGCTCTTCCGTAGCACCGTTTGCTTCATCCATGCTTATTAAAACATCCTGACTTAGGTTGTATATTTCCTCAACTCTTTGATGGATTTCGTTATTTGTGATAGATAATTCTTCTATAGCTGATGCAATCTTTAATAATTGCTCTCCGTTAACTTCAAATTCTTGTATCATTTGTTGAAACTGATTTGCCGTTTCACCAATAATTTCTGTAGTATCTTTAACATCATCAACTATCTGAGAACTCTCATCTTTTGTTGTTTTTACATTTGTTATCATATTTTTTATATTTTCGTTTATATCATCTGTTGCTGATTTTACTTTTTCAGCAAGCTTTCTTACCTCATCGGCTACAACCGCAAAACCTCTACCATGCTCACCCGCTCTTGCTGCCTCTATTGCAGCGTTTAATGCTAGCAAATTTGTTTGATCTGCAATATCCTGAATCAAACCTAAAACCCCTTTTATCTGCTCAGAGCTATTACTTAAAATATCAACAACATTTAAAAATTGCATAAACTGGTCATTTACCTTTTGAATTTTATCTGCAACTTCATTCATTTTCTCTAAAGAGTTTTTTGCAGAATTTATATTATTTTGAGTTGATGAAGTCACATACTGGGTATTCTCTGTGATTTCAGCAATTGCAACATTTGCTTCATTACTTGCATTGAAAACTTGCTCTGCCAACTCTCCTTGTTTTTTTGAATTGAGAGTTGCTTTGCTTATTTTTGCTTTTACTTTTGCAGAGCTTATTGCTATTAGAATGCCATGAGATCTTACAGTATCAATGATTTCTCTTAGTTTTTTAATAAAGTTATTATAGCTGTCTGATAGAGTTCTAAATTCATCATAAGTTGTTACTGGTAAATTTTTAGAGAGATCAGCTTCACCTTCCCCTATTTCGTCAAATATCTCGATTATAATTTTTATTGGTTTTAGTATTAACAATCTTAAAAAGAATAATAAAAAACATGCTGATATGAATGAAATAATGAGTATAGCTATGTAGTAAGAATTTGCATTAGATAAAATGTCATGTATTTTGTTTAGATTGTTATTGGAGATGTATTGTAAAATCTCTGATTTTAAATTCAAAAAAATTAGATAAAATAAAATCTGGAATATAAAGAGAAAAAAAATGTTCCCTATAAGTTTTTTGGTGAGAGAATTAAAAAATGTTTTTTCTAAAAAAATGTATAAATTTTTCATAAAAAGCCTCCAGTTTATAGGAAATAGGTTATACCTTCTATTTTTTTAATTTTGTCATAGGTTTCAAGCAGTTCTTCTTTATCTAAAATTTCTACTTCAACAGTTACAGATAAATATTTATTCGACCTGCTAAGATTAAACTTAATAGTCTTGTTCTTTTTATTATGGAAAAGTTGAATTACATTATCTTTAAAAGTTTGAGTATTTATTCCAATTATTTTAAAAATGTATTGAGTAGGAAATTCTATTAGGTCATCAATTCTATTTTTCATTTGATCTCCTTATTTAATATAATCACACAATGTTTTTTTATTCAAGAAATTTTTGCTATATTCCATTTGTTTAATCCACATTCCAAAAATTTTTCCTTTACCTTCTAATGATTTTAGTTTCTTTAAAGATTTATCACTAATTTGTGTCGGTGTTTTATTTTCAAAAAAGCTACCAGGTAATGGCATAAAATAGTGAGCATGAACTCTAACTTTTGAACTCCATTTTTCTATCCAGTTTATACTTTTTTCTATATCATTATCCGTTTCTTCTGGTAATCCAAAAATAAAGTCCACATCCACACCAAATCCGTATTTTAAAAAAAGGTTTATTACTTTTTCTACTTTTATTAAATCTGTTGGTCTATTTATAATTTTTAGTAATCTTTCACTAGCTGTTTGTAGGCCAATTACTACTCTTTTGTTAGAACAGTAGTATTTCATCAATTTTATTAAGTCCTCATTTACATGGAATGGGTTTAGTTCTGATGGGAAAGAACCAAAAAAGATTCTACCATTATTATTTGTAATTAATTTAATTGTTTTAAAAAGTGTTTCAATTTCTGTTAAATTAATATCACGGTTGTATTGATAGATACCAGCATCAGGGGTAATAAAGCGGAAATCTGTTTTTTTATTTTTATAAGCAAACTCAACATCAACAGCAATAGATTCAATATTTTTATGCCTTATTTTCCCTTTAAAAAGTTTTGGGGTTTGGCAATAGTGGCAATTAAATAGACACCCCCTCGTGATTTCAATTGGACCAAAGATATGGTGTTTTTTGGGGTAAGAGCTAAATTCATTTAAATCTGTCAAAATGTTTTGTTTGTATATTTTCTTTAAACTGTTTTTTAATAAATCATTTACAATTTCTTTTATCGTAATTTCACCTTCACCTACGCAAACAGAATGGAAATAATTTAGGCATTCATCACTCCTTGCTGATGGGTGTGGTCCACCGCAGATTAGAATATTGTCATTTATTAGTTTGTTTGCTAATTGGAAGTAGAAATCTTTATTTAGTGAATTAAATGAGCAAAATATAGCAGAGTTTTTAATTTTGCTTTTTAGCAAGGCTTCAACAGAAATTATTTCGTAAGGAAAATCAAAATGTTTCTCAAAACTTGCAGAAATAGCCCTTATTGAATATTTATTAAATTTGTCTTTGATAAAAATAAATCTCATGTATCTAATTTGTCTACGATAAGTGTTAAACCTTTTACATCTATAACTTTTATATAATCATTTTTATTAAATGATTTATTGGAGATAGCATCCCAATATTCACCATTGATAAAAACCTTCCCTTTATTGTCATCCCAAGAAACAACTTCCCCTATCATACCAATAAGTTTTTCAGCGCCTGTTTCTGGCTTTCTTTTGAAATCTTTTATGATTAATTTTCCTATAATAAAAGCTATAACTAAAATTATTAGAATAATTGTGAAAATCATATAATTTGACACTTTTATCCCCATACTGTCATTTACTTTAAATAGCATATTTAAACCAACTGTAATTAAAATTATAGCAGAAATTGTAAGTAGTCCAAAACTTGGGACAAAGATTTCTAAAATTAATAAAACAATTCCGCCAATTAATATTAAGAGAGCTAAGTAATTAATAGGGATTATATTTAATCCAATTAGAAATAGAATAAAAGAGATTACCCCAATTCCAGCAAAGATCATGGTGCCACCAAACTTTATTTCAAGATAAATAGAGAGTAGGGTAATAAAAAGAAGTAAAACAAGTACATCGGGATTACTTAGAAAAAACTTGATTTTTTCATAACTTGTAGGCTCTATTTTAGTTATTTCTATATTCTCTGTTTTGAAAACTTTTTTTATGTAAGATTTTAATTCTTGTTCATTAAAAACAATTTTATCGATAAGCTTATATTCAAAAGCTTCTTTAGCTGTAAAACTTTTTGATTCTTTTACCATTAAAATGGCTTTTTCGATATTTCTGTTCCTTTTTTCTGCAATGGATTTCATAAAAGCTATAGTATCATTTTCTATTTTTTTACGCATATCTCCTTCAATATCTTTACCAAAAATTGATACAGGATGAGCAGCTCCTATATTTGTCCCTTCAAACATTATGGCATAGTGAGAAGCCAGCACAATAAATGCGCCAGCAGAGCCAGCTCTAGCTCCAGGTGGTGATACAACTGTAATTATAGGTATTTTCGATGTAAAGATAGTTTGTACAATTTTTCTTGTGGAAGTAAGTAAACCGCCAGGAGTATTCAAATAAATTATTAGACCATCATTATTTTCACATTTTTTAACAGATTGCTCTATAAATTTAGAGGTTACAGGTGAAATTACCCCATCAATTTTTATTGAACACAGATTAGCTGATAAACTATTATTGATTAGCACAAAAAATATAAAAAGCGTTAAGTATAACTTACTTTTCATTTTTTAAGTGAAAAAAATATACGCCAGTTTTAGAAGCAAACTTTCTGTAATATTTTGTGGGAAAATAGTCAATTAGTTCTTCCTTATACCAGGTGTTCCATATTGATTTAAATTTGCCGCAAAGTATTAAATTTTCAACAATTTCGTTTTTATAATCTTCATGATCTGTAGCAATAAAAAGCTCACCATTCTTAATTAACTTATCAGATAGTAGTTTTAAAAATTCAGGTTTTAATAGTCTGCGTTTGTGATGTTTTTTCTTAGGCCAAGGATCAGGAAAGTTTACAAAAAATCTTTTAACACTATTGTCTTCAAAAATTGAAATAAAAAATTTGGCGTCAAAATGGATTAGTTTAACATTTTTAAGATTATTTTTTTCTACACGGTTGATAGCTTTTCTGATCACTTTTTTGACCACTTCAAAACCCAAAAAGTTTTCATTAGGCCATTTCTGGGCATAATGAACAATAAATTCACCATTTCCAATCCCTATTTCAACATTTACTGGGTTACTATTATTAAAAATTTCTTTAAAATTTATTGGAGCATATTGTGCAAATGGTTTTATTTGAGGTTTAATTTCTTCAGAAAATATATAAGGTTTTGAGGCAAAATCCAAAATTAATTTTATATTGTTTATTGTATTTGTTTCCATCTTACCCCTTTGTCATAGTAAACTCTTAATTTATTATCCAATTCAAGCCAGCTTAAATAACCTTTTACTGTTGAATTTACAAGACTTATTAAATCCATATTTATGTGTATTTCAAGTCTATCAATTAAAATATCTGTAATTTCTTCTGCAGTTTTACCATCTGCAATTTTATAAATTGTTTTATATACTTCGAATAAATGCGATTTATTTGATTTTATAATTTCTAAGGCTTCATCTTTAGATAAGTACCCTTTGTGGCAAAAAATAATTTTTTTATACTCTAGTGATTCTAATGTCTCTAAAGATTTAAGATATGATTTAGGGTAAAATAGGTATAAAATTTTGTATTTATCTATTAAATCTTCAGAGAAAAGGGCATCTCCTACGAATATAACATCTTTAAATTTAAAACCAGTTTGAGCAGGTGAGTGACCAGATAAATCTATAAGCTCGATATTTAGTTCTTTTAAAAGGTCAAGAGCACTATCAAAAGGTAGCGCTGTCTCTATTTTTTCTGCTTTTAAAAATTTACCTGTAATTGCAGTATAAGCTGCTCCACCATAAAGCAGAGAGGGTTCTAGATATGGATAAGACAAAAATGATAATTCATTTTTATGAATATAAACATCACATCTATACTTGTTATAAAAAAAGAAATCTCCACCAACATGATCAGCATGAGAATGGGTATGAAAGATAGCTTTAATTTTTTTCCCTAAAAGTTTATCAATCTTTTTAGCAATTGAGAGATCTAAACAGCTATCAAAAAGTACAACTTCTCCGTCTAAGTCCAGACCACAAGTATATGTGGCTTTTTGATCTATAAGAAAAAGATTGTCCGTTAAGTTAGTAATTTTCACTTATAAAATTCTCCAGCTCCTTAACTAACTCATCAGGATTAATACCATGCATCATACACCCTTTTTCAATAGATTCATTTTGTACTCCAAGACAACTAACACAACCCATATTAAACTTTTCAAAAACTTCAACAACTTTAGGATATTTTTTCAAAACATCCGCTATTATCATATCTTTAGTAATATTCATAATTCACCCCCACTTGAAAAAATATAACATTAAATTGTTTAAAATACAATTTAAAACTACATGCAGTTTTTTATTTAAAACTTTCTAAAATTTTTGAGATATTCTTTATTTTTACACCTTGTTCTACTAAAGTTTTTTCTTTTAGGACAGAGTGTTGTTCTTCGTAGCTAGGTTTATTTTTATCCTCAAAAATTACACCTAAAGCAAATTTATCCTTTTCAAAGGCTATTTTTAATGCATTTTCTTTATTTGAAGAGTCGTAATTTTCATCTAAGAAATATATCCTACTATCATAATAATCATAAGAGTATGATTTTGCAAATGATATACATGGCTGTAATACATCGATGAGAGCAAAACCTTTGTGAAGAATAGCTTTTTTTATTATTTCCTTTAAATGATCGCTTTCTCCTGAGTAACCTCTTGCGATAAAAGTTGCACCAGCAGAAATTGCATAAGCGATTGGATTAACAGGCTCATCAAAAACCCCTTCAGGAGTAGATTTTGTAATAGTGCCTTTATCTGCAGTAGGGGATGCTTGTCCAGTGGTTAGGCCATAAGTCCTATTATTATGAACTATATAAGTTAAATCTATATTTCTTCTCATTGCATGTAAAAAATGTCCCAATCCCATTCCGTAACCATCGCCATCACCACCATTGGCTATTACAGTTAATTTGTGGTTTGTAAGCTTTATCCCTGTTGATACTGGTAAAACTCTTCCGTGTAAAGAGTGAAAACCATAGCATCTTATATGATTTACCATTTTGCCAGAGCATCCTATTCCAGAAACAGTTACAATTTCCCAGGGATTTAGATTTAGATCTGCAATTGCACCTTTGATAGCATTCCAGATAGCATAATTACCACAACCTGGACACCATACTGGAGTTTTGCCTGTATTTAATTCGTTTGGTTTCATGCTTACTCTCCCAAATATTCTAAAATTTCTTCTGTAAAAAACGGCCTACCATCATATTTTAAAAATTTTTCTTTTATAATTATCCCAGTATTTTCAGCGATTACTTGACCGAGTTGACCCAAAAAGTTATTTTCTATTAAGACTAATCTATTTGAACTTTTTAATAGGGCCTCTGTTTCTTTCCAGTTAATAGGATGTACAGCAGGAAAATGGATAAAATTAAAAGTTTTGTTATATTTCATAGCTTCTAAAAGAGCAGTTTTAGTGGAGCCCCAACAAACAAAGGTAGTATCTGCTGTTTGATCACCGTATAGTTTAGGTTGTGGCATATCATTTATAAGTGAATTAACTTTTTTAAATCTCCTTTCTTGTTGTATTTTTCTTACTTTTGCATCATCACTAACAAAACCAAATTCATCATGCTCATTACTTGGAGTTTTGTGAATACCACCAATTGTACCTGGGAAAGTTCTTTGAGGTATTCCATCTTTGAACTCTTTGTATCTTGGGAAAAACTCTAAAGGATTGTTTGCATTACCATCAAAGATAAAGCCTCTTTCAATTTTTATTGCATTAACATTAAAAGATTTATCCATGAATAGCGATTCTGAAAGATACTTATCAGAAAGAACAAAGGCTGGGATTTGATACTTTTCAGCGATATTTAAAGCTTCATTTACTGCATAAAAAATCTCTGTTATATCTCCAGGAGTAAAAACAGCTCTTACAAATTCATCTTGTGATGCATTTAAAACAAATTTTAAATCTGCTTGCTCTTGCCAGGTTGGCATGCCAGTGGCAGGGCCTGGCCTTTGACTAATAAAAAATAATATTGGTGTTTCAGTGATTGCTGCTAAACCTAAACCTTCAACCATTAAAGAAAATCCACCACCAGATGTCCCTGTCATAGCTCTTGCACCAGCATAAGCAGCACCGATAGCCATTGTGACACCTGCTATCTCATCTTCTGTATGTTTAACAATAATACCGTAATCTTTTGTATATTTAGCAAGAAAATGTAGTACAGATGATGCTGGTGTCATTGGATAAGTGCTGTAAAAATTCACACCAGATGCAATTGCAGATAATGCAGCAGATTCATTTCCAGTTAAAATAACATAATCATTATAATCTTTTGTTTCAAAACTGTTTGTAATTTTATCATTGCATAAATCATAGCCAAGTTTTAATGCAGTAATATTTATTTCATGATGCTTTTCTGGCATTGTTTTTTTAATAACTTTTTCGAAAACTTCAAATTCAATATTTAGATAGCTGGCTAAATAACCTAATGCCATTGTATTTTGCACAATTTCCTTTAAGTTATTTTCTTTAAGGATTTTATTTATTGGTAAATCAATAATTTTTGCATCTATATTATTTTTATCTAATTTAAGTTTGTCAAAATCTGCTATAACGGTTAGATCTTTAGATATATCTTCCTTTTCAAAAGATAACTTTGTGAAAGTGAGTAAAATATCAGTTTTTTTATATGGATTATAAACAGGTTCATCAGATATTATAAGTTGATAAGAATTGTAGCCACCTCTTATAAGCGAGGGGTATTCAGGATATCCCATTACATAATAGCCAGCTCTTTTTAATACTTTTGCAAACATGGGACCCATGCTCATTACACCAAAACCAGCTGGAGCAGCAATTTTTAAAGAAATGTGGTTCATAGAAAACCTCTCAAATAATTGTTTGATATTATTTTAATTTAATTCTATATTTTTTCAATAGAATATCAGGATAATATGATGATTTTGCTTTTCTTAAAGCCATTTGCCCTAAGTCTTGCTCAAAATTTAAATATTTATAAGGGTGTTGCACAGTAAAATTTATATAACATATTGATATTTAATCTATTTTCTGCTAAATTATGCTTAATTT
>NZ_JAPNXM010000018.1:0-15265 GCF_049472675.1 Deferribacter thermophilus
TCAAAATGTCATAATGATATTAAAAAACTTGATTTTGCTCATGGACCTGTAGCTGCAGGCCAGTGTACTGTATGTCATGTTGCTAATAATGAGGAAATTAATAAACATATTGAAAGACCAAAGAGCTTCATAGATTTTAAATCTCCTACAGGAGATAGCCCAGTATGTATTATGTGTCACGATAATAAAATGAATGGAGAAAATGTGCATGCACCAGTAAGCACTGGTGATTGTACAGCTTGTCATAATCCTCATGGAGGTACTAATAAATATTTTATAAAGAGTAAAAACGAGTCCAAGACATGCTTTGAATGCCATGAAAATAATAAAACTGTGAAAAAATACTTACATGGACCAGTAGCAGCAGGTGAGTGTTCTTCTTGCCACGATCCGCACTCTTCTGATTATAAATTCCAATTAAAAACAGATAAAGATAAGTTATGTTTTGTGTGTCATAGTGATAAAGAAGAAGGTTTTAAGAAAGTTGTAGTGCACCAACCTGTTAAGGATGGTTGTACTAAATGCCATGATCCTCATAACTCTGATGCTAAGTTTCATTTAAATGCAAAATCTGAAAAAGAGTTATGTTTGAGTTGTCATAAAAAAAATAAAAATTTATTAGATTCAATTAATAATGCAAAATATAACCATAAACCGGTCAGTGATGGAAATTGTGGTGATTGTCATAATCCTCATTCTTCTGATTTTGGTAAATTACTATTGAGTGATACCAAAAATATTTGTTTTGATTGTCATGATGATATCGGAGAGAAGGTAAAAAATTCTAAATATGTTCATGGACCTGTTAAAACAGATGGTTGTACTGCATGTCATAATGTCCATGGTGCGAAATTCCCTTTTATCTTAAAAATGGCTTTTCCTAAAAAGTTTTATAACCCTTATAAAAAAGGGGTATATGATTTGTGTTTTAATTGCCATAACGAGCAAGTTTTACAATTTGCATCAACAACAAAGTATACTGGTTTTAGAAATGGGGACAAAAACCTTCATTATTTACATGTTAGGATTAAAGGTAAGGGAAGAAGTTGTAAAGCCTGTCACGAAGTTCATGCTTCCAATCAGCCAAAGCATGTTAGGAAATCTGTACCTTTTGGATCTGGAGGTTGGGAGCTTCCTATTAATTTTACAAAGACTAAAACTGGTGGCAGTTGTGTCGTAGGTTGTCATAAACCAAAGAGTTATGACAGAGTTCATCCTGTAAAAAATAATTAAAGGGGATGAGTTATGAGAATTGCAAATTTAATAATAATATTTTTCATTTTTACAAATATATGTTTTTCTTTTCCCCTAAAAAACATAAAAAAGGGAGATGTGTTTGATTTTAGTAAGTTTGCATCGCAAGAATCGAATTTTGCTAACTCACTAAAAGATAAAAAACTAAAAATGGTTTTATTGTGGAGGAGTGATAAGCAATTAAGTGTTAAAATAGCTAAAAATTTTAAAAAGATTTGTAGCACTAAAGATATATATTGCTATTCAGTGGATATAAAACAGATAAAAAAAGATGAATTACATAAATTAATTGGGGATTTGTCTGAAAACTTTTATATAACCTTATATAATGGTGATATCATTGAGGATTTAGGAATATACACTTTACCTGTAACAATATTTTTAGATAAAAATAATAAAGTAATTGATGCTATTGGATATGAAGGTCAATATTATGTTAAGATAAGTAAATATTTAGACTATTTGACAGGAAAAATAAGTAAAGATGAATATGAAAAATATAGCAATAAATCGGTTGTTGATAGAAGAAGAAGTATATTACCTGATATAAACTTTATAAAAAGATTGATTCGCGATGGTCAGAAAGATGATGCGATAAAAAGACTTAGTTCGCTAAAATTGGATAATTTAACAAATTTTGAAAAAGTTAAATTGTCAGAAGTTTATATATTGTTACAAAGATATAAAGATGCTGTTAAATTATTAGAGCCTATATCTGATAATTTTATTGATGCAAAATTTTATTTAAGTTTGGCTTATTATAATATAGGTGAATATGATAAAGCATTAAATTTATTAAAAAGCATAGAGAATATTTATCCTAATAAAGAAAGGATATATTTTTTGTTAGGGAAAATTTTTAAATCCAAAGGTGATTTTAAAAAAGGGTGTGAATACTTTGAAAAGTCTTGTGAACAAAATCTTATTGATTAGTTTTTTTTTATTTGTTTATAACTTAGCTTATTCTAATGATATAGTTATTGTTTATCCTTTTGATAATATGATTGTAAATGATTCTCAAATACATATTATAGGTTTTGTTAACCAGATAGATAAAATAGAAATTATCGATAATAATAATGCTATAAATATTGAAAACTTTCATAAACTAAGCACGAAAGATGGTCTTAAATATGTTTTTATGAAAAATGTTACTATTGACAAAGGAATTAATAAAATTACTATAAAGTATAAGGAGAAAAATATAAATTTGACAATTAAATATCTAAGTTATGCCGAAATATATAGAGACAATATTAAGAGAGAAACATATTTCCATCTAGATGAAAATAATAGCTTGTGTGTTAGATGTCATAACTTTAAAGAAATAAAAGACTGTAAGGTATGTCACTTTTATAAAATGAGTTATACTTATGTCCATGGTCCTGCGGCAGCATGGCAATGTTTTCAGTGTCATGATAAAAATAATTATTTTACACCAAAACAACCGATATCTAGCACCTGCTTGAAATGTCATGAAGAGTTTAAAAACAATATGTTTAGTGCTCCATATGCTCATGGTCCAACAGTAGCAGGATATTGTAATGTTTGTCATAATGCACACGGCTCTAATATAAAATATCTATTAAATGATGATACAAATAGTTTATGTATTAATTGTCATTCAGAGAAAAGGTCGGGTGTGCATGTTTTAGCCAATTTTACTTCTTCAGCTCATCCTACAAGTGGTAAGAAGATTCCTGGAACAAACGAGGAAATTAGCTGTGTTTCTTGCCATAATCCTCATTATGGAGAATCTAAACAGTTATTTCAAAATGGTATTAAAGATTTTATGATTCTTTGCGTTAGCTGCCATAAAGATAAACTTTAAAATGGAGGGTTTATGAATCTTTTGAAGTTATTTTTACCTTTTTTTATAGGGATTTTTGTCCTTGGTTGCTCATCTAAGCAGCCTGTATTTAAAATAGATCAATATGTTTGGCCCAAGGAGTCAGCAAATCCTAAATTCAAAGCTGTAAGAGTTATAGCAAATTCAGAAGAGTTTCCTGGAAAAGCATCGGGTAAAAACAGATTATTACAGGAATTGGTTGGTGATATTAATGTAAAATGGGTTGATTATAGGGCTATAAGAATTGCAACTGATGGTAGAGGCAAAGTTTATATCGCAGCACCAATTGCATTTAAAATACAGATAATTGATTTTATACAAAAAGAGATTAGGGATATAAGGTTTGGCTCTATTATGCCTTGTGCCATAGATGTTACTAAAGATGGTAGGATATTTATTGGTAATAGATCTGGTGGAAATGTTATGGAAATCACAGAAGATAAAAAAGTTTTATGGTCATATGGAAGAAAAGTTAATGATAAAGACTTCGAGAAGTTAAAAGCTGAAAAAAAATTCGATGTTGATGGACTATATAAAGATATTTCAGATGTTTTGGTTTATAAAAATAAATTGTATGTAGCTGATCAAATTTTTGGGAGAATTGATATTTTAACTCTAGATGGTAAATTCATTACAAGCATAAAAAAGGTTCCAGCTCCTACTGCGATAGCTATAGATCCACAGACTGAAGATATTTATGCTGTATCCAAATTTATTGGGAAAGTATTTATTTATGATAAAGACGGTAATTTTAAGGGGGAGTTATTAGAACCTGGAGATAATATTTGGGCACTAAACTTTCCAAACGGGATAGATTTTGATTCTGAAGGGCATATTTATATTGTAGATATTGCTTCAAATGGATTTAAAGTATATGATAAAAAAGGAACTTTCTTATATTATATGGGAGCACAAAAACCATCTGTTTATTTAGGTGGATTTAATAACCCTAAAGATTTGGTAATTGATGATAAGGATAGAATTTATGTATTAGATGCTCCAAATAAAAGGGTCGTTATTTTTCAATATTTAGGAGAGTTGTATAAGAAAGGTAGGAGGGATATGACCGTTGATGAGCCTATGTTGAGGTGGTGAGTTGCTAATTTCAGTAGAAGAAAAATTTAAAAATATTAAAGAAATATTTATCCGTTTGTCATTAACACAAAAATTTTTAATATCATCAGTTGTAGTAATTTTTATTATTTTAGTTTTATTAAACATTTTTATATATTTAGATTTTAAAAACTTTTTTATCTCAGTAGATAGGAAAAATTTTGAAAAAAGGTTTAGAAAATCCTTAGTTTCATCAACCTCTTATTATGTTTTTAGAAATGACTGGGATAATAGTTTAGATTTTAGTCCAATATTTAACATATTAAATAATGAACCAAATTTATTAGATGCGATTATTTATTCAGCAGATGGAAAAAGACTTTCGGTGATGAAAGAAAGAGAAATCATCAAGTTAGAAGGAAAAAGTGAAGGTTTATTAAAAGCACTTACAGGTAAGGTTATTTATGAGATTAAAAGAGCTGGTGAAACAGATAGTTTAGAAAATTTAAATGTTGTTGATCATAAAACTATAGTTCAAGAGATATATTATCCGGTTGTTTTTAATGGTAAAGTTAAAGGTGTAATAGAAATATATAAGGATGTCACAGATGTTTTTAATAATATTAACAAAGCAAGGTTTAGAGCAACTTTATTTTCCCTTTTAGGTTTTATTGGGTATGTTTTTGTGATTTATTATATTGTTAAGAAAATTGAGGAAAGAGAAAAACGGCTCAAAGAAAAGGTAGCACATTACGAAAAACTTTCTATACTTGGTCAATTTGCTTCTAAGATGGCTCACGAAATTGGTACGCCAATACATGTTATAATGGGTAATGTGGAACTTATTTTAGATGAGTGTGAAGAAAATGATTTTGTTAAAAAACGTGGGGAGAATATTGCTAGGCAAATAAATAAGATTCAAAATATAATTAGAAATTATTTATATGTTTCAAAAAAACCTGTGCCTGTTTATGAGCCTGTTAATCTTAAAGAATTAGTTTCTAATATTGTTGATGATATGTCTTTTACTATTTCAGAAAATATAGAATTAAGAGCAAATGTTGATGAAGTAACTATATTTACAGATAAAGGTTTTGTAGAACAGATATTGTATAATTTTGTAAAAAATTCAGCTGATAGCATTGGTGAAAATAAAGGGTTTATTGAGATTAAAAGTGTGATAGATGGTGAGTATATAAAATTATTGGTAGTTGATAATGGTAAGGGGATTGATGAAAAAATAAAGGAAAAAATATTTAATCCTTTCTTTTCAACAAAAAAAACAGGAAAGGGAACTGGCTTAGGCCTTGCTGTTTGTAAGGAGCTGGTAGAATCGTTAGGTGGTCAAATATTTTGTGAATCTAAAGATGGAAAAACTACTTTCGGTATAGTATTACCTTTAAAGGGGAAGTATGCTTAAAATTTTGGTTGTTGATGATGATAAAAATTCTCGAGATATAATTAAACTTACATTAGAAAACAGTTATGATGTTGATGTTGCTTTGAATGGTGTGCATGCATTGGAACTTATAAAAAATAAAAGTTATGATGTTATAATATGTGATTATGTAATGAACGAAGTTGATGGTATAGAAGTTTTAAAAAAACTTAGAAAACTTGGTAGTAACGCTGTATTTATTTTGATTACTGCATTTGGTTCAAGTGATATAGCAATTAAAGCTATACAGGAAGGTGCATATGAATACTTGAGTAAGCCTTTTAAAATGAGTAAATTGAAACAAATTATACAAAATATTGAAAAGGGGTTAAGTGAAAGTAAAGTTTCTACTGAGACAAATAAGTCTGAAAGTAATTATGATGAACAGCTTATTGCTGAATCACCGATTTTTTTAGAGACATTGAAGGAGATGGCTCGTGTTGCTATTTCAGATGTCCCTGTTTTAATTACTGGGGAAAGTGGAGTTGGTAAAGAAATTGTTGCAAAATCTATTCACAGATACAGTAAAAGGAGTAAATATTCTTTTGTCGCTGTTAATTGCAATGCAATCCCTGGTTCTTTATTGGAATCAGAGCTTTTTGGTTATGAAAAAGGTGCTTTTACTGGTGCAGATAAAGGGAAGCCTGGTTATTTTGAACAAGCTCAAAAAGGGACACTTTTTTTGGATGAGATAGGAGATTTAGAGTTTGATTTACAGGTTAAATTATTAAGAGTTTTACAAGAGAAAAGTATTAGAAGAGTTGGTGGAGTCAAAGATATCAAGCTTGATGTTAGATTTATATTTGCAACCAATGTCGACTTGGATAAAAAAGTTCAAGAGGGAAAATTTAGAGCAGACCTTTATTATAGATTAAAAGTTGCTGAAATTAGAGTACCTCCACTGAGAGAGAGGAAAGAGGATATCATACCTTTAGCAAATTATTTTATAAGAAAGTATAATACATTTAATCGAGAAATAAAATTGAGCAATAAAGCTGAGAAACTTTTATTAAAATATGATTTCCCAGGAAATGTTAGAGAGTTAGAAAATATGATTAGAGCAAGTTTAATTAAAGCAAGATATACAGGTATTATTTTAGATGAAGATTTAAATATAAAAGAGGAGTTTGTTAAAGATACTATAACAAAGGAAGATATTTTGCATGTATTGGAAAAAACAAGAAATAATCGTAAAAAAGCAGCAGAATTATTAGGTGTTAGTAGAGCAACGTTTTATAGATTGTTAAGAAGATATAATATAGTTTAGAGTAGTGATTTATTATATATGATTGTCTAAGGTATGTCTCATTTTAAAATTATAATGTCTCGCTTTTATTAAAAGATGTATATAGATGTATCAAATGTGTATCATATAAATGACTAAATGTATCATAGCTCAATAGCTTGATATTTATGAGATAAGAAGGCCTTGCTTAGTTATAGCTGTTTTATGTCTCCAGATTAATTTACTGGAGGGTGTTGCACAATATCAATTGCTTAGCACCTCAGATTGCTTCGCTAACGCTCGCAAAGACAGCATTTTTGTGTCATTGCGAGGAGCAAATGCGACGAGGCAATCTGTGGTGCTTAAGTAAAACCCCCTTGATATTTATACAAAGTTGCCGAAGTGGGATGGGTAGTTTGAGCCGCAATACTCTTAATTATTTATATTAAAGTTAATCAACTTTTTAAAAATAAATTCGATTTGTATATGTCTCAAAAAGAGTTGAATGTGTCTCAATATCTACTAAGTTTGTAGCAATTGTGTATCAAATGTGTATCACAGTGTGTTTGTATTATATTTTTAGTAGTTATGTTTAACTTTAATGGCGAAAAAGGTAAATTTATCAAGTAATTATAAAGCTATAATTTTTATGTTCTATATCAAACTGATGAAGATTTATAATAAAAAACAATAATCTTTCGTATCCTTTTATTAATAAAAGAGAAATAATTATGGCATAGTTTGTGCTATATATTTTTAAGTATTTTTATAAGGAGGTAATATTATGAAAAAATTAATTTTATTGGCTACGTTAATTTTATTGCCAGCCTTTGTATTTGCAGGGGTTGCAGGTAGTGCTCATGACTTTTCAGTAAACAGTGCATCAAGTTTGTATGGTGGGACAGCTTGTGGCGGTTGTCACAAACCACACAATGCAGGCACACTAATCCCTTTGTGGAATGATAGTAACACATTTGATAACCAGTACACTGCTTATTCTTCACCAACTGATTCACTTAACGCTACCCCAAACAGTACTTTAGGAAGTGTTTCTAAAGCGTGTATGGCATGTCATGATGGTATGATTAATGATACTGCTGCGAATGGTGGAACAGCAATATCAGCATTAAAGGCAACCGTAACAGTTGGTTTGGATATTGATTATCAGAATGATGCTCAAGGTCAACACCCTGTTTCTATTCAGTATTTAGATAATGGTACTGCTACATCTTTAAAACCTTTAGCAAATGTAAAATCTGCTGGATTTAAGTTTTATGGAACAAGCGGCGATATCTTAGAATGTGGAACTTGTCATGATCCTCACGCTGGTCAGTCACCTGATTTCTTAAGAGCTGATAAAGCATCTTTGTGTCAAACTTGCCACAACAATTAAGAAAGCTTTTATACTTGGGGAAGGTGACCACCTTCCCTATTTATAAAAGCTTTGATAGTGGGTGGGCTATGAAATTGATGGTGAGATTTTATTTAGCTTTAGTTATGTTACTTTTTTCTTTATCATTTGTGTATGCATCAAGTTGTTCTACCTATAATTGTCATGTTATTAAACTAAATGGAGAATTTGTTAAAAATGGTCCTCATACATTTTATAGGTCTGATGGTGCAGATATTTCTCCTTGTGCGCCATGCCACAAACCACATAATGCAGGTATCAAAATACCACTATGGAATGATACAAACCAGTATGATGACGGTAGCCCTTATAAAGCTTATTCAAGTCCAACAGGAACATTGGATAATTTACAAGATACAAATATAAATTCGCCATCTGAAGCTTGTATGGGTTGTCATGATGGGATGTCAGAGAGCACTGGTTTTACCGGTGTATATTTCGAGACCTATAATATGGGAGTTTTAACAATTGATTATTCTAAGTCTAATCATCCTATTGGTGTGGTATATGATTATACAAAGGATAGTGGTTTAAATAATAATGTTGCTAATGGCTGGGTAAATGGTAAAAATGGGAAATTTAAGTTAATAAATAACAAAGTTGAATGTTTAACATGTCATGATCCTCATAAAGGTGCAATTGGATATAGTTTTACAGCTCGAAGAGATATAGAAAAATTATTGAGAACAACAGATGTGAAAACATTTTGTAGTGAGTGCCATACCAATAAATAGTTTGATTAAACAAAGAATAATAAATATCATGGAAAAAAATGAAGAAATTTTACATACTAATTTTATTAATTTTATTAGTTTTTATACAATTTGTGTATGCCAGAAATAATTCTCATAAATTTTTATACCTTGATGGTAATGCCTATTGCTCATATTGCCATAAATTAAGAAAATCTTATAATATCAATCCATTATGGGGTGCAAACAAAGTTTTTAATTACATCTCACCAATTATTAATTTAAATGTTTCAAAAAAAAATAGTTTTCAAATAATAGATACTTTTAATAATATATCAAGTACTTGTATATCATGCCATTCGGATTATATTGAGCATTCATCAAGTTTTCACCCAGTAAGTGTAAGTGTTAAAAGAACAAAAAAGCATTTAAAAAAAATGAAAATTTATAATAAAAAGATTGATAACAAGTTGCCATTATATGGTAATAATGATTTAATGGCCTGTTCCACATGTCATGACCCGCATACAAAAGAGGTTAAACTACTTAGAGATTTACCAGAAAAATTATGTGTTGATTGTCATGAAAGGTGATTATGATATATAAGATAGTTATTTTATTATCATCATTTATTTTATTCATTAATGTTCAATTTGTTTTTGCTGGTTATATTTATTTAAATACTGGATTAGAAACATTATTTAAGTCGTACTCAAAAAGTGAAGATAATGAATCTAAGCACTATGAAGGTGGCCAAATAGATAGGTTATTTTTAACAACTAAATATAAGAGGGAGTTTCTAAGAGGAAGATTAGGAGATTTAAAATTTGATTTAAATTTAGATAGATATCATATGAGTTATTTTTATAATGAAAAGCCAAGTTATAGTGTGCCATTTAGCAATAATAAGGGTGATAATACAGATAAATTTAACAGGTCCATAAATGGGAGATTAAATCTAAAATTTCCTAAAAAACAAACTGAAATTACCTTAGAATATTCAGAAGATAAATTATTTAAAACTGATAGCGATGTATATTTTAACTCTTTAAGTAAGATTAAGACTGATATCCAAGAATTAGATGGTGTGGTAAAATCTTTAGATGATTATGATAAAAACAAAATGCAAAATTACTATTTTTATAAGTATGGGACAGTTAATTTGATGGCTAATTATACAGAATATAAGTATTACAAAGGGTTAGAAAGTGATACTAATTATTTAAAAATTGATACTATTAAAAAAGCAGGGGTTGATATAAAAAATAAGGTTGGTTTTAATTTTGAACAGGAAATAAAAAAGTTTAATTTAGGGGATGATGACACTGATAAAAAAACATATCTTTTTGGTTTAGTTGATGCTTTTGGTTTTCCCACACTTCTTAAATTCGGTGATTTAAAATTTGATGGTTATGCTAAACATATAGATGAAAATTTTGAAGGTAGTAATTTTAATAGTAAATATTATCAATTAAGTACTACGTATGAAAAAAATCAATATACTTTGTTTTTATCATATAATTATGAATATAATGAAGATAAATATGTCAACGATATTGATAAATATCATGTTGGTACTATTGGTTTGGACTATGATTCGAAGGATTTGACATATTATACCGAAATAAAATATAAAAAAGGTGTAATAGCTTCTAATAATTTGGATAATAACTCTTATTCTTTTAATAATTTCTTAGCTATCATAAGTTCTGGTTTAAATGGATCTGGAAGTGTCATTATAAAAAATAGTGGCACTTCTTCGGTAGTAATAGATTTGAGTGGTTTAATTGTTGATGGAAGTAATAATTTTAACAATGTGTTGATTTTACCATCAGATCAATTAATTATCAGTTATTCTGAATATATTAAAGGTAGTGCTGTGATTTTATCTGGTGATGGTGATGATTTAACTGTCTATATCAAAAGAGATACAGGTTATAAATATAGGAAAAATGAATACAATATTAAAAGTGGATATTATTTAAAATACTTTGAAACATTTAAATCGAGACTTGATATTGATTATTATTTTTCTAATTATGATGTGATTTATAATCCTAATAATAGATATATAAATGAGGATGAAAATCGTTTTAACTTATTAAAATTATTTGAAATAAGACCCTATAATTTAATATTTGATAAACAGTTTGAATACAAACATTTAAATGAAAATCAGGACAAGAGTACAAACTGGGGTGTTATTTCAAAAGATGGCTATTTTTCACTTAATAAAAAATTTTATCTAATTAGTAAATACAATAAATATAATTATGATAAGTCAAATGATAAAGAGTATTACAGCTTTACATTAAATTTGGATTTAAGGGGCTCTGATTATAATATCAGTTTTTATCCTGAGAAAGAATATGAAAGAGAGTTTGGGGTTTATAAAAAGTATACAACAATATACGATTTAAAAGTAAGATACAAAAAGCACAACTTATCTACTTATTATAGCAAAGAAGAGAAAAAATATAACAATTTATCGACATATTCAGAAAAAGAGAAAAGAGTTTATTATATCTACAGTGGGGAAAATATATTATTTGATGTTAAATACAATGAAAATATTTATGAATATAAGTTACAATTATTTAATGCAAATTTAAAGCTGGTTAAATACAGAAGTTTCCCTGTAGTGAGACCATATGCTATATTTGAGATAGGTTTTGAGAGAGAAAGGGATAATGCAATAGGTGAATATGAAAAAGATGACTATGTTATTGTTAAGTTAACTTATACACCCACTGATAGACTTAAAGCAATATTTTCTTTTGAAAAGCAGATAGACAGGAATATGGATAAAGGGTATGATTATGAGTGTGGTGTTAATTATCAAACTAGAGTATTTAAGTTAGCTTTAGGTTATAGAAAAAATATTACCGAAATTGATGAGAAAAGGAGAGTTGAACATGAAATTTATTTTGAATTGCGTAAAAATTTTGATTTTTATTATGGTACTGGCTCATAGTAATTTACTATTTGCTGAGGATAGGGTTGTTGCAAAAGTTAATGATCAAGACATTCATTTTTTCGAAGTAAAATCTTTTTTGAACAAGGTAATACCAATAGGACGTTTTCATACACAATCACTAAATAAAAAGGAGTATTGGGAAAAAGCTTTAAATACTGCAATTGATAGTAGAACTGTTGTTATATATATAAGAAATCATAATCCAGACATATATAATGAATTGAAAAATAAAGTGGATGAGATTATTAAAGTCATTAAAAAAAGATTTAAAAGTAATAATGAATACGCAAAAGCATTAAAAGAAAATGGTATAACAGAAAAAATTTTATATGAAACATATATGGATTTGAATGTTAAAGATATCATTAAAGAAAAGATATTTAGTGAAAAGATAGAACTTAAAGTTTTGAAGGAATATTATAAAAATAATCAGCAAATGTTTTCTACTGGTGAATCTTATGTGCTGAAAAATTGTTTAATTAAAGCTGATGCAAGAGAGCTAAAAGCAAAAGAGATGGAAGAGAAAAAAAAGGAAGCAGAAAATTTACTGAAAATGCTAAAAGAAGAAGATGAAAAAGCATGGCAAAAGTGTGATAAAGGTATTTATCCAGAACAAGATACAGTTTACAAATTTAGCAAGAATTATCCAATAAAAGAAATTTTTAAACTGAAAAAAGGTGATTTTGGAGGACCATATAGAAACATTTATGGATATTTAATTGTGAAAGTCATTGATATTAAACCATCCGAAGTTCTTCCATTTGATGAGATAAAAAATGAAATTGAAAGATTGATGAAATTAAAAAAATTTAAAGATTATTATAAAAATCTTTTGAAGAGAGCTAAAGATGAAGCAAATATTAAAATTCTTGATAATAATTTTAGTAATTAGTGGATGCTCAACACATAATAAAAACTTAGTTCAGTTTGATAAGCTTTTTTGGCCTGATATGGTTAATCCAAAAATTGCCTTGGTAGATATTATTAATATGCAAAAGATTAGAGAAAATTATAGTTTTTTTAGAAAATTCTTTGGGTTAGAACATGAAATCCAACCTTTATATAGACCTTTTGCTGTTGCTGCAAATGATGAGTATGTTGCTGTTAGTGATATAATGTTTGGAGTAATTTATTTAATTAATAAAAATAATTTTAAACTGAGGATAATAAAAAGTATAAATAATAAAAGATTTAAATCCATAGTTGATTTAGATTTTGCTGACAATGACTTGTATATGGTAGATTCTGAAAATAATATTATTATCAAGTATAATGTGATAGATGAAGCCAGTAAGGTAATTGATGTTCAACTTGAAAAACCTGTATCAATAAAAGTAGATATTAAAAATCATTTGATATTTTTAGCTGATACTAAACGTAATAAAATAATAGTTACAGATTTAGGTGGAAATATAATAAAGGAGTTTGATAAATATTTTAATTTCCCTCTTGATGTTGACATTATTCCTGAAGAAAAAATTTTATTTGTTTTAGATTCAATGAATTTTAGAGTGTTGAAACTAGATTATGATGGCAATTTGATTGGTGAGTTTGGTGAGATTGGTAATAGACCCGGTAATTTTTCAAAACCTAAAGGGTTGTGTATTGATGAGTTTCATAGAATTTATATTACTGATGCAGACTTTGATAATTTTCAGATCTTTGATGAGAAAGGTAACCTCCTTTATTTTATTGGACAAAATGGTTCGGATGAAGTGTCTTTTTATATGCCTGCAAGAGTTTATTGTTATAAAGATGAAATTTATGTGTCAGATCTTTTTAATTCAAGGGTAAAAGTTTTTAAATCTTTTAGATGATTTTTAGTGGTTAGCAGGAGGTGTGCTTATGAAATATAGATTATTTTTATCAATTTTAATTGTGTTATGTTTTAGTGTTTTGATTTATGCTGGTGTTGCTAATACAAAACATAATTTGTCAAAATCAGGGTCTGGTCCCATAAAATCAAGCGAAGAAGATAGAGTTTGTGTATTTTGTCATACGCCACATAACGCACTTCCTTACGCTCCACTTTGGAATAGGGAACTAAGTAATGCTTTATATCAAACATATACTTCTGTAACCATGAATGCACAGCCTGGACAGCCAACTGGCAACTCAAAACTTTGTTTATCTTGTCATGATGGAACAATAGCTTTAAATGCTATATATGCATCTTCAACTCCAATTGCTAATGATTTAAATTTTACGTTAACAGGAGATTCAAATCTTGGGACGGATCTTAGAGATGATCATCCTATATCTTTTGTATATGATGATAATTTAGCAAATCAAGACAGGCAATTAAAATCACCTTCTACACTTCCTTCTTTTATCAAATTGCAAAATGGACGTGTAGAATGTACAACATGCCATGATCCTCATACTGAAACTGTTTATTTCTTAAGAACTGGGGATAAGCAACTATTATGTACAAGTTGTCATGATAAAAAGTTGGAGGGAACTGTAACTTTGAGTTTTTCATCTTCTATTCATAATCAAGTAATAAGTAGTGCTCCAATTTCTGCAGATTACCCATGTGGAGATTGTCATAAGCCTCATAATGCAAAAGATGTGGTTAATGGTGATTCGACAACACAGCTTTTAAAAGGGAGAGAAGAAAACCTATGTTTTATATGTCATGGGAGTTCACAAGGTATAGGCCCTCTTTCTCAAAATAATATTGATATAGAGAATCTAATGAGCAGTAATGATGGATTTTATGATACTTATAGTGGGACTCGTAGGTGGGTAAACAGATCTCATGATGTAACTGATGCCCAACAAAGTAGTAGCGGAGCTCATATAGAGTGTATAAATTGTCACGGTGTACATGGTGTAAGAAGAGATGATTTAAACACTACAAATGTCATAGAATCGCTTGTGGATCCTGATAATCCATCACAACCATTTACTTGGGGACAACCAACAAATTATAGTGGCTCTGATAAATATTGGTTGAAAGTATACAAAATAGATCACTTTTGTTTAAAATGTCATGATGGAAGTTTTCCTACCTTTTCTGGTAGACCAGATTTGAATGTATTAGAGCCTTCCAATAATAATGGTTATATAAGAAATATTGCTTCTAAGTTTTATGATTCTGATGTGCATGGTAAAGAGAGGATCCCTTGTATTATTTGTCATGATCCTCATGGTGGCAATCCTTTTTTGATATCAAATAGAGTAAAATGGACAAATGCTCCTTTTGATACCAAAAATGCATCGAGATCGAGTTTTGATAGTGGAGACATTTATGTTCCTATTCCAGTTAAATTTGAGTTATGTAGAAAATCTTGTCATAATGGAGATAAATATATGCATCAAATTAATAATACAAACTGTCAACAGTGTCACTATCATGGTGGA
>NZ_JAPNXM010000019.1:0-14588 GCF_049472675.1 Deferribacter thermophilus
AAAATTGAGTAGAAAATTGAGCAAAATTTAAGAAAAATGATGAAAATTGAAAAACATAGAAATTATGCAATAGCCTTCAGTTGTTTTACTACACCTACGCCTTCACCATACCAGTACTCACATTCATTTATTCAAGGTAAAATCATAACGTTAGATAATCTTCCATTCGGGGAACTACGTTTGTATTGACAGAGGAAAACCTGATTGTTTTACCAATGGAACTTTTTCCGCAATAAGATATAAAAAAAGGCGACCAGTTTTGGTCGCCTAATGCAAAAGAAAAGAGGAAGTAGGTAATACCTTTAAAACTTAAACCCGTATGTAATGCCAGCACCTACGCTGTAATCAAGGTCATCTTCGCTTAAGAATTTGATATATTCAGCTTTGATACCGATATTATGATTTTTACCGAATACATAAGTTGCATAAATGTCACCACCAATACCAAAAGGATCAAGATTATCGCTATGTTCAATATCAAAATGGTCAAATGTGCCGTTTACATTAAGACCAGCAGTAAGTTTACCAAAATCTTTACTTACACCCACACCTGCTGCAAATGAAACATTTTCAATATTAGGGTCATCCCCTGCATAACCTTCAATATCCATTTCGCCATAATAATAACCAAGAGATAGATTTAAATTTACATCCATTCCAGCAGCCTGAGTAAGACCTGCGTGATAGTTAAGCGAAAGCCCGACAAGATCAGCATCTGTGTCGTTTGCAGTATCAAACTCCACATTCTTGTAACCTAACCCTAAAGAAAAATCGCCCTTCTCAATGGCCATTGCTGAACCACTGATGCACATAAACATAATTAATAAACCGCCTAAAAGTCTCTTCATAATCCCTCCTTCTTATTTTTTTATCAACCAATAATAAGATAGATTATAACGAATTATTTGAAAAAAGTCAAGACTTTTTAAATAATAATGTATAAATAAAATAATTTTATTGCAAATATGCGGCAAACATTGTATATTATTTATGCAATTTATGATGTAACAGCATCTGAGGAAGAATATGTAAAAGAAGTAAATAAGGTTTTTGAAACGAATTTTAAGTATAAAGATTTTCTTGGAGGGTAGTAGCGACTGATTAGTCGCTACGTTGCTTTACTACAAACTTTGCAGGGTCGAAGTCTTTTAAAGTCTTTTTAGTTTCATTGTCCATTTGTACTTCTTTCGGTTTATAAATTTCTTTACGTACTTTCCAATATAGTTTATTCCCGTGATCCAGACCTAAATTACCAGCTGCTACAGTACAACCGCTCATAACTCCTGCAAACAATAACACTAATATTATTCTCATAACACACCTCCCGCTCCTATAAGTCGCAATCCCTTCGAGCAGGGTAACAAATTCCAACATGTTTATCATTAAAGTAGTCATGCTCAGTCTCCCGATTGTCGCAATCCCTTCGAGCAGGGTAACAAATTCCAACGAAAAAAAACAAGGAGGTAGGTAAATGAAAATAGTTACGCAGTCGCAATCCCTTCGAGCAGGGTAACAAATTCCAACCGAAAAACGAGCGAATGAATGGTACAGAGCAAACGGATATCAGTCGCAATCCCTTCGAGCAGGGTAACAAATTCCAACTCAAAGAGTTTTCTGACTTCTGGCAAGTGCCATATCGAACTTGTCGCAATCCCTTCGAGCAGGGTAACAAATTCCAACCAAAGAAGATGATCCAAGAAGAGGTTGGTTCTGGTATAAAGAGTCGCAATCCCTTCGAGCAGGGTAACAAATTCCAACCGAAGATATAGATAATAAAATTCTTGAGAACATAATTTTAGTCGCAATCCCTTCGAGCAGGGTAACAAATTCTAACAAAGCAGAAATAAAAGGCATTATCTTGTGTTTGAACCTGGTCGCAATCCCTTCGAGCAGGGTAACAAATTCTAACAGAGAAATAGTATGGGTGTTGGACTTACTCTGTTTGTAATGTGGTCGCAATCCCTTCGAGCAGGGTAACAAATTCTAACCGAATCAGCGATGGAGAGGATAAAAGCCTTGCATCAGTCGCAATCCCTTCGAGCAGGGTAACAAATTCTAACTTATGATAAGGAGGTATAGTATGAACGGAAAAGAAATGAAGTCGCAATCCCTTCGAGCAGGGTAACAAATTCTAACTAAGTTCTTATGCTTCAAAATTTAGAAAATTGATAAGTCGCAATCCCTTCGAGCAGGGTAACAAATTCTAACTGGATAAACCCGCCTCGTAAGGAATGTAACTCCCATTTGCCGTCGCAATCCCTTCGAGCAGGGTAACAAATTCTAACTCCTTTGGGACAGATGGATATTCAAGAATGAAGAAGTTAGTCGCAATCCCTTCGAGCAGGGTAACAAATTCTAACCAAATATGCTTTAAAAGAAGAGGTGTGCCACCAAAAATCTATGTCGCAATCCCTTCGAGCAGGGTAACAAATTCTAACCATTATGGGATTTAATGAATTTAACAAAAATTTTTATAATTCTGTCGCAATCCCTTCGAGCAGGGTAACAAATTCTAACAGAGACAGGACAAGAACTGGATATAAAAGATTTATTTAGTCGCAATCCCTTCGAGCAGGGTAACAAATTCTAACGAGGATGATATGTATGAACTCAAAAAGTATGGTGTTGATGTCGCAATCCCTTCGAGCAGGGTAACAAATTCCAACTCCCCCCTCTTCTTTTTTACTTTTTTTTGTTTTTAGACTTGAGTCGCAATCCCTTCGAGCAGGGTAACAAATTCCAACCGGGGGCTACCTCCTGTCCTTTTTCAGGCGGGCAAAAAAAGTCGCAATCCCTTCGAGCAGGGTAACAAATTCCAACTGACTGGTCGCTTTGGTATTCGATTGGTCTATTAATACCATTGTCGCAATCCCTTCGAGCAGGGTAACAAATTCCAACGAGTGTTTGTATTACTTGTTGGAGTAGCAGGGATAGTAGTCGCAATCCCTTCGAGCAGGGTAACAAATTCCAACAAGATCCAAATCAAACCTGAGCATATCGCTCAATTTTTTGTCGCAATCCCTTCGAGCAGGGTAACAAATTCCAACAAGAGATTGCAGAAAAATATTTAAAAAGAGAAAAAATAAAGTCGCAATCCCTTCGAGCAGGGTAACAAATTCCAACTGAAGGTAGGATAAAAAATACCTCTGAGAGCCGAATATTTGTCGCAATCCCTTCGAGCAGGGTAACAAATTCCAACAGTTATACCAATTTTTAGTAGCACAAAAAGCAATGTTAGTCGCAATCCCTTCGAGCAGGGTAACAAATTCCAACGAGAAGCATAATCACGCATAGAAATAACTAAATGTAATCTAGTCGCAATCCCTTCGAGCAGGGTAACAAATTCCAACTCAAAAAATTACAGCCAAAACGCGATAATTTAAAATCTCTAGTCGCAATCCCTTCGAGCAGGGTAACAAATTCCAACTATCAAAAGACGACGACGCAATCAGAAACCTCAACACACAAGTCGCAATCCCTTCGAGCAGGGTAACAAATTCCAACCTTTGATCCGTCAAAGTTTATTGTTAAATAGGGCTAATAAGTCGCAATCCCTTCGAGCAGGGTAACAAATTCCAACGTTTTTACTTACTGAAAAACAAGCAAAAGAAGTTTTAAAGTCGCAATCCCTTCGAGCAGGGTAACAAATTCCAACTTAGGAGGAAAGGAAATATGATAAAAAGTATCATATTTTTCGTCGCAATCCCTTCGAGCAGGGTAACAAATTCCAACCAAAAAAAGGTAATTTTATAGTTAAGTTTTATGATTATGATAAGTCGCAATCCCTTCGAGCAGGGTAACAAATTCCAACAAGGGAAAGCGTGAGATATAGAATCTCACGCCCTATAAGAGTCGCAATCCCTTCGAGCAGGGTAACAAATTCCAACGAATAAGAACGACAAGATATGACAAATATGGATTTAAAGAAGTCGCAATCCCTTCGAGCAGGGTAACAAATTCCAACTGTCCATAGTGGCAACGGCTTTTTTTTTGCATATATATTTTAGTCGCAATCCCTTCGAGCAGGGTAACAAATTCCAACATAGTATTATAATTAAAGATTTTAGCAATTGGCAACCATGTCGCAATCCCTTCGAGCAGGGTAACAAATTCCAACTCAAGATAGATAAAGAATACTATCTTGAAACTGGATTGGGTGGTCGCAATCCCTTCGAGCAGGGTAACAAATTCCAACTTGATATCGTGGTCGCCATGAAGGTTGGCGACAGTATTATGTCGCAATCCCTTCGAGCAGGGTAACAAATTCCAACTTGAATAAAGCCAACCTGACACTTCTTGAAAAATAGGAGCAAGTCGCAATCCCTTCGAGCAGGGTAACAAATTCCAACTTGCAACTATCACCCTTCAACTTAACGGTGAAAAAAAGTCGCAATCCCTTCGAGCAGGGTAACAAATTCCAACATACTACCACTAACATCCGAACTCCAACTCAATCCCGTAAAGTCGCAATCCCTTCGAGCAGGGTAACAAATTCCAACTATAGGGGAGTTCGGACAATGTTAGTGGCATTCAGTCGCAATCCCTTCGAGCAGGGTAACAAATTCCAACAAGCTGGATTATTCCAGTTTTGTCGTGATTGTTCTGATTAGTCGCAATCCCTTCGAGCAGGGTAACAAATTCCAACGTGTTTACTGTAATAATTGTAAAGGAGAAGGTGGTTTTCTTGTCGCAATCCCTTCGAGCAGGGTAACAAATTCCAACACAAATTGGCGCCCCTACCAAGATAGGGATGGGGGTCATTAGTCGCAATCCCTTCGAGCAGGGTAACAAATTCCAACATATTTTACCTGATGATCCACAATTTTTAGTTCCTCAAAAGTCGCAATCCCTTCGAGCAGGGTAACAAATTCCAACAGCCACCTTTTTTACTATCACATTATCAATCAGTTAGCAACCCATTTTTAAAGTTCTCCGTTTTATTTTTAACTAATTACTATTCACTATACCCCTAATTTTCTAACTTATTGATAATTAAGCATAAAAAATTTAAAGTTCAGCAAAATTAAACATAACTTAAATTATTGATAAATATAAAGATTTTATTTCGTCGTCATTTTAGAGGGAGAACTTTAAAAAATGGCGTAACCAATTGATATATCTAAAATTTAACTAAATTTCGGCTGATTTTCAAACTCCCAGCCAAAATAACTGCCCAAATTTTAATCACCCAATCACAACAAATATTCAATTGTCAAACAACCAAATTATTATTTACCCTTAAACTTTTTTTGTAATTTTAAAAGCATCTCCTCTGTTACTTCATTCTGAGTATCATTACTCTTTATCTCTTTAGATTTTTTTTCACTCTTTCCATTTTTTGATTTACTCATATCAAAAGATTTATCTAATACAAATGAACACCATCCCATAGTATCATTGCTATTTCCTACCAACTTTAAACTCTTGGCAGGGTTATCTTCATAACCTTTAGGTGCTACTAATTTAAAAAATCTACCAAAAAGTTCTTTATCCTCTTTTTCTATTAACATTGCTATAGTGTTTGCAAAAAAACCCTTAAATCTACCAATTCTAATCAAATAACCTTTATTTAAAATATTTATTGAATGATTGTAGTGTTCTTTCTCAAAATCTAGCAGTTCTTGATAAAAATCGTTTGTATATTGTAAAATAGATTTACTTGACTCAAAAATCTCACTTAAAGTATCAAGCAATCTTCTATCTTTTAATTCTTTAGATATTGTATCAAAAGAAAAATCTAAACTTTTTTTATCAATAAAAATATCCCCTGGAAATGTAATTTTTGTATCTTTTTTTAAGCATTCTGCATACACTGTTCTGGGTTGACCTATATTTTTTATTTTTATTTTTTTAATAGTTAACTCATTGTTGTTTATATATTCACTATCAGGAATATGCAAAAACTTGAAAATATCATATTTAGCGTCATTATAATAATAAAAATGAGTGGAATTCTCTATAAAAGAAAAGTTATTAAAGTTATTGCTGATTACTTTTCTAAGTTCTTTAGAAAATTCTCTATTATTTTTATGTATCTGTTTTAAATCTTGCATTATTTTTTGCATTTTTACCAAAAAACTTTTTATAGATAAAATTAATTGGTCTAATTTATGATTTTTTATTAGATGGTAAATTACTGCTGTTCTGATTGCTCCTTTTATAGTAGTTCCTGGGAGATAGCAGCGATTATTCATATTTATAAATTCTAATATTTTGTTTGTATTTAATGTATCATCAACATGATAATGTTTTAACAATCTAAATTTTGTTAAATCAATTTTGAAGTGTTCAACAAGTTCTTCTAATGAAAAATTATCTTTGTCTTCGACAAAACTTTTAAAACTGTCGGCATTATAATTGTCAAGTATATATCTCACTATTTCATCAATATCATAAAATTTTATAACTTTATCATCTACTACAAATTCACTTCTTTGGATTTCCTGACCATTACCAATATGAACAGGTGTCAGTGTAAAAAGCTCCATATCAAACTCCTAAACTCATTCTAAATTCATAACCATATTGAATAATTTCTTTTTCATTATGAACAATCGGGCAGCATCCCAAAAACTTTTCGTTATTGTCTTTTAAAGACAATACACTCCCCTCTTTTAAATATATAACCTTTTTTTTCCAAATATTGTTAACAGGTAAATTAAAGTCTTGCTCCACACATCCCCTATAAAATTCCAGCTCATAGTAAGATTTATCGATATCAATATCTGTTTTTGGTATGACAGGAGACAAAGTGATAAAATATTTTGAGTCATTTTTTATATAATCAATTAAAAAATCTAATTTTTTATTATCTACAACTTCTTTAATCTCTATTACACTATATTTTCCTGCACCTGTGCTTTTATTTCCACCAAGCCCTATTCTTCCTCCAAGCTCAATGCATTGTTTTAATAAGTCTAATTCAAAGTCTACCAACAATATTAGAAAAAAAGCATTATTTAACACAAAAGATGTTTCAAAAAACAGACCACCATCTTCTCTTACATTATTTGTAAATCGATCAATTGAGTTATGGGTTTTATCAAATTTGATAATATTTACAAAATAATCATTGCTATTTAGAAAATCTTTGTAAATATCTGCTACCTTTTTTTCTGATGTCAACAAAGTTTTTAAAATCTCTTGATGAATAAACTGAGATTTTTTAATTTTCTTTATCATTTTACTGTCAAGACCTTCTGTCTTTTCAAAAGGTAGAATTACTTTTGGAAAATAGTAATTATTATTTTTTATGGGAAAAATTGAAGATATTAAGAATGGTGGTTCTCCATTTTTGAACTTTTCAAGTACATCTACTACATAATTTTGCCCTTTAATTCTATATAATGAATAAATTATTGAACCAAAAAGAGTATTACTATTTGGCTTTACTGTTAATGGTGAAATAAATGATATTTCAGAAAAACACAAAGCAAAATTACCCATTGTTAACTTCCCAGTTGTTTTAATAACTCATCTTTTAGTGCATCAACCGTACTAACCTCTTTACCATCCAACTCAAAACTCACAAATTTTACTCTACCATTTCCTCTACTCCCACCACCACCAAGAAAACTTTGCTCAAGCATTTTTAGACCATCTATAAAAATTTCTATTAACTCTTTATTATCAATATTAGTTGAAGTATCAATTTCAAAAATATCAAAAAGTATAACCCCTTCAAAAACTGAGCCTGCAGGAACTCTTTCTATATTTCTTGGATTAGCAGCGGATGTTAACCTATCTATTTTATTTTCAATTTTTATTTCTGTATAAATATTTTTTCCAAGCTCTTCTTCCCACTTGTTGATTGTATCTTTTGTTGGATAGGCATCAAAGAATTTTAACCTCGCTGGGCCTAAACCAAACTCTTTGGATTTTTCAGCAGGAAAGCCAAATAATATCCCAATTTTCTTCACTTCATCAGAATCATATTTTTCTTTAGCTTTATATATTTCTTTCCTATCTTTCCCTTTATCTTCTTTTATCACTTCTTTTATCACATCGAAAGTTTCATATTTCCAATCTAAAAGGCTTCTAATCTTCCCTTTAACAGAAGAACCAGGTATATATGGCATCCCCTCTTTATATTCAATTCCATTATTTTCAAACGAATATGACAACTTAATAACTGGATTATCAAGGCCACCAATTTCAAATGTCTCTTTAGAGCCACCGATATGTAAACCAGTCAAACATTTTAATTTATATTTTATCTCAACCGTTTTTGATAACTTTACTGACATCTGACTCCCTCCTAATCTTTTTTATACGAAATTAAAGCTGTCAAAAAGTCGTGAAACTTTTCAAAAGGTTTTTTATTACCTTTCTTTAGTTCGTTATATAAATAGTTTAACCAATTTTTCAAAACTACATACAAATCATATTTTAAAACTTCTCTATTCTTTGCATAATTTATCTTTGGAAAAAGCATCAACACTTCTTTTTTTATTTCATCAATATTTTCTGATTTTTTTGAAAGTGAATATAAGTTATTTAGCTCAGCAAAAATCTTTCTCACCTGTGACATCTTTGTTTTATCTTTTTTAGCAAGAGTTGCTACTAAACCTTTTTCAAGCGCAATATCTTCAACTGACCAATTTGCTGGATCCTTAAAATACTCTTTTTGATTCTCATTATCTCTTTGATTAGTATTCTGTCTCATACTACCCCCTTTCTCTTGTTTTATAAACTGAGTAATTTATTATAAATCCTAATTTATCATAATTTTTCTTGTCTAAAATATAATTTATAAATTCTACAACAAAGCCATTTTCTTTCAGTTTAGAAGAAAAATTCCTATTTATGTAATAAAATAACAAAGGGTATATCATTAGCTTTGGCTCTTTTAAATAATTTGTAAGGAGCTCTTCACTTTTATTATGGTCAATTAAAAACTGCCTGCTTAATATATTTAAATAATGAATAAACCCCCTAGAAATTTCTTTATTTTTGATTTTCTCAATCATTTTTTCAGCAAGCTTTAAAACATCATCAGCTTCATCCCATCTGATTATATTACTAAACACACAAATACAGTTTTTACCATTCTCTTTTGCGTTTTTTTCTGCCACATCTGAATAATAAGCAAAAGAACTAACAGGTAAGTTATGACTACAAGCAATATAACCAGCAGATAAAGATAATTTTTCATTATTACATACAAACTCCTTAAAATCTTTGTTAATTTCAAAAGATTTTTTTAACAGTTTGTCCCATGCCCCTACTATAAACAGATCATCACCCCCTGCGTAAACTACATAATAAGGGTCTGACTCTTTATCAGAAATATTTGTCCCAACATAACCAGAAAAGAAAAGGTCTAATAGCCTGCTAATTGTAGCATAATAGGTAATTGAAGATTTATCCTTATTTAAATCTCTAAAAAAAGTCCCTAAATTATCCACATCCATTCTTAAAACACCAATTTTATCATCACCTTCACTCTGCTCAGCTATTTCTTCAAAAGTTGCTGGTCTTTTAATATTTTTGTCAATAACTTTCATGACATAGTTTCCGATATACTTGATTTCTGTTGCAATCAAACTATCAACTTTTTTTTCTGGTTGGATGTCTATAACAGATATAAAATTATCAAGGATAATATTTTCTTTTAACTCTTTAGTATCTTTAAAAAAGTATAAATAACCAAGTTCATCCAAATCTATTTTAAGCAAATCATCGTTTTTAATATCTAATTTCGAATACCCGATAAATTTTGTTTTTGGTAGCCATTCGCCAATTTCTTTCACATCATGACACAATTTACAAATGCCATTTTCTTTATCTACAAGATAAATTCCACACGCTTTACAAAGCCCTATCTTATCTCCTGCGTTTTTATTTATTATCTCCAAATTTGTTAGAAAATTTGCATATTTTTTATATTTTTTATTATTAAGGTCTTTGGATAATTCACCGTAGATATCGCTGTAACTTTTCCTGTTCTTTAAAATATCCTCAGCTTTAAAGTTAACTTTACCAAAGCCTAAACTAATCTCACCCTCAAAAACCTCTAAAGTATATTTTTCCAATTTATTAAGTATTTCATTTAATTTCTCATCATCTTTAGGAAGCAACAGGTCAAATCCTCCACCCCCGCAAAATACTATATTTGAAATAATCAAACCATATTGATTAATAATATATCTTGCCATTATTTCAGGCAAAATCGCCATTAAAAAACTTCTACCCCTTAATCTTTTAGCGATATCCCCTTCTCCTGTTTTTACGGCAGAGATAAATTTTTGAATACCACCAAAATCAACTTTTAATATTGTAAACTCACTGTTTTCAAAAAAATTTTTCCAATTAATTTGAGATAAATCGTTATCCTTATATTTTATGTAGTTATAGTAAAAAGCTCCTGCAAATGCAGAAGTAATTTTAGAATGGTCAAATAAAGAAATTATGGAATAATGCTTTTCTCTTGATTTTTTAGAATAAGTATCAGCAGGGATACACCATGTATATTGATACAACTTAGTAAATATCAGATTAAACAGATGATTTAATTTTATATTATTTAATTCATCTTCATCTGAAATATTTAAATTTTTAATTAATCTATCCAATGATTTGTTCAAATCTTCTTCAAATTGTTCCCATAATTCTTTATAATTTAGGTTTGAAATTTCTTTTTTAGGGAATAATACATCTTTTTTGCAGGATAGCTTAGATAAATTATAGCCGTATACACCTTTTTCTGGTTCGAAAATTGAGTAAAGAGGCTTTTCAAAATATTTTAATTTTTCTAAATCATCATCTTCTTCATCTAACCTCTCAGCCGCACTAAGCCAATCAGAAAAAGTATAGATTATTTTCCAAAATTCACTATTATTCTCTAATTCTTCCAAGTTAATATGATGATATGCCGAATCATATACGAATGATTGTTTGCTAATACCAAATTTAGTAAAATACTCATTAAAAATATCAAAAACTTTATTTGTAAAAGCGGCATGTTTTAATTTATAGTTTTTATAATCTATTTTTTCATCTCTATTTGCTCTCATATAAAATTTGCCAATATCATGTAGCAAAGCACCTAATGAAATAAGTGTGATATTATAATCTTGCATTTTTACTCACCCCCTTGAAATACATTATAGCACAAAAATTAATTTTTGAGATAAGCTCATAAAATTTCATACTTGCCTAAACCAAATGCTGTATTTTTACCAAGATGGAAAATCTCGCCAAATTTTAAGATTGCAAAAATATCTTCTGGCAAATCCTTTAAGAAAAAACTCCCTTTTATACCACTCAAACTAATTTTCTTTTTTTGCCTATTAGAATACCTTTCCCAGTTATACCAATAAAACTCTGGTTTATATAATTTTACTTTGCGAGCTTGCTCTATAAGTTTTTTTACATCCATAATTTCGTCTATTTTTGTATTAGAATAGTAATATAAAAGTAATTCAGCTCGTCTTAGAGCAGCCATAAAAAATTCATAAAAATCTGGATTATTAACAGGTTTTCCCTTTCTGAGTAATCTCAATGGAGTAATTAATTTTATCTCTATTGCTGGGCTATATTTACTTTTAAGCTCTATTATATCCAATTTTTGGGGTTTGAAATTTAGTTTATTATCATTATATATTGAATGATCATTTTGATATAAATTTTTTATTTTAAATGTACCATTATTCCTTTTAAACCCTTTCTTACCCAGCTCTTCAAAAGTGAATATAAAATATGGCAATGCTTCTACATATTTACCCAAGATTAAAAGTTCAAAAGAAAATTGTTCTCCTGTCTCATAATGATTTTTTTCTTCAAGAGGTGGTACTAATATATATGGGTGTGGTATTTTTTCTCCACTTTTAAGTCTGGGTATATCAGAAACAACTGTCTCGAATATATTGTAATAAAAACAAGAGCTTTGTACCAAACATCCATCACAATTATTTCTCGATTTTAATACACAGGTTATTCTTTTAAACTGCCAGCCAAAAGCTCCTCTAAAAGTAGAACCTTTATATTTTGGTAAAACAATATCATCAGTAGCTTCTAATAAAAATTTTACTTTGACAAACTCCAAAATCTCCCCCTTTTCATAATCATAATAAATTATACCAGATGTAAAAATATAATTTCAACAGAAATTGCAAAAAAATTTTATTTAATGTAACTCCCTATATCCTAATTTGTTCGGATTTAGGTATCATCTAAAGACAATTTCTAAAAGCAGGATAACAAATTCCAATTTTATTGAGGGTGAAGAGTATTTTTACCTTCACCCGCTAAGTCGCAATCCCTTCGAACAGGGTAACAAATTCTAATTTCACATACAGGAATCTCCTGGGTATTCCTGTTGATATATTGTCGCAATCCCTTCGAACAGGGTAACAAATTCTAATTTGATACAGAATTTCAAGATAGCTTTGAAGAAATTAAAGATGTCGCAATCCCTTCGAACAGGGTAACAAATTCTAATTGGACGTGCAGGGGTTTTCAATATGAAGTGGGGAAAACTTAGTCGCAATCCCTTCGAACAGGGTAACAAATTCTAATCTTACATTAAAAGGTGTTGGAGTCGAACTAGATGGCTATGTCGCAATCCCTTCGAACAGGGTAACAAATTCTAATCAGATAAATCGCTTTGAACAAAGTTCAAAGCGTAAGGGTTGTCGCAATCCCTTCGAACAGGGTAACAAATTCTAATGTTCAAATCAATTATGCCTCATGATGGGTTTAAATCGTCGCAATCCCTTCGAACAGGGTAACAAATTCTAATAGGCTTGGTTGAATGAGTTCAACGATATATTCGGAACGAGTCGCAATCCCTTCGAACAGGGTAACAAATTCTAATAGACTATCCTCTGTATAGGATCATATATTGAGTGGAAGTCGCAATCCCTTCGAACAGGGTAACAAATTCTAATCCCGAAAAAAAAAGAAATAGGAGGCAGATATGGGCTTTTGTCGCAATCCCTTCGAACAGGGTAACAAATTCTAATTTCGAAGCTATTTTCAAAAATGTAAAAATTGAAGGGATGTCGCAATCCCTTCGAACAGGGTAACAAATTCTAATTTAAAGTTTTTGAAGTAGGTTTATATAATCCTCGAAAGAAAGTCGCAATCCCTTCGAACAGGGTAACAAATTCTAATTCGAAAATTTTTCTTGTAAAGAAGATTTTATGGATGCTTGTGTCGCAATCCCTTCGAACAGGGTAACAAATTCTAATAAAAAAGGTTTAACAGAGGTTGATGATGTAATCCAAAAAGTCGCAATCCCTTCGAACAGGGTAACAAATTCTAATAATATGCTCGATGAGTTCAATTGAGCGTTCTTTATATATAGTCGCAATCCCTTCGAACAGGGTAACAAATTCTAATCTAAAAAATCAAAAAAGAAAGTAGTTGAAGCTACTATGTCGCAATCCCTTCGAACAGGGTAACAAATTCTAATTAGGTTTCAACGTATGGTATGATATTGATTTAATTGAATAGTCGCAATCCCTTCGAACAGGGTAACAAATTCTAATGCCACTATATATATTATACTTATTATAAAAAGATTAATGGTCGCAATCCCTTCGAACAGGGTAACAAATTCTAATAGAAAAGCATTTCAACTTATAAAACCTGATGGAAGAATGTGTGTCGCAATCCCTTCGAACAGGGTAACAAATTCTAATAATCTATCCTTCAAGGTCTGGCAATACTTCAATATTAGAAAAGTCGCAATCCCTTCGAACAGGGTAACAAATTCTAATCGAAATTGAACTTACCGGTCGGGTAAGTAAGACCGGTAAAAGTCGCAATCCCTTCGAACAGGGTAACAAATTCTAATTGTGTAGCAGAAGTTAGAGAATATTTTAAAATTAATACTGTCGCAATCCCTTCGAACAGGGTAACAAATTCTAATGCGAAATCAAAGACGGATGGATAGCAGTAAAAAACGGATAGTCGCAATCCCTTCGAACAGGGTAACAAATTCTAATAGCCACCTTTTTTATTATCATATTATCAATTAGTTGGCAACCCATTTTTAAAGTTCTCCGTTTTATTTTTAATTAATTACTATTCACTATACCCCTAATTTTCTAACTTGTTGATAATTAAGAATAAAAAATTTAAAGTTCAGCAAAATTAAACATAACTTAACTTATTGATAAATACAAAGATTTTATTTCGTCATCATTTTAGAGGGAGAACTTTAAAAAATGGCGTAACCAATTGATATATCTAAAATTTAACTAAATTTCGGCTGATTTTCAAACTCCCAGCCAAAATAACTGCCCAAATTTTAATCACCTCATCACAAAAAAATATTCAATTGTCAAACAACAGATATAATGATTATATCATAATTTGAGAAATTGGCAAACTTCCAATCTAGTAGAAATAAAATACTCTGTGTAAGAATTTTAAAATATATCAAAATCTATAAACCCTTATACAAATTAGTTGACTATGAAACTGTTAATGAATTTATAGAAGAAATAAGTTATAATTAATATATGCAATTTTTAATAAATATAAAAAAGGAGTTAATTAATATATAAGGGTGTTGCACAGTAAAATTTATATAACATATTGATATTTAATCTATTTTCTGCTAAATTATGCTTAATTTT
>NZ_JAPNXM010000020.1:0-13799 GCF_049472675.1 Deferribacter thermophilus
ATTGAGTAGAAAATTGAGCAAAATTTAAGAAAAATGATGAAAATTGAAAAACATAGAAATTATGCAATAGCCTTATTTATATTTTTTAGGAAGTTTTTTTGCAAAATCATTATAAATAAATTGATAAATCCCTTTATATTTTTTTAACCCTTTAGCAAAGTGAATTAAAAATAAATCTTGATTATGTTCTTCACCAATTATGAAACCAGCAGGCTTTCCATTTACATAGTAAATCAATCCACAAAGAACAAGCTCTTCTAAAAGATCAAGGGCTTCTAGGCATTCAAAAAAATCGGTTTCATTTTTAGATAGAGTGTTTTCATCAACCCATTCTTCAAGGATTTTTTTAGCGTTTTTTACTTCATTTGAGAGTAAAGCTTTAACTTCTACTTCATAAAGATTTTTAAACTGCTTAACTAGATTCCTCTTTTTATGCAGCTTTCTCCCACTATATGAAGATATCTTTTCAACAGTATATATGTAATCTGAATCACCATCAAAATAGTAGTAATTATGTTCTTTAAAATATTTTAGCCATTTTTCATCAATGGGGAATAGATAATCTACATCATTTTGTAGTTCCTTAAAAAGATTAGCTGTATTTTCATCTATTTCAAAAATTGGCATAATATATGTTTTGTTATCGTAAGTTTTACCTTTGATAAAAAAATATCTTTCGTTGTTAAAATCAGTTGAGCAGACTTCATATTGATGTTTTTTTCTAAAAAGGTAAAGATTTGCAAAATTGTACTCAGAAATCATCGTGTCAATACTTTTGAGTTTATTAAAAAGTATATTTTTATGTGATAACTCTAATTGTTCACAATTCATCTTTTTGCCACCTCTTTGATCTATAGTGTCTAAATATAAATAAACATTGTATAAAAATTGAGATATTCATGCTCCACCAGATAAATGTAGCATTTAATTTCAAAATTACAACACATAAAAAGGCAAGAGGTATTCTTATTAACCATAAAGATGTTAAAACTATTTTCATCACACTTTTAGTATCACCTGCACCTGATATCCCTCCACCTAATATGACACCAAAAGCCATAAATGGCTCGCTAATCATACTAATTATTAGATATTTTATTGTCTCGTTTATAACTATTTGATTATTTGATAAAACATTAGCTATATTTTTTGCATTTATTATGACAATTATAGTTATTATTGTTATTAAAGCAGCTCCCATTATAGCTGTTACAAGTCCATTATTATATGCCTCATCCTTTTTCTTTTCTCCTAATAAATTTCCCACAATTACAGCATTTGCCATATTGAAGGCGAATGCTGGTAAAAATATTGCAGATTCTATTCTGATTCCATTTGTGAAAGCTGCCATTACTTCTACTGGGTTTATTTTTAAGCTATTAATTATTAAAAAAATTACTGTTGATCCAAGTTGCCAGCCAATTTGTAAAATTCCACTTGGTATTCCAATCTTTAATACCTTTTTGATAGTTTCAAATTGTGGTTTAATTATTTTTAAATAGTTTTTTAAATAGAAACTGTTTAGCATAGCACCAATCATTACGCTTACAGCAGTTGATAAAGCAATCCCTTTGAAATTGAGCTTGGTATGAAAAACAAAATAAAAGTTAAGAGCTACATTTGATAAACTAACAATAATCATTGTTAAAAGTGATAATTTTACTTTGTTGATAGATCTAAGAATCCCATTTGTTAAAATTAATACATAATGAAAAAAAATACCGAGAGTGTATATGAAAGCAAGTTCTGCAGCTATTGATCTCACTTCGTAGTGTATCGGTATCGATAATGTGACTTTTTTTGAAAATAAAAGCCCTAATATCATTGTGATAAACCCTATAAGTAATGCAAAATAATAAACTGTGCTGATCGAAATAATTAAATTTTCTGTATTTTTTTCACTCCATTTTCTTGAAATCAGTGCTACTGTTCCCATAGTGACAGCATTAATAATAACAATTAGAACAAAATAGATTTGGGATACAAATCCAACTGCAGCTTGATATTCTTTCCCAAGTTTTCCTGCAATAAAAACATCTGTAATGGAGATAATAAATTCTGCAAACATTATTAAAATCATTGGCCAGCTTTGTTGCCAACTTTTTTTAATCAAACTTTTCACTTTTCAAACCATCATTTTTTTTATAGACAATTATAGTTTATATATGTTAATTACACAATGTATTTATTTTATTGGAGGCTATAATGTTTTTTGATATTGCTTTTGTTTTTTATCTTCTTGCTTTGTTACATAGTATGTTGTACTTTTTCTTAGGTTATAAAAATCTGGTGAAGGTGTTGAATTTTTTTGTTGTTTTAGGCTTGACTTTGAATACCATATTTTTAGTAAAACTTTTTGCACTGCCAGGGAATTCACCCTTTGATACCATTGGTGAAATATTTGTGTTTTTGGTTTTTTCTATTAATATCTTTTATTTGATTATCTACTGGCTGTATAAAAGGCCTTTATTATATTTTGCGCTTTCGCCAATAATTTTAATACTATCAATTGTTTCAATTTTTACTTTGGATAATGTATATTCTGTATCTGTTAATAATAATTTTTGGCTATATATACATTTACCTTTTGTAATCTTTGGTACGAGCTTATTTTTAATGTCTGCAATAACTGGCATAATATATTTTTTACAGGAAAAACAGTTAAAAAAGAAAAATTTTGGTTTGTTGTTTAATAAATTTCCACCATTGGAAACAATAAACAAACTTAATAATTTTACTCTATTAAGCGGGTTTTCTTTCTATACAATTGGTGTAATAAGTGGTTTTATATGGTCATTTTATTTATTAAACTTTTCATTTTTATCAAATCCAAAAATTTTATTTGCAATGATTAGTTGGTGTATATTTGGTGCAATTATTTTACTAAAATTATTTAGAGGTTTAAGCCCTAAAAATATTGCTTTTTTGAGTATATTAGGGTTTATTTCGATCTGTATTACATATTTAGTAGTTATTTTATTGATGAGAGGTTAGTATGCAATTAGCTGTTGTAGGGGTAAACCATAATACAGCCCCTGTTGAAATTAGAGAAAAGTTGGCATTAGATGATGAACAATTAAAAAATGAATATAATTTGATTTTAAGTAATGATAGGATTTATGAAGCACTTATTATATCAACTTGTAATAGGGTAGAATATTACATAGTAACGGATGATTTTCTCTGCAATGTGGAAAGTGTTATAAACAGGTTAGCAGAAAGAATAGAAGAGCAGGTTTATGAAGTCAGAAAATATATCTATATTTATTGTGGGAATGAGGCTTTAAAACATCTTTTCAAAGTGGCTTGTGGGCTTGATTCTTTAGTTTTAGGAGAGCCACAAATATTAGGTCAGGTTAAAGATGCTTTTGAAAAGGCAAAAGTTTATGGGAAATACGATACATTTTTAAAGCATTTAGAACAAGTTACATTAAAGACTGCTAAAAAGGTTAGAACACATACTGGTATTTCAGAGAACCCAGTTTCTGTTAGCTATGCTGCTGTTGAATTAGCCAAAAAAATTTTTGGTGAGTTAAACAATAATACAGCACTTATTATTGGTGCCGGTGAAATGTGCGAATTGGCAGCAAAGCACTTAGTAACATCGAATATAAAGAAGATTTATGTGACAAATAGGACATATTCTAGAGCTGAAGCTTTGGCAGAAGAGGTAGGTGGTGAAGCCATATTTTTTGATAAGTTTTATACAAAATTGAGTGATGTAGATATAGTTATTAGTTCTACCGGTGCACCAACTTACATTTTAACTTATGATCAAGTTAAATCTGTTATGAAGCAGAGAAAATTTTCTCCTATGTTTTTTATAGATATTGCTGTTCCAAGGGATATTGATCCCGAAATTGAGCGACTTGATAATGTGTATGTGTATGACATTGATGATCTCAAAGAGGTTGTTGAAGCTAATAAAAGGGAAAGACAAAAGGAAGCTGCAAAAGCTCTTAAATATATAGAACATTCAGTAGAAGATTTTAACAAATGGTTGGAATCTTTAAAAATAGTTCCAACAATAAAACTTATCAGATCTACATTTGAAGATATAAAAGATGCAGAATTAGATAAATTCTTTAGAAAAAATAAAATAGAAGATGAAAATTTAAAAAAGCAAATATCATATCTTCTAACTTCTTACATGAATAAAGTTCTTCATAACCCTTTAAATGTATTAAAAAGTAGAAGTACAGAAAATAGGAAATATACTTTAGCTGAAGCAGCAGAAATATTATTTAAACTAAAGGAGTGAAGATGGAAAAGTTAGTAATTGGTACAAGAGGTAGTAAGTTAGCACTTTGGCAAGCAAATTACATTAAGTCTTTGATTGAGGAAAAACATAATATTTCAGTGGAATTAAAGATCATTAAAACTACTGGAGATAAAATTTTGGATACCCCTTTAGCTAAAATTGGTGGAAAAGGGCTGTTTGTGAAAGAGATAGAGGAAGAGCTTTTGAATAAAAATGTTGATATAGCAGTGCATTCCATGAAGGATGTGCCTGTAGAGCTACCAAATGGTTTGGAAGTAGGTGTTTTCCCTATTAGAGAAGAGCCTTTTGACGCATTTTTATCCTTAAAGTATAATAGCTTACAAGAGTTGCCTGAAGGTGCAGTAGTTGGGACAAGTAGTCTTAGAAGAAAAGTGCAGTTAATAAAGAAATATCCACATTTAAAAATAAAGGATTTAAGGGGGAATGTGGATACAAGAATCAGAAAGTTAACCGAAGGCCAGTTTGATGCAATAATTCTTGCAAAAGCAGGATTGAAAAGATTGGGACTACTTGAGCATGTAAAACAAACCATTGATGACTCATTGATGATACCAGCTGTCTGCCAGGGGACACTGGGGATTGAATATAGAGAAGATGATAAAAAAGTACAAGAAATTATTAACTTTTTGAATCATGAGGAGACTGTTTATAGGACAAAAGCAGAAAGAGCATTTTTGAAAAAATTAGAGGGTGGTTGTCAGGTGCCATTAGGTTGTCTTGCTATTTTAGATGGTAATGTTTTAAAGGTTAAAGGGTTTTTATCAGATTTGAAGGGTGAAAAGTTTTTGTATGAGGAGATTGAAGGTGATAAAAGTGATGCTGTTAAATTAGGGTTACAATTAGCTGAAAAGATTTTGTCAAAAGGTGGGAAAAAGATAATAGAAGAGATTTATGCACAAGGGGATTGAAAGAGTTTTAGTTACAAGACAACCAGAACAATCAGTAGAATTTATAAATCTATTATCAACAAATGGGTTTTACCCATTTTTGTTGCCATTAATAGAAACGGTTCAGTTGTCAAATTTGCCTAAGCATAATTATTATGACTACATTATTTTTACAAGTGGGAATGCTGTAATTTATTCTTTACATTTTTTAAGAGTATTGAAATATGAAAATCTTGTTGCTGTTGGTGAAAAAACAAAAAGTCAGCTGGAATATTATGGGTTTAATGTGGATATTGTTCCAGAGGAGTTTAGTGCAAAGGGGCTAATGAACTTTTTTGATACACAACATATTGAAAGTAAAAGTATTTTGATACCTACTACAAAAATTGCTAAAGATGATTTGGCAAATTATCTAAAAGATAGAGGTTGTTTAGTAGAGAGATGCTTTGTTTATGATACAATAGAAAAAATATATGCAAAAGGTTATTTAGAAGATTTTATAAAAAGATTTCGTATAGAAGTCATAACTTTTGCATCACCAAGTGCTGTAAGGTCATTTTTTAAACAGATAAATGATTTAGATTTGAAAAATTACTTATTTGTTGCAATTGGAAATGTGACTGCAAAAGAGTTAAAGGGGTATGGTGTTGAATGTATTTATCCTGATCGTTATACTATAAATGATTTGGTAAACCTTTTAATTAAAATAAAAACTTCTGGAGGTTAATATGACATTTCCTGTGGTTAGGAGTAGAAGATTAAGAAGAAATGAGACAATTCGTAGAATGGTTAGAGAGACTAAGCTTTCTGTGGATGACTTAATATATCCATTGTTTGTTGTTGAAGGTGAAAATGTGAAAAATGAGATTAAATCAATGCCCGGAAATTACCAGATGAGTATAGATAATATAGTAAAAGAATGCATTGAAGTGGAAAAATTAGGGATTCCTGCTGTGATACTTTTTGGAATTCCAGAGCATAAGGATGAAGTGGGTAGTGAAGCATATAATGATGAAGGGGTAATTCAAAAAGCAATTAAAGCGATTAAAGGGAATACGAGAGATTTATATGTAATTACAGATGTATGTATGTGTGAATATACAAATCATGGACATTGCGGTATTATTAAGGATGGCGATGTGGATAATGATGAAACTCTGAAATATTTAGCATTAGAGGCTTTGAGCCATGCAAAAGCAGGGGCTGATATGGTTGCTCCAAGCGATATGATGGATGGTAGAGTTGCAGCTATTCGTGATATTTTGGATGAAAATGGTTTTTATAATATTCCTATAATGAGTTATGCTGTCAAATATGCCTCATCATTTTATGGCCCATTTAGAGAAGCTGCTGAGAGCACCCCAGCTTTTGGTGATAGAAGATCTTATCAAATGGATCCACCAAATAGATTAGAAGCTTTAAAGGAAGCTGAGTTAGATATTGCAGAAGGGGCAGATATTATTATGGTAAAACCTGCATTACCTTATCTTGATATTATCCGTGATTTGAGAGAGAATTTTAATGTTCCTATTGCTGCTTATAATGTAAGTGGAGAATTTTCCATGTTGAAGGCTGCTATAGAAAAAGGGTGGCTGGATGAAAAGGTGATATATGAATCATTAATTTCTATAAAAAGAGCAGGGGCTGATTTAATATTGACATATTTTGCTAAAGAAATTGCGGAGCAATTGTAGTGGAAGATTTGTTTAAAGGTTGTGAAGCATTTAGATGGAATGGTACTGAGTTAGAAGAGATACATTTTTATGAAAAGATTAAAGAGGGAGATTTAATAGGAATAGATAAACAAAAAGAGTTAGTGATTAAAAATATTGAATCTTTTTTGTCAGATGGTTTAGCATTAAATATGCTTCTATGGGGGGAGCGTGGTTGTGGGAAATCTTCTTTAATTAATATGTTACTTAATGAATATCATGATAGGGGGCTTAGAGTTATTGAATTTCCCCAAGATAAAATTGAATCAATTTATAAATTATTTAAGATTCTTAGACCGCATGAAAAATATAGGTTTATCCTTTTTTTTGATGATATTTCTTTTGATAATCAAGATATCTTTTACCGTAAATTTAAATCAATAATGGAAGGTGGACTAGAATCTAAACCATTTAACATTATTTATGTAGCGACATCTAATAAAAGGCATTTAATTTCAGATAAAGTGTATGATACTGAGTCTGGATCTCATTATGATAGGGATGAAATTAATGAAGCAATTTCACTTTACGCAAGATTTGGTCTTGTAATTGGGTTTTATCCTATTAGTAGAGAGATTTATTTAAATATATGTAGGAATTACTTAAAAAAATATAATATTACTGAATGGGAAGGCTGGGAAAAAGAAGCAGAAAATTTTGCAATAAATAGAGGTGGACGAACTGGTCGTGTTGCAAAACAGTTTGTAATATATAAGAAAATCTTTGGATAATAAAAAAGGGGGGCTTCAGCACCCCTTTTTTTATTTAGAGTAAACTGAGAATTATTTTTTAATTCCTGCGATTTCTTCAAGCATATCAGTAGTAACTGATTTAGGCCTTTCGATTGGATAACCAAGAGCTCTATCCCAAGTAATGTTAGCAAGAACACCAAGAGCTCTACCAATGCCAAACAATACTGTGTAGAAATCGTATTCTCTAACACCATAATGCCACTGAATAACACCTGAGTGAGCGTCAACATTTGGCCATGGGTTTTTAGCTTTACCATGTTTTTCAAGAACGCCAGGTACAACTTCATAAAGCATGCTAACTATTTGGAATAATTCATCATCTGGTAAATGTTTGAGAGCAAATTCTCTTTGAGCTGTGTATCTTGGGTCAGTTTTTCTAAGAACAGCATGACCATATCCAGGAATAACTTGTCCACTATTTAATGTATCCCAGCAAAACTGCTCAAGATCTTCTTTTGTAGGCATTTTATCACCATATCTTGCACGAAGATCTTGGATCCATTTTAAAACTTCTTGGTTAGCAAGACCGTGTAATGGACCAGCAAGACCGTTGAGACCAGCAGAAAGTGAATAGTAAGCATCAGAAAGAGCTGAAGCAACAAGGTGTGTAGTATGTGCAGATACATTACCACTTTCATGGTCTGAGTGAAGGATGAAATACATCCTCATAACATCATCATAAGGCTTGTCAATACCCATCATGTGAGCAAAATCACCACCAAAATCTAAATCAGGATTTGATGGTATTGGAGTATCCCCTTTATATTTCATCCTATAAATATAAGCACCAATTTCAGGTAATTTTGCAAGAAGATCTAATACATCTTCATACATGTATTCCCAGTAATTAAATTTATTCATTTTCCCTTCTGCATAAGCTTTAGCAAACTTGGACTCTCTTTGCATTGAAAGAACAGCTGCTGAAAACATAGTCATAGGATGAGTATCTCTTGGCATAGTTCTTAAAAGATCGTAAACATATTGAGGAACTTGTTTTCTCTTTTTGAACTCTTCGATAACTTCTTGAACATCCTCTTCAGTTGGGATATCACCAGTTAAAAGAAGATAGAAGTGCCCTTCAACATAAGGCATTTCACAACCAGCTGGTTTAGGAAGTTTTTCTAATACTTCTGGGATTGTATATCCACGAAATCTAATCCCTTCATAAGGATCAAGGTAAGAGATGTCAGTAACCAAACATTTAATCCCTCTCATCCCACCAATAACTTGAGAAATTGTTACATCACAAACTTTTACATCTCCATATTCTTTTACAAGTCTAGTAGTCCTAGGTCTGTGCTCTTCGATCTTCTTGGCAAGTTTTTCTTTTAGTTTACTCATAGATACCTCCTCAGGTTTAATCATTATTTATTATAAAACGCTATTTATTTTTATCACTAATCATTAATTATGTCAACATGAAATTGTATACAATATGCAATATCATGAAATTGAATGGTGTTAAAATATATTTTTCATCAATAAGATAAATTCATGTTATAGAAAAAAACTATCAGATTGTAATATTAAAATCTGATAAAATATTATTTGACTAACAGAGTATTTATAAATAATTAAGGATTATGCTAGGGTTTGTTTTAGTTTTAATTAGTGCTTTTTTTCACTCAGTTTGGAATATGCTATTGAAATCATCATTTAACAAGTACCACTTTAATTTTTTTATACATATTACAAACTTTGTTTTATTTTCTTTTATATATCTGATTTTTTTTAAAAGCTACTTTTATCTCAAATTTAACATATTTTTATACTCACTCTTGGCATCACTGTTTTTTTCACTTTATCATATCTGTTTATCAACTGCCTATAGATATGGTGAACTTAGTTCATATTATCCTATAATTAATAGCTCTCCTCTATTTGTTTTTATTTGGGCTAAATTCTTATTAAAGGAAAAGGTCTCAGTTTTTGGGATTATAGGGATAATTATGATTATATTGGGAGTTTATATAATTACATCTGAAGTAACTTCAAATGAAAAAAGAAATTTTAATGGAATAGTTTTTTCGCTTTTAGCTGCAATATTTTATTCTTTTGGTGCTCTAATTGATAAAATAGGTGTTAGTGGTGATAATATTTTTCTTTATATATATTTTTTAACAATGTTTATGACCATACAGATGTGGTTATTTAATAGGAAATTTATAAAAGAGAAGCCATTAGATACTGTTAAAAGAGATTTTATAAAAATATTATTTGGTGGTTGTGTACTCTTAGGTTCAATTTTTTCCTACAGATTTGGTCTTAGTATGGTAAATCTTTCCTATGCTATATTTTTAAGGCAAGCAAATGTTTTATTTGGTGTGATTTTAGGGTATCTCTTTTTAAAAGAAAAAATAACTATTTATAAACTAATTGGAGCTTTTTTGATTTTTATAGGAATTAATATTTTGAGAATCTTAAACTAATGGCATGATTTTTGCTCTAATTTTAAGTAGGTAGTGGAACAACCACGCCAATTCAATTTTGTGGGGTAGGGGGTACCCCCTCTTTTTATTCTATTAAAATTGTAACTTGTCTGTTGTTTAGATGTTCAATGGCAGTAGTTATTTCATCTGAAATGATTGTAATGACAGTTTTCCCTTTTTCATTGTTTCTAGCAGATCTTACATTCACTATTTTCCCTTTTATGCGCTTTTTATCTGTTTTAATTTTTTCATTGGAGGACTTTTCATTTATTATAGGAAAGGTTATTGCTGGTAAAATTTTTATATCCATATTTACCTCTTTGAATAATAATCGGATTGTATCGATTAATCTTTATAGAAACTATTTATAAAAGAATGATCGTATAAACCAAGGTATTCTCGATGTCGTTTAAAATCTTCTAAATATTTGTTAAAAATATTATTTAGTTTTATAATCTTTTGGTTTGAGACTACAATCTTTTTTTCTAACCTTCTTAAAAGTTCGTTTAAAACAGCTTTTTTTCTTCTTTTTTTACAATCTGATAGCTTTAATAAAACTTTTTCTTTGATTTTTTTAAGTCGATTTAATTTGTTTTTTTCATCAAGAAGCATTTTATGTGCTATTTCAACTTTTTTAGAATAACTTAAATATGTATCACTCTTTAGTTGATTTATTTCCTGTTTTAAATATGATAATTCATCCATAATTTTTTATAAAGAATTTTATATGAAGATTCAAGAGAAGTTAAATTTACTTTATAAATTACTTGATAATTTTTATGGAGATTTGAAATGGTGGCCTGCTGAGACTCCATTTGAAGTTTGTGTAGGAGCTATTTTAACACAAAATACAAACTGGACAAATGTTGAAAAGGCAATTAAGAATCTAAAAGAAAAAAATTTATTGACTTACAAAAAATTAATTGAAATTGATACTGAGCAATTAAAACGGTTAATAAAGCCAGCTGGATTTTATAATCAAAAAGCAGAAAGGATTAAAATATTTTGTGATTTTGTAGATAAAAAATTAGATGGAGATATTTTATCTTTAAAAAAATTCTCAATAGAAGATGCAAGAGAAATGTTATTATCTTTAAAGGGTGTAGGAAAAGAGACTGCTGACTCAATCCTTTTGTATGCGTTGGATTTTAAAATATTTGTTGTTGATGCTTATACTATGAGGCTGTTTAAAAGATATGGGGTGGGAGATTACGATAACTATGATAAATGTCAAGATTTTGTGCACAAAAATTTTCGTGGCGACCTTTATGAATATAAAAATTTTCATGCATGTATTGTTGAGTTATGTAAATCGTATTGTAAAAAGAAACCATTATGTAATTTTTGTATATTGAAAAAATATTGTAATAAAAATATTGAGTAATTATATAATAAATGGGTGAGATGGTCGGGTGATCGCTGGGCTAATAAGCCTGGAGGAAAGTCCGGACACCACAGGGCAGGGTAGTCGGTAACACCGACCTGCCGTGAGGCAGGGAAAGTGCCACAGAAAACAGACCGCCGAGCACCTCATTTTAGGTGTTTTATTTGTTAATATTAAAATATCTACAATGAGGTGCTCGGTAAGGGTGAAAAGGTGGGGTAAGAGCCCACCGCTTCATCTGGTGACAGATGAAGGCACGGCAAACCCTACCCGGTGCAAGGCTAAATAGGTGAGCGTTTGAGGGTGGCCCGCCCGATGCTCACGGGTAAGCCGCTTGAGCTTGCTGGCAACAGCAAGCCTAGAGAAATGATCACCGCCCATCAAAGATGATGGGTACAGAATCCGGCTTATAGACCATCTCACCCAATTTTTTTAGATAATAAAAGCACTGTTAGAGCATAATTTATACTGTTATTGTATTTTAATAATGCTTCAAAATTTTTAAATGTTAGCCAATAATCCTTTTCTACTTTAATCACTTTCACAATGTATGAATTTTTTACTTTAAAAGGGGAATAAATATGTTTTTTTATATTTGAATATCTTACAGGCGTATTTAATTTGATTTTTCTTTTGTTTATAATTTTTATTTTTATGGCAGTGGGTTTATTTTTCTTAAAACCATAATGTCTCAGATAATTTGCTACACTTCCAATTGCGTCTGGATGCTCTTTTATTAAGTTTATTTTTCCATTTTTGTTGAAATCTATGCCAAATTTTAAAATGTTTGATGGCATAAACTGAGGAATCCCTATTGCTCCTGCATAAGAAGAATTGATTGAAAATGGATTAATATTTTCTTTGTAAGTGTAATATAAAAAACTTGCTAATTCGTATGTAAAATAGCTTTTTCTTCTTTCAAATTTTGTTGCTAAAGTATACAGGCTGTTTATTGCTTTAAATTGAGGTTTGTGTTGACCGTAAAGAGATTCTATTCCAATTATAGAAGTAATAATTTTATAATCCACATCAAATTGTTTTGAAGCTCTTTTTAACCAATATGAGTGTTTTTTGATATATTCTTTCCCTTTTTTGATTCTTTTTGTATTTATAAAAATTTTCTTATAAGCGGAAAATGGTAGCTTTTCTTTTTGATTATTTATTAATTTAATAACAGTATTATCAATACTTGATTTAGATATAATATTTTGTATATAATCTTGTGGTATTGAATAATAGCTTGTTATGTGGTCAACGATACTTTCTGAGTAGGCAAATATAGAATAACTAAGAAAATAAAATAAACAAAATATGGTTATTTTCATATTTTTAATGTACATAATTAGAAAAATTATACAAGAGGTAGAATATGAAAGAGTTAGAGATTGTGAAAGGTTTGGAAGAATATTATTCAAAAATTAATAAAAAGTACAATAAGGGTAGTAGCTTAAACCCCTTTACATACTATAAATATGTTGATGGTAAGAATGTACCAGTATTTTTTATTGGAACACCTGGCCTTGCTGTTGCTATTTGTGCCACTTTAGTTGCTGGTTTATTATTTTATTTAATACAGTTCCCTTTTAAACTATATATATGGATCCCTTTTGGTGTTTTTGTTGCATTTATAATGAGATTAGCTGTTAAGATAGATAAAGCAAGGCAGATAAGAAATTTTGTTTCTCATCTTGTATTGAGGGGGATAACTTTAATAAAAGAGTTTAGGGATAAAAAAGATCTTGATATTTTAAAAGAAGCCAAAAGAATGTTTAAAGAAGCAAGTAAATGGATAGATGATCCAAAGATTTACAAACAAATTGAAATAATGGAAAAATTCGAAGAAAATTAGTTAAATAAGTTAGGAGAGGACTTATCTTCCTCTCCCCTTCCTAGTATTTGATAATTATTAATGACACTTACTACAAGATTTTCCTCTAGGAACTTTTTTAGCAATATGACATGGCCAGCAGAACTCTTTGTGAACTTTGTTATTAATACCTTTTACAACACCTGGCTCTAGCTTGCCACCACTTTTAATGTTTTTAAGAGCTCCTCCTTCTAAGTGGCAATCAGAACACTGATTATTTTTTTGATGTGCCCAATGAGGAAACTTAACTTCTTTTTTAGTTAATTTTGGGATATCAAAAGATTTTGAAAGATCGATTACTTCTGGACCTTGTCCAGCAATTACTAATGTTGAAAAAGCCAAAATTGCTAATGAGATGATTAATTTTTTCATAAAACCTCCTTTCAATTTTTTAGGATATATATTATATTAAGGCTATTGCATAATTTCTATGTTTTTCAATTTTCATCATTTTTCTTAAATTTTGCTCAATTTTCTACTCAATTT
>NZ_JAPNXM010000021.1:0-13232 GCF_049472675.1 Deferribacter thermophilus
TAAACATATAAATCCTCCTGTTTGTTCTTTAGTTAACATATTTTCAGGAGGATTTACACAGTTTTAGTTACAGAGCCGTAAGAATTAAGCACAAGTTTAAGTTTTGATTTTTTTCACTAACTCTCTTAAGGTCTCAATATTGTTATAAATATCATCTATCATATTGATAAGATTGTTTAGAAGTTCACTATCATTTTCAATGCTCATTCTTACAACTTGAACTGAGTCATTTGCAGATGCAATGGCAATATTTTGCTCTTCAATTGATTGATAAACTACTTCAGTAGCATTTTTTATCTCAATAATTAATTTATAAATTTCATCAAAGACATTATTAACACTTATTGTCTCATTTTTACCAACTTCTACACTGTCTAATGAGTGATTCATTTTATCATTTGCAGTAATTATATCTGTTCTGAGCTCATTTATTATTTTTTCTACTTCTTCAACAGACTTTTGTGTTCTTTCAGCAAGCTTTCTCACCTCATCAGCAACAACGGCAAACCCTCTACCATGATCACCCGCTCTTGCAGCTTCTATAGCAGCATTAAGGGCTAAAAGGTTTGTCTGGTCTGCAATCTCTTTGATTACATTTAAGATGTCTCCTATTTTATCTGAAGAGCTGGAAAGTTTATTTAATACATTACTAAGTTCTGTGATGTTTTCACTGATATTCTCTACATAATTTACTGCATTAGTAACATTTTGCTTACCCATTTCTGATTGTTGAGTAAGGTTGTTAATACTTTCGATATTATAATCTATGTTATTTTTTACTTCTTGGGCTGTTGCATTCATTTCTTCCATAGCACTAGCTGTAGCTACAATAGCATCCTTTTGATTTTGGAATGATTCTCTGAATTTCTCTGTATAATTTTTAAGATTGTTGTTTAACTCATTTAGATTTTCAGAGCTTGTTTTTATTTTATCAATCATCAATCTTAAGTTTTCGATAAATGTGTTAAAAGATGTGGCTACTTCATTTACTACATCTTTACCTTTGACCTCAAATTTTTTAGTTAAATCGCCTTCACCCTGGGATAACTCTTTAAAATTATTGCTAAGGATTCTTAATCTTCTAACTAAACCATTTGATATTAAGTAGCTTAAAATTAATGATAATACGAATAATACAAAGGAGATAATAATGGTTTGATAAATTGATTTTTTGAAAATACCATTTATTAAGGTTCTTTTTGAATTTATAGCTTTAGAAATATCATCTACATAAACACCAGTACCTATTATCCAGCCCCATGGCTCAAAATATTTTATGTAAGAAATTTTTGGTTGCGGATCTTTTTCTCCAGGTTTAGGCCATTTGTATTTAACAAAACCATCACCTTTTTTGAGAGCTTTATCAACCATTTCAACAAATAAGTTTTTCCCGTTTTCTGCCACATTATACTTTTTATTATCTAAAATTTTGCCGTTTAGGTTTTCTACAATTGGGTGCATTATCATTTTAGGATAAGGTCTATCATCTGAGTTTACCCAAAAATAACCTTTACCATCAGCATATCTCATCTTTTTTATATAATCTAAAACTTGCTGTTTTATACTATCTTCAACATCATCGATATAAACACCTGTTCCAATAATCCATCCCCAAGGTTTGAATAACTTCACATAGGAGAGTTTTGGCTGTGGTTTGTCTTTACCTGGCTTTGGCCAAACATAAGAGACAAAACCTTCTCCATTTTGATTGCACACTTTTACCATTCTAACAAATAGGTTTTCACCATTGTCAGAAACATTATATTTCTCGTTGTCTAAAATTTTGCCATTTAGACTTTTAGCGATTGGGTGCATTATCATTTTAGGATAAGGTAATTCGTTGCTGTTTATCCAGATATAACCTACACCATCATCGTATCTCATGTATTCTAAGGCTTGTTTAGCATAGTTTTTTGCGGTTGTTTCATCTATTAACCCTTGTTTGTATTTATTATACTCTTCCTCTACAACTTTATAAGCTACATCAACGATATTCCTTAATCTTTTTCCGAAGTTTTCTTTTATATATTCATAATTTTTTGAATCGTTGTATCTTTCTTCGATCATTTTATAGACAATATTTACATAATTTTTAAGATTGGTTTTAACTTTATTAAGACTTTCATTTTCATAGTCAGTTACAATCTCTTTAGTTAATTTATGGTTAGTTATTGTATTTAGGAAGACTACAGCAGTCATATTGATAAAAATAATTATAGCTATTATAAGAAATATCTTGGTTCTGAATTTCATAACAGCTCCCTTGTGTATATTATTTTGTATATTTTTTTAATAATATAACATAGTTTAATAATTAGCTCAAGTTTTTTTGCTTGTGATGATATTTTTTTAAGATACACAATAAACTAATATTCTTGTTGACAGTTTATTTGTTTTTAATTTGTTCAGTATACAATATCCATTATTTATAGAACAGTATATTAAAATATATGAATATATGTTATGTATTTTTATAAAAATTTTTGCTTGTTAAAGCTATTTAATTTAGCTATAAAAAATATAATAAATACATTTAAGGTTTTATCATTGGTTAAAGAATTATTAAACTTTTTGCCAGAATATAACCCTGAGCCAGTTTTATTAATTAATAGTGAAGCTAAGATATTGTATAAAAACAAGTCTGCTGATAATATATTAAAAATAAAAATATTTCACCTTTGATAGTTGAATATATAAAAAATAAGAGAGATAAGTTTGATTTTGAGCTGTCTCTTCCAGATAGCAGAGTGTACAAATTTTTGGCTTATTTTATTAGGGAGCATAATGTATATTTAGTTTATGGTTTTGAGATAACTGAGCTTAAAGAGAAAGAAAATCATCTTAATTTTCTTGCAAATTACGATGTGCTAACAGGATTACCAAATAGAAATAAGCTGTATAATGACATGATAGAATTAATTGATTATAAATCTGTTATAATACTTATTGATATCAAATCGATGAGGCAGATAAACAGTATTTATGGATATGACACTGGTAATAAATATTTAGTTAAATTTGCAGATTTTTTAAAAGAAACTTTTAAAGAGTATAGAGTTTATAGATTATATGGAAATATTTTTGTCTTATATGATTCTTTGGGGTTAACATGTGCTATTGACGAAGATTTATATCTCAGTAGAATTTATAATATCTTATTAGATAAGACTATAAAGTTAAATGGATTTAATTTGCCTATAAATATTAGATTGGGTTTATCTAAATGTGAAGATTTGGAGGAAAAAAATAAGGATTATCCAGAGCTACAATTAAAACTGGCAGAAACTGCCCTTTTAGAAGCTAAAAAATTAAATAGAGATTATCTATCCTATAGTAAAATTAATAATATTGTAGAGCTTTATAAAAATAACTGGGAATGGTTAAACAGGATAACTGCACTTATAAAAAATGAGATAGATGGGTGTTTAGTCCCATATTTTCAACCCATCGTAAATAATTTTACAGGTGCTGTGGAAAAATATGAAGCACTTATGAGAATAAAAATTGGGAAAAAGATTTATACCCCAAATTTTTTTATGTCAGTAGCAAATGAATCTGGTTATATCAAAGATTTAACAAAGATTTTGATAGATGAAGTATTTAAAAGAATGAAAGGTAATCATAAAAAAGTTTCAATTAATTTAACACCACTGGATGTGGAAAATGGGATACTAAATTATTTGATTAATAAGTGTAAAGAATACAATATTGAAAGTGGTAGAGTCACTATTGAGCTTCTTGAAAATGAAAGTTTTTATGAGTTGGAAGATGAAGTTATTAAATTTAAGGAAAATGGATTTTTAATATCTATAGATGATTTTGGAGTAGGATATTCCAATTTTAGTAAACTGATTTCCATGCCTATAGATTATATAAAGATAGACGGTTCTTTAATTAGTAATATAGAATCAGATAGCTCTACTTATGATATTGTTAGACATATCGTTGAAATTTCTAAAACGTTAAAGTGCCACCCAATAGCTGAGTTTGTTTCAAATCTAACTATCTATGAAATTATAAAAAAATTGGGAGTAGAATTTTCTCAAGGGTATTATTTTTCTCCCCCCGTCCCCGACCTAAAAGTGTAAATTATTTATTTTCTGCTATAATGGTTTTATTTTTCCCAGTTTTTTTGGCTACATAAAGTGCTTTGTCAGCTTCATTTAGTGCATCTTTTATATTTTTAAATTTTTTTAAAGATGATACACCTAAGCTAACAGTAACTTTGAAGTCTAAATCACCAATATGAAAATTGTGATTTGCAATACTTTTTCTAATTCTTTCTGCTACATTGAATGATTCATTTATACCAAGTTTAGGCAGAATTACTAAAAACTCTTCTCCACCATACCTTCCCACATAGTCATCCTTTCTTAATGATTTAGATATAATATTGCTTATTTCTTTTAAAACTTCATCACCTACTAAGTGCCCATATGTATCATTAATTTTTTTAAAATTATCTATATCTATAATAATAATACCAATTTCATCATTTGGATTGTTAGAAAGTGATTCTAATTCAGACATAATACTTTGCCTATTTAATACTCCAGTTAAAAAATCGTGAATTGCATCATTATAAAGTCTAGCGTATGCTTCTTTTAATTTATTTTCTAACTTAATTATCCTTTCCGCACTAAAAAGCCTAATCTTTAACTCCTTGAAACTAAAAGGTTTTACAATATAATCATCTGCACCATGGTGTAGTGCTTCAAGAGTATCTTCTTTTTCAGATTTACCTGTAACAATTATAATATAAACATAGTTATCTAAATTTAACTCTCGAGTTTTTTTACACAATTCTATTCCTGTAAGACCTGGCATTAGCCAGTCTATTAATGCTATCGATATATTATCATTTTTGATTTTCTCTAGGGCATCTATGCCATTAGAAGCCTCAATGATGTCGTAGTTTAGTTTTTCTAAAAAAAATCTCATATTTTCTCTCATATCCTTATCATCATCTGCAATAAGAACTTTGTACATGTTTCACCCTTTTTTAAATATATTTTAAACTGTTACAAATTAATCTGCTAATAGGATCGTAGTGAGGCAATAAAAGATGCCTAATCAATCTAATACAATTAATTATCAACATATTAGAATATGGTGGCAACATCCTCTAATTTATGGCTCCTTCCAACAGCTTGCTTTTTGCCAATACATCTAAAAACTCTATGAGGCTGTTGCACAATGGATCATTTTTTATATCGCTATAGTTTTGTGATTGCTTCGGCAACTTCCTTTGCCTCGCAATGACCAAAAACACTGTCTTTGCGAGCGTCAGCGAAGCAATCTGAGGTGCTTAAATAATTATTATTGTGCAACACCCTTTATATAATAAATATTATTGTAGTTTAATCTACTAAATTTCTTATCACAATATTTTTTGATTGTCTAACATTTTAGTTTATTTGAATATTCCAATACATTAATTCTAACTAATTGGTAGTATTTAAGAAAATAAAAATTCATACTAAAATTGTATAAAATATGCTTAGTAAAATATTTTGTGTATCAATAGCTTATCTTTTTGGCACAGAACTTGCTTAAAAAGGCGGCATGAAAAAGTATTATATTTTTATTTTTTTATTTACATTTGTTTTCGGTTTGTGTGCTTATCAAGATGATTATGTAGTTAATAAAAATGTATTGTGTTCTAAATGCCATAATCAATCAGAAATATCGCGTTTTTGTTTAGTTAATAAATCTTGTGGTATTTGTCACAGTGGTACAAAAAAGAAAAGTGCATTTTTAAGTAATGAGTATTTTATAAATTTTGTAAAAGAGAAGAGAAATCCTCATAACTCAAATTACTTATGCAGTGTATGCCATAATAGTTTAAATATTAAAAAAGCTGAAAATGAACTTAAATTATGTCTTTCATGCCATGATGTTAGTTATGTTAATCTCTATGGTCATAGCTTTGGTTTTATTTACAAAGAAAAAAAAGATGTAAAAATACCTAATGATTTTCACTTAAAAGAGGGGAAAGTTGTTTGTTCTACATGTCATGAGTTTAAGTGTAAAAATAATTTTAACAATTATAAATTATTAAGAAAAGGGTATAGCAGGTTAGAGGATTACTGTTTTAATTGTCATAAAAAAGAATACTTCAAAAAATTTAATCCACATATTCAGATAGATACAAATAGCAAGTTAATAACAAGCACATGTACTATATGTCATCTAAAGATACCTGATATACAAACAGCTAAAACGAAAGATGATGTGAAGCTTAAGAGTGAAAATATAAATGAAATATGTAATGGTTGCCATCAAGTTAGTGGTTTCCATCCAACAGGGATTAATCACTTAATAAAACCTAATAATGTAATTATTGCTAGAATAAAGGAATTTCTATCTAAAGAAAACATATATGTACCTTTTGGCAAAGATTATCAAATTTTATGTGTAACTTGTCATTTGCCTCACCAATATGAATTAATTCCAGAACAGGCTGCAGGTAAATTTGAAAGAAGAACAAGATTTAATAAAGGTAAGGACTTATGCATTATGTGTCATAATAAAATTTAAATTGAGGAGGTTTGTGGGATGCGAAGTATTTTTATTATTTTTGTTTTTTTAATAACGACCATTTGTTATGCAGTGGATGATGAAAATTGTTTGCTGTGTCATAAGTACCGTACTTTATCCAGAATTGATAAGGATGGAAGAACAAGACTTTTTTATGTTAACGATTCATTGTTTCATTCATCAGTTCACGGAAAAATTAAATGTAAGGAGTGTCATAATCAAATTACAAAAATTCCTCATGAGGAAAATACTAATGTTAACTGTCTGAATGAGTGCCATATTATTGAGCCAACGAGTGAAAAAAGATTTTCACATGAGAAGGTAAAAAAAGCTATAATGAATAGTATTCATAATCCAAGTAACCCTTATGTTAATAATCATGACGAAAAAGATTTTCCAGAATGTGTTGATTGTCATAATAACCCATTATTTAGACCCATACAGATCTTTAAAGATATAACAGAAGAGGGGCAAAGCGAAAAAGCGTTAGCGAGATGTAAACTATGTCATAAAGATGATTTTGCAAAATATTTTTACAATCATGTTAGCCATAGACTACATACAAGTAAAAACAGTGAAGAAATAGTTAGGATGTGTGAAAGATGCCATGGCAAGGATGAAATGGCTAAAAAACATAAACTTAAAAATGCCGTTGCAACCTATAAAGATACTTTTCATGGTAAAGCTGTAATTTTTGGTTTTGAATATGCTCCAACTTGTATAGATTGTCATGTGTCTCCAAATGAATCTGCCCATTCTATAAGAAGTTATAAAGATCCAAATAGTTCTATTGCAGATAAAAACAGATGGAAAACATGTGCGCAGAAAACTTGTCACCCAAATGCAACACCAGGGATGGGTGAAGTAAGAATGCATGTTGTTATAGATAAAAACTTGTATAAACCTGAGTACTATACAGCGCTTGGTTTTACCTGTTTAACTTTAGGTGCCTATTTACCTTTAGCATTGATGATAGTTTTAGAATTATTTAGAGATATTTTTCCAAACTTTAGCCTTAGAAGAAGGAAAGGAGGTCGTAAATGATAAAGAAATACCCTTTGATTAAAATAATAAATGGGAAAAAATATTATTTAAAATTATTGCCAGCCCAAAGAATTCAACATTTTATTTTAATGATAACATTTATACTTTTAATTTTAACGGGATTTCCTCTGAAGTTTTATTATTATCCTTGGGCAAAAACAATAATTAAAGCTTTTGGAGGCTTAGAAGTTACAACAGTAATACATAGAATATGTGGAAGTACAATGGTGGCTTTATTTTTCTATCATTGGTACTATCTTTTTAAAAACTTATATATCTATTATATAAAGCCTAGCATAAAAACTCATACTTTTTCTATTAAAGGGATGTTAAAGTTTATTTATTTTTCACCTATGTTTCCACGCCTAAAAGATATTAAAGATTTTATAGATTTTCTTAAGTATGTTTTTTTTATTTCAGACGAAAAGCCTAAACATGAAAGATTTCATTGGAGAGAAAAGTTTGATTATTGGGCAGTATTTTGGGGTATTCCAGTTTTAGGTTTAACAGGTTTAATGTTATGGTTTGAAGCTGATGCAACTAAATATGTACCTGGATGGGTATTGAATATTAGCTTTATTGCTCATTCTGATGAAGCACTTCTTGCAGCAGCAGTTATATTAGTCTGGCATATGTATAATGCACATGTAAATTATGATAAGTTTCCAATGTCTCCGTTGTTTTTAACTGGTTATTTGCCTGAAGAGATAATGAAACATGAGTATTATTTAGAGTGGCAAAGAATTAATAAGTTGGTCGAAAATAATCCTGAGTTAGTTTTGGATATGGATACTTATAAACTTGTGAAGGAAAAGGAGTTAGAAGAGCAATATAAAAATTATATGAATTATATGGAAAGTACTGAATATTCGAATGTGGATAAGGAGGTTTAGATGAGGCATCAGCTAACCTTTTTAAAAAAAATATATGCCATTATAGGAATTATCTTTATTATTTATTGTTCATACCTTGTAGTAAAGCTTACAATGCATATATGGCATAAAGTGGATCATGGTAAGGAGCATAAAAGCAAGCAGGAAGAACTATTTAAAGAAATGTTAACTGAAGAAAAAAAAGTAACTTATGATCTTGGGTATAAGGTAATTAAAGAAGAAGAATTAGAGAGACATTTTCATCATGTTGGTGATAGTGTGATTCATGATGAAATTAATTTATGTATTAAGTGCCATGGAGATATCCCTCACGATAAAAATAAAGCAGTAAGAGCTTTTTTAAATATGCATAGTGATTTTTTGGCTTGTGAGACTTGTCATATAAGAATTAATAAAGAAAAAAAGTTTGTTTGGTATGATAAAATAAATGGAGAAGTAAAAGAAAGTATAGAGATTTCAAAGTATTTGAGTAATTCCAAAATGAAGTTAATTCCTATGGTTCTTGAGAGAGGGGTATTCATAAGACCTGATTCTTCTGAATTGAGAAAATTTGTTGAGGAGTTTAGAAAAGTAGTAAATAAATTACCACCTGCTAAAAAAAGCCAAGGTTTAAAACTTATTCATAAATACACAGATAATAATCCAGTTAGATGTGATGAATGCCATGCCCTAACTATTGATTTGAGTTATCTGCCTTTGTTAGAAATTGGTTATAAAAGGGAGAGAGTATTACAGATATTAAGTAATGAAGTTGTTGGAATGGTAAATAAATATAAAGAATTTTATATTCCAAAGTTTTTAGAGCCACAAAAGTAAGTTAGCGGAGAAAAAATGAAAAATTTTTATTATATTTTATTATTGTTGATTATAGTTTCAAGAATATATGCTTATGAGTTAATTAATGTTGATGAAATTTATAGTTATCAATTTGCAGCTGGAGAGGTTCCAGCTGCAGCTGTTTTTATCAAAGATAGTTTATTTGTTTTAGAAGCGAAAAAGGGGGAAATATTCAAAATTAATATTAAAAAAGGGGATGTTAATAGAAAATTTAAATTAGAGGATTCAGTAGGAGCTGTTGGTATAACTTATTTTGATAATAAGTTTTTTGTACCAATACCAAATAAAAATAAGATTTGCGTTTATAATAAAAATTTTAAAAAAATGTATGAAATTAAAGTTAAGGATCCTACAGATATCGAATTTTATAAAAATACATACATTGTTGTTAGTAATGATGGACATAAAATCCTTAGATTTAATTATAAAACTTTAGACTTTATTGATGAAGTAGGCGTTATGGGGTTTTATGAGAGAGAATTTAGATATCCTTTTGATTTATTAATTGATAAAAATGGAGATATTTATGTTTCTGAGGTTATAAACACAAGAGTTCAAGTATTAAATAATAAATTTAAATTTGTTAAATATATAGGGAAGTGGGGTGTCAGTAGTGGAAGTTTTTATAGACCAAAAGGGATAGCTTTTTACAAAAACTATTTGTTAGTAGCTGATGGATTTTTAGGTGTCATTCAGTTATTTGATAAAAAGACAGGAGATCTAAAATATTTATTAGGTAAAAAAGGGCAATTAATTAAGTTCAAATCTCCTGTGAGAATAAGAACCTATAAAGATTATTTAAGTGTTATTGATTATTTTACCAAAAAACTTTACGTTTTTAGGTTTTAAAAATGAACAAGAGAAAGATTTTTATTTTAATCTTGTTTTTAAATTTAATTCTATTTAGTTTAAAAGTTTATTCTGCACCTACAGGACAGGAACCAGCTAAAGAATGCGCTCTTTGTCATTATAGCTGGATGGATGAATTTATGTTTCAACATAAAGGAACTGATATAGTTAAATTTCCTGAAAAAAGAGTAGTAGCTGAAGAGATAATGTGTTTTTCCTGTCACGATGGGACAGTTGTAGATAGTAGAATTCGAGTTTGGGCTGAGGATAAACATAAAGTTGGAGTCAAACCGTCAAAAAATGTTATAGTTCCAAAAGAGTTACCACTTAAAGAGGGAAAGATTGTTTGTGCTACATGTCATAGTGCTCATGGTACAGGTGAACCTGAGAAAGAAGGTATCTCAAGAAGTATATTTTTAAGAATGCGAAATGAAAATTCTGAGTTATGCAAATCATGCCATACAAATAAATTTGGTAAAAATAACCATCCTGATGCGAAGGTAGATTATTTGATAAATGAAGAATTTTTTAGAGCAGGAGGTGTATTAGGTAGAGAAAATAATGTGATATGTGAAAGTTGTCACACTCCTCACGGACCTAAAGAAAAAAAGCTGTTGCTGGGTAAATATGATATTTCTGAATTGTGTTCCTATTGCCATACCGATAAATTAGAAAAAGGGAAGTATTATAAAAAAGGGGTGTTAACTCATCCAGTAAATATCATTTTTAAAGATAAAGTAAAAAAAATGGAAGTTGAACGAAATGGGGGGATTTTTGTTGAAGATAAAATTGTCTGCCTTACATGTCACAATACCCATAAAGGTGTAAATAAATCTTTGTTGATTATAGATAATAAAAATGATGAGTTATGTTTTAAATGTCATAATGAAAAAAAAGCGATTTATTTTACCAAACATAATATAAAAAAATTAAAAAGTTTTATGAATAAATTTAAAAAATCACCTTATGAACATGGTGTTTGTTCTGCATGCCATGATCCTCATGGATGGGCATTGGATTTACCCAAAACGGATGATGATTTGTTGAGTAGAGCTTGTTTTTCATGTCATTTAGACAAAAGAATTGTGAAAGATAAAGTAATTAATAAAAATAAATACAATCATCCTGTATTTATTGAAAGTAAATATAAAACAGATTTACCATTATTTGAAAAAGAGAATAAATATTTTAGCGAAATATTAAATGACAATAATAATCGTAATAACATAACCTGTGCTACATGTCATAATTCACATATAAAAAGTAAAAACTTTTTAAGAAAAGAAGTCAAAGATGGTAAGTTATGTCTAAGTTGTCATAATAAGAAAAAAGCAATTGTTGGTTCTGCTCATGATAAAGATAAATTAAATTGCGTTTCTTGTCACAAGATACACAACTCTGATAATAAAAATCTTTTAATTAACTCATTAGAGAATGTTTGTTATGATTGTCATAGTAAAGGAAAAATAGCAAAGGAAAAATTGGTAGGTGAACATTCTCATCCTGTAAATATAAGCCCTTCAAACAAAATAACAACTAGTAATGGTAAGTTTATAGAAGGGAAAATAATGTGTGTTAGTTGTCATGATCCCCATAATCCTGGCAAATTAGGTAACTTTTTAATAAACAACCCAAAAAATACTGATATTTTATGTTTGAATTGTCATAAAGATAAAGATAACATTTTGATTACAAAACATGCAAAAATTAAAAAAAATAATGAGTTATTTGTTTGTAATGAATGCCATATTCCTCATAATGCTAAAAGCAAAAAATATCTATTCAAAGAGATAATTAAAACAGAGAATGATTATTGTTTAATATGTCATAATAAAGATGGTGTAGCACATGAGAAAGTGGTAAAATTAATGCATCCTATTGGAAAAGTGAATCATTCTGAAAAATATAACTTAAAGGAATTGAGTTGTATCTCATGCCATGATGCACATAATAAAAATAGTGGTTATAAAGAAAATTATTTTCTTAAAGCTTATGATAGCAATATTTGTTTTAATTGTCATAAAGATAAAACTACCTTTACAAATTCTAAACACAATGTGAGTAAAAAGAGTGGTAATATATTTAAAAAGTTTAATGATAACAGTTGTGAATTTTGCCATGATATACATTTTCAAAAAAATGATTATTTAAAAACTAGTGACAATAACGATAGATGTGTAGAGTGCCATAAATTAAGATCTATTGTTGGAGATAAGGTCATATACAATAGCCATTCATTTGTGTTAGCTCAAAATATAAATTACAATAAATATAAGCTTCTTGATGGGAAAATAGTGTGCTCTACGTGTCACGATCCTCATTTAGATAATAATTTTATGCTTTCAAAGAATATAGGTTCTACAGATGAGCTTTGTACAGGTTGTCATAAAAATAAAAAAGATGTTAATTTTTCTGAACATAATTTAAAAAATATATTACATATAAAATTGGATTCGGTGTGCAAAGAGTGTCATAAACCTCACAATTATCCAAAAAGCAATAATTTATTATGGCCATATAATAAATATAATGAGGGAAATTTCATAGAAGACTTATGTTTATACTGTCATAACAGTAAGGGGTTGGCAAATAAAAAAACTGTAAATTATTATGGCCATCCAAAAATAGTAATTACTTACAATGAATTGATAGCTAAAGGAATAAAATTGTTTGATAATCAAGGGAATAAAAATATTAAGGGGTTTATTACTTGTTCAACTTGTCATGATGCTCATGTTTGGAGTGAAAAGGATAACTTTAAAAAAATATATAGTAATGTAGAGGGGAATTCGTTGAATAGTTTTTTAATGTATTCCGAAGTGATTAAATTGTGTAATACGTGCCATGGAGAAGAAGGTTTGACAAGATATAAGTATTACCATACTGAAAAATATAGAAAAAAAAGTCAAAGAAAACTCTTGAAACCTAAAAATATATTAGATATTCTGATAGGTAATTAGATTTGATTTTATTTGATTTGGTATGGAATTTGCGACCCTGTAACATTATTTGTGTAAATCCTCATTTTGTTATCTACAATATTAACCATTTGTAAACCTGTCAATCCTT
>NZ_JAPNXM010000022.1:0-7857 GCF_049472675.1 Deferribacter thermophilus
AAAATTAAGCATAATTTAGCAGAAAATAGATTAAATATCAATATGTTATATAAATTTTACTGTGCAACACCCTTTATTCTGTTGTTAGAAGTAAATTCTAAGCCAGCTCTAAAATATTTTTTGGCATTTTTATCTTTTATGTCATCATCATTATCTTTTAATTCTATAGTTAAGATTACTTTATACGGAAGTATATCTCTTCTAATGTCTTCTAAAACTTTATTTTGTGCTATTGTTAATAGTTCTGCGCTGGATTTAACGGGATAGCCAGAATCTGGGCATGCTGCAGATTTAGCTGTTTCTGTATAATCAGAAGAGTAAATGATTGTTTCTGTTTCAACTTCTATAATCTTTGTTGTTGCAGAAAAAGTTGCAGTTCTTTTTTGGCAGTTTACGTCATAATATCTCCATTTTAGGCATTTTGAAACAGGTATATTACCCAAGGGAGTTTTTAATTTGCTTTTTTTGGACTTGATACACTCACTTCTTTGCTCTTTAAACATTGTATCTTCAACTTTTGAAATATTGATAGTACCAGTTAAAATTGCTGATGCTCCAATGAGTTTGCCGAAATTAATGACATCTTTTTTATTTACTAATCCACTATTTGAAAATTTTAACTCTTCAATAATTTTATTTATTTCTGATCTTTCTACGAGTTTGTAATATTCATTTCCATTTTGTAATAGTGTATCAGATATCATGGATTCGATTTTATTTGAAAAGATTTTTCCATCTTTGCCTTCAAATGGGAGTACAGCGATACTTTTTAGAGAAAGTAGATTATAGTATTTTGGTTTTAAAGTAACATTGACTTTTATTTGTGGAGATGTGCAACTAATAATTGAGATAAATAAAAAAATATAAAAAATTACAAATTTCATGTGGATAAAATATATTAAAATAAGTTTTTTGACAAGTTTCTAAAAGTTGATCAATGTTAAAAATAATTGTTAATTCAGCATTACATCTTTTATTTTCTTGACAAAAGGTTGTTTATGAATTAACATTTAATTAAAATATAAAGGTGTTTTAATGGCTTTCTTATTAAAAATTCTATTTTTCTTTTTTGGAAGGTCGCTATCTTTTTTATCAAATCGTGATTACAATATAAAAAATGAGATATCATATCTGCCTGATGGTTTTAAAATTGCCCTAAAAATATTTGGATTGGATAATCCAGTTTTATGTTTTAAAAAGATTGATAATAAACTTTGTTATTCGTTAACTTGCGATATAGATAATGCTGATTTAATAATAGAATTTAAGTCTTTGAAAAGTGCATTAAAGATTTTCCTCGGTTTAAAAGGGCTTGAGGTTGGTTTTGCTGAAAAAAGGATGATATTAAAAGGGATGATAGCTGATGGACTGATGTTTACAAGAATTTCTATGATTGTACAAAGGTACCTTTTCCCTGCTTTTATTTGTAAAAGAATTATGAAGAAGCTTCCAGAGATAAATAAGATTTTAAAAATTAAGCTGTATTTGTATGGAATTGTTAGAAGGTAAAATTATGAAAACTTCACTCTTTGAGTTTTTTGTCCCAACAAAAATTTTAGCTGGAGAAGACTCTTTATCAAATCTTTTCTATGAGCTTTCACTTTTAAACAGCAAAAAACCTATTATTGTAACCGATAAAGGTATTGTAAATGCAGGTTTGTTAAAATTTGTAGAACAGCCTTTGAGAGAGGCTGATATCGAATATATAATTTTTGATGAAGTTCCTCCTGATTCATCGTTGAAGATTGTTAGAAATATTTATGAGATATGTAATCAGTCAAATTGTGATTCTATAATTGCTCTGGGTGGTGGTTCTGTAATCGATTCTGCAAAGGGTGCTAACATTTTGATAGGCTACAATACAGAAAATTTAGCAGATCTTGCTGGAGCAGAGAGGATTGATAGAAAGCTAAAACCTTTGATTGTTATCCCCACTACAAGTGGGACTGGCTCTGAAGTTACATCTGTTGCAGTGATAGCTGATGAAGAAAATGGAGTGAAACTGCCCTTTGCATCACAGTTTCTTATACCTGATGTGGCAATACTTGATGCCAGAATGACTTTATCCCTACCACCGATAATGACCGCAGCTACTGCTATGGATGCTTTGACACACGCTTTAGAAGCATATCTTTCGTTGCAGAAAAACCCTATTTCGGATTCTTTCTCACTGACAGCTATCAAACTAATTTTTCAAAACTTATTTAAAGTAATAGATGACCCTAAAAACAGAGAATATAGATTAAATATGATGATTGCTTCTACATGTGCAGGGGTAGCTTTTTCAAATGCTATGGTTGGGATAGTCCATGCTATTGGGCATACCTTGGGAGGGATATACAAAATACCACATGGTATTGCTATGGGGATTTTGCTTCCTGCTGGTCTTGAGTTTTATTACGATACGAGAAAAGCTGAGTTTGAAGAAATTAATAAGCTATTAAATATTTTTTTAGAAGAAGAAGTGAAAGATTTGATAGAATATGTCAGAAATGTTCTAACAAGACTTCATTCTTTGACTAATTTACCAATAAAATTGAGTGATGTGGGTGTTAGAAAAGGTGATTTTGATAAAATTGCAAAGATGTCTTTAAATGACGGTTCCATTGTGTTTACACCAAAGTATGCAGGTATTGATGATATTATAAAAATATTAGAGGTGTCTTACTGATGAATGTTATTGAAGGTTATAGCGATAAGATACTGTTTGTTGATTTATCGAAAAAGAGTTATGAGGTTTTAAAGCTAAATATAGAGGATTTAAAAAAGTTTTTGGGTGGCAAAGGGTTAGGGATTAAGCTTTTGTATGATTTCTTTGATGAAAAGATTACCCCATTTTCCCCTGAAAATCCTATTATTATTGTTCCAGGTGTTTTGATGGGGACAAATGCTCCATGTAGTGGTAGATTTCATGCTATTACAATATCCCCTTTAACAAATATTGTGGGGACATCTTCCTGTGGTGGCCCTTTTGGAATGGAGCTGAGAAAAAATGGCTATGAAGCTTTGGTGATAAAGGGGGCAGCAAAAGAGCCTACTTTTCTTGTGATAGGAGATGATAGTGTAGAGTTTTATTCGGCTAACGATATTTGGGGGAAGGATACGAAAGAAACTCAATCTTATTTTGAAAATTATGGTGTTGCATCATTGGCTATTGGGCCTGCAGGTGAAAACTTGGTGAGATATGCAAATGTGATTTCTGGTCATAGGTTTTTGGGTAGATGTGGATTTGGAGCAGTTTTTGGCTCTAAAAATTTGAAAGGTGTTGTTGTCAAAAAAGGTAAATATAGTGTTTTACCAAAAAATAAAGAGATGTTTGATAAAGTAAGGAAAAGAGGGCTTAATTATATCAATAGAAACAATTTTACAGCAAATCTTTATAGAAATTATGGTACAGCTTCAAATGTAAATTTTACAAATTCTAAAGGGGCTATGCCTGCCTACAACTTCAAAGATGGGACTGATCCCAAATCTTTTAATCTTGCTGGAGAAAATATGGCAAAATTGTTTAATACAAAGCATCATACCTGTAAACCTTGCTCAATATTATGTGGCCATAAAGGGGCTGTGGATGGCAAAGAGCTTTCTGTTCCTGAGTATGAAACGGTGACACTTTTGGGTAGCAACCTTGGTATATTTGACCCAGCTATTGTTGCAAAATGGAATGATATTTGTGGCAGAATGGGGATGGATACGATTTCCACTGGTGGTGTTTTGGCATGGGCAATGGAGGCAGGTGAAAAAGGGATTTTTAGTTCAAATTTAAAATTTGGTAAAAGTGATGGGGTTGAAGAGGCTTTGTTGGATATAGCTCATCGTAGAGGGGTTGGTGATGATTTAGCCGAAGGGGTTAAAAGGTTAAGTGAAAAATATGGTGGAAAAGAGTTTGCAATACATGTAAAAGGGTTGGAAATATCTGGGTATGACCCAAGAGCTGCTTTTGGACAAGCATTATCCTTTGCAACTGCAAATAGGGGTGGTTGTCATCTATCAGCATACCCTATTGGGCTGGAAGTGATTTTTGATTTACTAAATCCCTATTCTGAAAAAGGGAAAGTGGAATTTACACTATTCTTTGAAAACCTTTTTAACTGTATAAACTCCTTACAAGTTTGCCTCTTTACTGCTTTTGCCTACCTTTTAGAATCACCTTTAACTAAATATACCCCTGATTTTTTGCTTAGATTTTTTATGAACAACTTATCAAAAATCGCTGTGTTATTAATCGATTATTCTTTGTATTATCAATTATGGGTTTCGGTAACAGGGTTAAATATCTCCAAAAAGGAGTTTTTAAAGGCTGGAGAAAGGATACATTTATTGGAGAGGTATTTAAATAATAGACTTGGTGTGACTAAAAAGGATGATATTTTACCAGCAAGGTTACTTTATGAGCCAAGAAAATCTGACAAAGAAAACAGACTGCCACCATTAGATAAAATGCTTAAAAGATATTATAAAGCCCGTGGTTATGATGAAAATGGAGTAGTTAGCAAATCCAAACTTAAAGAGATTTTATAAAGAAACCGACATCATTTAATTTCAAAATTCTTAATTCGAGGCTGTTGCGCAATGAATCAATTTTTTGATATAAATGTAACTTTGAGATTGCTTCGTCGCAATCGCTCCTCGCAATGTCCACCATCTTTAGTCTTTGCGAGCGTTAGCGAAGCAATCTGAGATGTTTAATCACTTATTATTGTTCAACACTCTCACCTCATTCTTCTTAATAGTATGTATCCCCCTTGCCTAATCCGATATTTTCACCTATATTTTATGAAGAAGTATTATTTACTGCGGAGACAACTATGCAAACATTAAAAAAGCTTCCAATAGGTATTCAAACTTTTAGCGAAATAATAGAAGGTAATTATATTTATATTGATAAGACTGAAGAAGCTTATAAACTTACTCAAGAGTATAAATATGTATTTTTATCCCGACCTCGCAGATTTGGTAAGTCACTGTTTCTTGATACATTAAAAGAGTTATTTGAAGGGAATAAAAAGCTTTTTGAAGGTCTTTATATTTACGATAAATGGAACTGGGATAAAAAATATCCAGTGATTAAAATAAGTTGGGCAGGGAATTTTCAAACGCTTGATAGTTTAAAAAAGGTTGCACTTGATGTGCTAAAGTTTAATCAAGAAATACTTGAGATAAAATGTGATGATACTACTGACCCTGGTAGCTGTTTTAGAGATTTAATCCACAGAGCTTATGAAAAATATAATCAAAAAGTTGTCATTTTAATAGATGAGTATGATAAGCCTATTCTTGATGTAATTGAAAATATAGAGCAGGCAAAGATAAATAGAGAATTTATTAAGGGGCTTTATTCTATAATCAAGGATAATGATGCCTATATTAGATTTGCATTTTTGACAGGTGTAAGTAAATTTTCCAAAGCTTCTATCTTTAGCGGCCTTAATATGCTCACCGATATATCGCTTAATCCAAAATATGGCAATATCTGCGGATATACCCAAAAAGATATCGAAACGTCATTTTTACCTTATTTTAAAGATGTAGATTTAGAAAAGGTAAAGAAATGGTACAATGGCTACAATTTTCTAAAAGATAATGTTTATAACCCCTTTGATATTTTGCAATTTATAAGCAATGAGTTTGTATTTGATAATTATTGGTTTGAAACCGGCACGCCATCTTTTTTGATTAAACTCATAAAAGAGAGAAATTATTTTTTACCAAATTTGACTAATCTGATTGTAGATAAAAAAATACTTTCCAGCTTTGACATAGAAAATATAGATTTAGAAGTAATACTTTATCAATCAGGCTATTTGACAATTCAAGAGATGATAGATACAGGCAGGTCAATAGAATACAAGTTAAGAATACCTAATCTTGAAGTCCAAATATCTTTAAGTGATTATATTCTTTACTACCTTTTTCAGTTAAAGGGTATTTCATCAAATCAAAATCTTACCTTTAAAGCCTTATTTAATGCTGATTTAGATATAGTAATGGATAATTTGATTTCGTTATTTTCTTCAATTCCTTACACCAATTTTACAAAAAATGAACTTAATTTATATGAAGGATTTTACGCAAGTGTAATTTATACTTACCTTGCTTCTCTTGGTGTTAAGATAATTGGTGAGGATGTTACAAATAAAGGAAGGATTGATTTGACACTTTTTGTGGGGGATAAAATTTACATTTTGGAGTTTAAGGTAGATAGTAAAAAAGGGGAGGCTTTAAAGCAAATTAAAGAAAAAGGCTATGCTCAGAAATACTTAAATGAAGGTAAGCAAATCTATCTTGTGGGTATAGAATTTAGCTCAGAAGAGAAAAATATCGTGAATTTTGAATGGGAAAGAGTATAAGTTTTAAGTTCAATGTCATGTTAGCTTAGTGGTGTGAGAATGAGACTATAGTTATTTCAAAAAAAGTTGTAAATTTTGCTTGCAAAAGTTATAATGGCTTAGATTTGCTAATGCTTGTAATGTGAGGTTGATGAGATGAAGAGGGTTTTTATTTTGTTTTTGATGTTATTTTTTATTGTGATTGGATTAAATGCAGCGGAAGTTAAAAATCTAAAAGCTTATCAGCAAGGTGGCAGAGCTGTATTTGAATACGACCTTGAGGGGGATAGCGCAGAAGGGGTAGATATAACAATTGAAGTTAATATAAATGGTAAGACATATACTCAGGATGATTTAAGTCTTGAAGGTGATATCAAGAAAGTAAAGCCTGGTAAAAATAAAAAAGTCTATTGGAATGTTCTTAAAGATTTTCCTAAAGGGCTTGTAGCAGATAATATATTACTTACTCTTGTGGTAGGTGGCTGTAAAAATGGTAAAGAGTGTAAAGACCCTATAACAGGTATGGAATTTGTGTATGTGCCAGGAGGCTGTTTTCAGATGGGTGATACTTTTGGAGATGGGGAAAGTGATGAAGAGCCTGTCCATGAGGTATGTGTAGATGGATTTTATATGGGAAAATATGAGGTTACTCAAGGTCAGTGGGAAAAAGTAATGGGTAATAACCCTTCTTATTTTAAATCATGTGGTGATGATTGCCCTGTAGAAAGAGTATCTTGGAATGATGTTCAAAATTTTATTAATAAGCTTAAGAGACAAACTGGAAAGAATTATCGTTTACCTACTGAAGCTGAGTGGGAATATGCTTGTAGAAGTGGTGGCAAAAAAGAGAAGTATTGTGGTGGGGATAATATTGATGCGGTTGCTTGGTATTATGATAATTCTGGCGGAAAGACCCATCCAGTAGGTCAAAAGCAGCCTAACGGATTGGGTATTTATGATATGTCTGGCAATGTTTATGAATGGGTGCAGGATTGGTATGATAGTAGTTATTATAGAAGTTCTCCTAAAAATAATCCGACTGGTCCATCAAGCGGTTCTAGCCGTGTGAAACGCGGAGGCAGTTGGCTCAACCTACCGAGGCTCGTCCGTGCTTCATATCGCAACTACGGCACGCCGGGCAGCAGGGACAATTACATAGGCTTCCGTCTTGTAGTTGAGGACAATTAATTTTTGATTTTTTACTTTTTTATATTTTGATGCTTTTGCTTTTAAAAGTCTATTGAGAATTCCTTTAGGATAATAATAAGTATTTTTTGTTTAGATACTGTTGCATCATGAATCAATTCTATATATCAATATAGTTTTGAAATTGCTTCCCCCGCCATTGAGCTTCAAATATTTAGTATTACATATGCAAATACTATTCGCAAAAAAGCTTTAAACTCAAAATTTACTGCTATATAGCTGGGTCGCAATGATCCAAAAATGCTGTCATTGTATGTTTCAAATTATGTTAACAAAGTTAGAAAAGAGTGATATAGAAAACCAGGGAAGGATAAAGAACAAG
>NZ_JAPNXM010000023.1:0-6698 GCF_049472675.1 Deferribacter thermophilus
AAGGATTGACAGGTTTACAAATGGTTAATATTGTAGATAACAAAATGAGGATTTACACAAATAATGTTACAGGGTCATTCTTACTCACTTGTCATTTGCTCTCTTGTCTCCTTTAATATTTTCCATCCGCATGCTGATAATTTTAAATATGATATACATTTATTAACAATTATTTTTTTATTTTCATCATCAACCAGATACTCTTCTGAAATAACTCTTGCAAAATTCCCCTTTATATTCGATTCTAATATTCTCACATCTTTTAAAATTATCCCCTTTGAAAATTTATACATAAAAGATTCATAACCTTTTTTATCTGGATAAAAATTTTTAAGCATACTATTTTCATCATACAAATCATAAATCGCACCAAATTCATTTTTCTCATACAATTCCATCCGCTTTAAAATCAAATCAGCTGGACTCATTTTTTACCTTTTTTCTAAATAATATATAAAAGATTTTGTTTAATAGTTCATTAAAGGTTTTTCTCTGTAAAGCAGATATAAAGACTGCATCAGGATACTCTTTTTTAATATCATTTAAAATATCTTCATCCAATAAATCTATTTTATTAAAAACTAAAATCTGATCCACACTTAATAAATTTAACTCTTCCAAAATATTATTCACACTTTCAATATGCCTTCTAAAATCTGGATTAGAAATATCTACCACATGTAAAAACAGATCTGCATCATACAATTCATCAAGTGTAGATTTAAATGCATCTTTCAAATCCTCTGGTAGATCCCTTATAAATCCTACTGTATCAGTGATTATTATCTCTTTTTCCTCAGGGAATCTTAACCTTTTTGAACTGGTATCAAGTGTAGCAAACATTAAATTGTCAGCATAAATTTTGCTGTTTGTAAGACTATTTATCAAAGTTGTTTTTCCAGCATTTGTATAACCTACAATAGATACAGTGGGTATATCTTTTTGCAATCTTCTTTTTCTTTGCGTAAATCTATTTTTCGAAATCTCTTTAAGTTTCCTATTTAAAAAAGCTATCCTATCTTTTATTCTTCTCCTATCAATCTCAAGCTTTGTTTCACCTGGTCCTCTACCACCAATACCACCTGTCAATCTTGACAAAGAGTCATCTTTCACACTGAGTCTTGGCATAATATATTTAAGCTGAGCTAACTCTACCTTTAATTTACCTTCATCTGTATGAGCTCTTTTAGCAAAAATATCTAAAATTAACTGAGTTCTATCAATTACTTTTAACTCAACAATTTTACTTATTTCCCTTGCCTGTGATGGCTGAAGATTGTTATCAAAAACAATATAATCAGCACCCATTTGATATGCTTTTATAGCTATCTCTTTTAATTTTCCTTTTCCTACAAGATACTTTGAATCAACTTTATTTCTAATCTGATAAATTGTATCCAAAACATTCAATCCAGCACTTCTTGCTAACTCTTTCAACTCCTCTAAAGCATATTTCAAATCATTTTTAGACTTATAAACCCCAACTAAAATAGCATTATTGCCTCTATTTACTTGATACAAAGCATCTGTTTTATCTTCAATCTCTTTTTCAAGCCCTTTTATGAACTCAATATAGTCTAATTTTTGATTATAAACATCCCTATCATCTAAAAAGTCAAATGTTTTGCCCTCATTATTAGGTGGTAAAAGATATATAGTATCCATACTCTTAGGTAAACCTTGATTATCAACATAAATCGCAGTTAGAGAATCAAGTCTAAGCATTGCCAAATCTGTTATATCATCATCATTTATAGGCTCATCAAGTAAATGTGTATGAACCAGACGCAAACCTCTAAGCTTGCCAGGTACCAATCTAAATCTCTTTAATTCTGGGATAAATATCGATCTATTATCACCTACAATTACATATTGCACTTCATTTTGTCTATCTATCAAAAGCCCAATCTGTCTGTTAACCTCTCTTGAAAGTGATGATAGTTGTTTTGCTAAATCAACGGAAATTATATTATTTGTCCTAAACCTTTTCCTATCTAACTTTTCCAATTTTTTTATAAATGACTGTCTTAAATCCTTTAATTCACCAGTTAAAATATATCACCTCCATTTTCTAAAATGTTCTATCCTACCAAATCACAATATAATATATTTTTCACTTGAGTTTAATAGATTTTTTAAATAAAATTTAAATAAAAAATAATAAAGAGGTTAAAATGATAAATCCTTACGATGCCTTAGAATTAATTATTTCAAATATAAATGAGGTTGGATTTGAATATATCAATGTCACTAATGCTATAAACAGGATTGCTTATGATAATGTAAAATCTAACATTAATTTACCATCTTTTGATAACTCTGTTATGGATGGTTATGCTATAAAATATGAAGGTTTTGAAAAATATGCTGATGAACTTAAAATAATCGGCACAATTAAAGCAGGTGACCTAAACAATTACACATTAGATGACCCCAAAACCTGTTATAAAATAATGACTGGTGCTAAATTGCCATCTGGAGCTGATACAGTAGTAGAGTATGAAAAAACAGAAAACCCAGAACCTGATATTTGTAAAATTGTTGGTAATGTAAAATTTGGAGCTAATATCAGAAAAGTTGGTGAGGACATAAAAAAAGGGGATTATATAGAGATTAAAGGTAAAAGACTTAAACCGTGGGACATATCTAGATTAATAAGCGCTGGGATATCAAACATTAAAGTTTATAGAAAAATAAAAGTTGCAGTTTTAGCAACTGGTGATGAGCTAATCATGCCTGGAGATCAATTTAATGGTGGCGTTTATGATAGCAACAGTTTTGCTATTAAAACTCTATTAGAGTTATTTAATATAGATGTTAATTATTTAGGGATTTCAAAAGATAGTATCGAAGAGTTTGAAAAAATTTTTGATTCTTTTCAAAAATATGATGCAATAATAAGCAGTGCTGGTATTTCATTTGGTGACTTTGATGTGGTTACAAATCTATTCAAAGCAAAAGGGATTGAATTTCTCTTTAAAAGTGTAAAACAAAAACCAGGAAAACCTTTTTCTTTTGCCCTTTTAGATGATGGCACTCCATATTTTGCCTTACCAGGCAATCCTGTAAGCTCCTTTTTTTGCACTTATTTTTATGTTTTACCTGCATTAAGAAAAATGATGGGGGAAAAAGATTATCAAAACAAATTTGTTTATGCAAAACTTGGTGCTGATATGCATAAAAAAAACAACAGATTCCACTTTAACAGAGTAACTCTTAAATACAATGAAGATACCTTTATAGCAATGCCTTACAAAACTCAGGACTCTCATATAATCTCATCTCTGTTTTATGGTAATGCATTTGCCTTAATTGATGATGAAATAATAGGCACTATCAAAGCTGGTGAAAAAATAAAATGTTATATTTATGACTTTAACACAATCTTCTGACTTTGAAATTGTTTACAATGATAAAGACATAATAGTTTTAAACAAATCCCATTCAATACATACAATACCTGATAGATACAACAAGGAGCTTCCTTCACTAAAAAATATTCTTCAAAACGCTTTTAAGGAAATATATGTTGTTCATAGGCTAGATTTTGGAACAGGAGGATTAATAGTTTTTGCCAAAAATAGATATAGCCACAAATCGCTTTCTACTCAATTTTCTACAAACCAAATAGACAAAAGATATTTATGCATAACAGATGGAGTTATCAAATACCCTTTTACTTCCTTACTCCCGATATCTAAGAGAAATTATCATGGAAAATACAAAATAAATTTCAAAAGTGGAAGAAAAAGTATTACAACTTTTATCCCTATAAATTACAACAATAAATACTCATTAATTGAAGCTATACCCAAAACGGGAAGATCTCATCAGATTAGAGTGCATTTAAAAGCTTATAAGGCACCATTGTATCAAGATTTTTTATACAATAAGAAAATAGAAGATAAAAGATTAACACTTTTTGCTTACTATTTAAGTTTTACTCATCCTACAAAAAATAAAAAAATGGAATTTAAAATTAAACTAAGCGATTTTATGAATGACAAATTAATAGAAACAGGTCTAATCAAATAAGTTGCGGCCACTAAACATGTGACCGCAATCAATTTATACTCTAAACCTTTTTGCCAATTCTGATAATTCTTTGTTTATCTCAACAAGTTTATTTGATAAATTAAACACTTCTTGAACTTTATCACTACATTCCATATTTGTGTTGTTGATATTATTCAGAGATTCAACAATTGAACTCACAGCCATGTTCAATTCTTCTATCATATTTGCTATCGGATTTATCGCATTTATAGATTCTTCTAATCTTTCAATATTATTACTAAAATTAGTACCTACTGATCTTAACTGCTCTATTTTGTCTTCCAATGATAAAATACCATCATTGACAGTCAACACTGATTCATCGATTTCATGGTTTATTTTTTTTATCATATCAGAAATATCGTTTACCGACTTTGCTGTCTTTTCTGCTAATTTTCTCACTTCATCAGCAACAACCGCAAAACCTCTCCCCTGCTCACCTGCCCTAGCAGCTTCTATTGCTGCATTTAATGCCAATAAATTAGTTTGATCCGCAATATCTATAATAATACTAATCACATCATTTATCTGCTTACTTGCTTCTTTTAAGTTTGATAAAGTAACAGCAGCCTTGCCAAGTTCTTTTGATATTATATTTACATCATTAATTGAACTATTTAAATGTTCATTACCAGATAATATATCCTCTCTCACATCATTTAAATTCGTCAAAGAGTTATTAACATTACTTGCAATTTCAGCTGCACTTTGAGATAGCTCTTCTGTTGCTGCAACTGTGGAATCTATGTTATAACTAACATCTTTAAAAGAACATGACATATTATTCATCTCTTCTTCTAAAGAATCACCAACCTCTTTTAGCACATTAATAGCATTAAAGATATTTACAATCATTTCTTTTAATTTATTTTTCATCTCATTTAGTGAATTGCCCAATGTAGCCAATTCATCCCTATTTTTCACAACAATATCTTCTATATTTAAATCACCTTCTTCAATTCTTTTAGCAACTACTACAGCATCATTGATAACTTTACTAATCTTATTGGAAGTAAAAATCCCTATTACAACTCCCAAAATCAATGCAGTGACAATTGTTAAAATCAAAACACTTGTTGAGCTACCGATCATAGAATCTATTGATACAAAAGTATCTGATACATTTTTATTTGAAAATTTTACAAGATTTTCTATCTGAACAGCTAACTTTGCATTTAGATTATCTACTTTTTTTATGATATCCTTTAAGGAATTGTCTGTCTTAATTTTTTGCAGATAAGTTTCGTATAAAACTTTAGCATTATTTTGTATTTCCGTATTTAAATTATTAAGTTTATTCAAATGTTCTAATTTCTTTTTATCATCGATTTTATCAACAACAATACCTTGATACTTACCACCTTTAATTAAAGTATTGATAGCTGCAACCATTGCCCTTGAATAACTGATAATAGAATCTTTAGCATCTTCTATATCATATTCATCTGTAAAGCTAATGAGTAAAGAGGAATAAATTTTAATCTGTAAAATATCTTCCATTATCTTGCTTAATAACATTAAGGTATTGTGATCTTTTACACCTCTACTGATAATAAAAGTTTCCCCTTTTTGTTGTCTATATAAGCTGTCAATTTTATCAAAAACAGTATTAACTTTATCAACATATTGTAGATATTCTTTTTTTAATTTAATCAGTTGGTTTGAATACTCTGGAATAGATTTATAATCTTTTTGAATTTTATTAATGTCTTTATGTTTGATAAGTTTAATATTGTTATTAGCTTCCTTTAAAAATTTTGCTAATTCCTTTTCATAACTTTCAACCTCTTTAACCTCATTTGAAACTTTAATATCTTTCAATATTGAGGAAATTTTTAAAAACTGAGATTGTAAATCTTTAAGCTGAACTTGCAGAGTTATTGCACTTTTAATTTCTTTTTTAATACCATAAGCAATTTTTTTAAAAGATGATATAGCAAAAACTCCTGCAATCAAAAAAAGTAGTGCAATTATTAAATATGACGCAATAATTTTTGTTTTTATACTCACAACACACCTCCCAAACAAATAAAATACTGAGTATATCGTACTTCACTTTAAAAAATATTAAATTTTATCATAAATAATCTATTATTACAATATCATAAATTCCAAATATTTTTATATAGTCATAAATATAAAGCTTTTTACCTTTTACATAATACTTTTTAGGCAATATTAAATTAATATTTTTCAAATGCTTTGTTATTTTTTGCAATAAACTTTATCCTCCTTCCTCCCCTATATAATCTAAAAAAGGTTTTGCATAATAATTCAGAAAAGATTTGTTTCTTTGATATTCTTTTGTAACTTTTTCAAAAACTTTTCTAAAGTGATAACCACATATAGCCAAATATACTGCCAGAGGAAATAGCCTCAATTTTTTTATACAAACCCATAATAAAAATGGGATATAATACCATCTTTCCTTTTCTACTAAACCCAATTTAATTATTGATTTTAAGAAGGCCTTGACCCTTTCTAATGAAAAATTAACTTTCTTTTCAGGTATTGTTGGTAAGTTATAAGAATTAATAAAATTCTTTAACCTTTTATAAAAATTTTTAGGAGTCAACTATAAATAATGGAGAGCAGGATTAAATTTTTCACGATTTTTAAGCATAGCAAAAAGGATTCTAATC
>NZ_JAPNXM010000024.1:2500-5766 GCF_049472675.1 Deferribacter thermophilus
TATTATGAGGCTTATAAGGATAAGGAGAAGGCGATTAAAAGGGAACGCCAGTTGAAACAGTATGGTGGTAGTTGGAGATATTTGAAGAAGAGGTTGAGAGGGGAATAGATTATCCATGCTTTTAATGAGGGCGGGGGGTTGTGGGGCCCGCGAGAAAGGTACACTGGATGGTAGCAGAATGGTCTGGGAAGGCCAGCCATAGAGGGTGAAAGCCCCGTATGCGAAACCTGAAGGTGGCCGAGCGGTGACCCCGAGTACCACGGGGAATGTGGAGCCCTGTGGGAATCAGGGAGGACCACCTCCTAAGGCTAAATACGAGTCGCCGACCGATAGTGCACCAGTACCGTGAGGGAAAGGTGAAAAGAACCCCTGTTAGGGGAGTGAAATAGAACCTGAAACCATCTGCCTACAAGCGGTCCGAGCCGAGCACCTCATTATTTATATCATGTAGGGAGAGTTAAGATGTATTATGTATATGTTCTTGTTAACGAGAGAGGAGAGAAGTATGTAGGATATACCAGTGATTTGAGGAGAAGGGTTAGGGAACATAGAGAAGGTAAGAGTAAGAGTACTAGAGGGTGCGATTGGAAGTTGGTATATTATGAGGCATATTTAAGCAGAGAGGATGCGTTAAATAGAGAGCGGAAATTGAAACAAAGGGGAAGGAGTAAGCAGTTATTATATGAGCGAATAAGAAATAGTTTAAATATGGTGTAAATAATGAGGTGCTCGGTGAGGGCGTGCCTTTTGCATAATGAGCCTGCGAGTTACCGTATGCAGCGAGGTTAAGCCGTTAGGCGTAGCCGTAGGGAAACCGAGTCTGAATAGGGCGTTAGTTGCATGCGGTAGACCCGAAGCCAGTCGATCTACCCATGGGCAGGGTGAAGTCCACGTAACAGTGGATGGAGGCCCGAACCGGTGTCGGTTGAAAACGGCTCGGATGACCTGTGGGTAGGGGTGAAAGGCCAATCAAGGCTGGTGATAGCTGGTTCTCCCCGAAATGCATTGAGGTGCAGCCTCAGGAGTTTCCTGCCGGGGGTAGAGCACTGTTAGGGCTAGGGGCCATTGCGGTTACCGAACCCTGACAAACTCCGAATACCGGTAGGTGAATCCTGGGAGTGAGACTATGGGCGAGAAGGTCCATAGTCGAGAGGGTAAGAGCCCAGACCGTCGGCTAAGGTCCCTAAGTATGTGCTAAGTGGTAAAGGATGTGGGAGTGCGTAGACAGCCAGGAGGTTGGCTTAGAAGCAGCCACCCTTTAAAGAAAGCGTAACAGCTCACTGGTCAAGTACTCCTGCGCCGAAGATATAGCGGGGCTAAGCACATCACCGAAGCCACGGGTTGTGCACGCTGGGTGTGCACAGCGGTAGGGGAGCATTCTGCACAGCGAAGAAGGTACACCGTAAGGTGTGCTGGAGCGTGCGGAAGAGATAATGCAGGCATGAGTAGCGATAAAAAGGGTGAGAAACCCTTTCGCCGTAAGCCTAAGGTTTCCACCGGCAGGGTAATCCGCGGTGGGTTAGCCGGTCCCTAAGGCGAGGCCGAGAGGCGTAGCTGATGGGAAGCAGGTTAATATTCCTGCGCCAGCTGGTAAGCGTTACTACCGATGGGGTGACGGAGAAGGTTAGGCGAGCCGGGTGGTGGTAGTCCCGGTTCAAGGGTGTAGGCTGGGAGAGTAGGCAAATCCGCTCTCCTGCTAAGGCTGAGGCCCGAGTACGACCCGAGTAACATCGGGGAAGTCGCTGATACCCAGCTCCCGAGAAAAACCTCTAGGGAGTTTACCAGCTGACCGTACCGCAAACCGACACAGGTAGGCGAGGCGAGAATCCTAAGGCGTTTGAGCGAACCCCAGCTAAGGAACTCGGCAAATTGCCACCGTAACTTCGGGAGAAGGTGGGCTCCTATTAGGTGAAGGCCTTTTCGGCTGGAGCCGAGGGGAGTTGCAGAGGAGAGGCCCAGGCGACTGTTTACCAAAAACACAGCACTCTGCTAACTCGTAAGAGGAAGTATAGGGTGTGACGCCTGCCCGGTGCCGGAAGGTTAAGGGGAGGGGTGAGAGCCCCGAACTGAAGCCCCGGTAAACGGCGGCCGTAACTATAACGGTCCTAAGGTAGCGAAATTCCTTGTCGGGTAAGTTCCGACCTGCACGAATGGCGTAACGATCTGGGCGCTGTCTCGGCTGGGGGCTCAGCGAAATTGCAGTAGCGGTGAAAATGCCGTTTACCCGCAGCAGGACGGAAAGACCCCGTGGACCTTTACTACAGCCTGGCAATGATACTTGGTGCATCATGTGTAGGATAGGTGGGAGGCTGAGAAGCCTGGGCGCCAGCCTGGGTGGAGCCGTCCTTGAAATACCACCCTTGGTGTACTGAGTATCTAACCTGGCCGGTGTGTAGCCGGAGGGACATTGTCAGGTGGGTAGTTTGACTGGGGCGGTCGCCTCCTAAAGAGTAACAGAGGCGCGCGAAGGTACCCTCAGGTTGGTTGGAAACCAACTGTTGAGTGCAAAGGCATAAGGGTGCTTGACTGCGAGACTGACGAGTCGAGCAGGTGGGAAACCAGGCCTTAGTGATCCGGTGGTTCCGCGTGGAAGGGCCATCGCTCAACGGATAAAAGGTACCCCGGGGATAACAGGCTGATCTCCCCCAAGAGTTCACATCGACGGGGAGGTTTGGCACCTCGATGTCGGCTCATCACATCCTGGGGCTGGAGCAGGTCCCAAGGGTTCGGCTGTTCGCCGATTAAAGTGGTACGCGAGCTGGGTTCAGAACGTCGTGAGACAGTTCGGTCCTTATCCGCTGCGGGCGTAGGAGGCTTGAGGGGGTCTGTCCCTAGTACGAGAGGACCGGGATGGACGAACCTCTGGTGCGCCAGTTGTCCCGCCAGGGGCACAGCTGGGTAGCCATGTTCGGAACGGATAACCGCTGAAGGCATCTAAGCGGGAAGCCGGCCCCGAGATAAGGCCTCCCGGAGCGTAAGCTCCCTGAAGGTCCCTTGGAGACTACGAGGTTGATAGGCTGGGTGTGTAAGCGCCGTGAGGCGTTGAGCTAACCAGTACTAATCGACCGTGCGGCTTGACCGTATTACCCTGAAAAAATCTCTATTCTTTTATCACCTATTTGTGAGGGATATAAGAAATGCTCTGGTGGTCATAGCGGAGGGGCAACACCCGTTCCCATTCCGAACACGGAAGTTAAGCCCTCCAGCGCCGAGAATACTGCGGGAAGGTAACCCGTGGGAAGGTAGGTCGCCGCCAGAGCTTTTTT
>NZ_JAPNXM010000025.1:0-1421 GCF_049472675.1 Deferribacter thermophilus
GGAGTCAACTATAAATAATGGAGAGCAGGATTAAATTTTTCACGATTTTTAAGCATAGCAAAAAGGATTCTAATCAGTTTGTTACACAGTGCAATCATAGCTTTTCTGTGAGGCATTCCCTCTGCTCTTTTTTTATCATAATACCTTTTAAAATGTTCGTTACATCGAATAACACCACTTGCCATAAGATAAATATATCGTCTAAGAGATTTAGAACCTTTTTTGCTTATCCTACCTCTGGAATACATTTTTCCAGATTCTTTAATGGCAGGGTCAAGACCAGCATAGGCAGAAAGCTTTCTATGGTTTTCAAATCTTTCAATATCTTTGATTTCAGCCATAAAATGAGCAGATGTAATATCACTAATTCCCTTAATAGAAGAAATAATTTCCATATCATCTTTTTTGTTATTTTTGATATTATCTATAAAATCGTCAGTTATATCATCCAATTGATTTTGGAGGAATTTCAGCATTTGAACATCATGTTTAATAATCTTAGCGAAGTTTTTAGTAGAAAGTCCAATAGAATTTTTTGCAAGCTCAATGAGTTTTTCAGGAGTAAGAGAGATTCTTCTACCTTTAGAGTGAAGTTTATTGAAGAATCCGATTATTTTGCTTTTGGGTGCTTTAAGAACGTGTTTAGGTGTAGGAAATTCTTCAAGTATGGAGAGGATAGAGTCGGTAAAGATATTGTATTGAGCGAGGAGTTCAGGGAAGACAATGGAGAGATGTTGTTTAAGTTGCGTTTTAACTTTTGCAATTTGCTGAGAGATGTTTTCTCTAACTCTTGCGAGAGCGGTAATATCATTCATATTTGTAGGGACAAAGTAATTGATATGTTCAAGGTTCTTAAAAATGAATTTAGCAATAATGTTGGCATCAATTTTATCAGTTTTCGTTTTTCTGAGTGTAATAGTTTGAGCAAATTTTTTGATGAGAGCTGGATTAATAAGAGCCACAGTGTGATTGTTTGAAATGAGAAAAGATAAGAGGTTTAGATGGTAACTGCCAGTAGATTCGAGAGCGATAACAGAATTTTTGAATTGATGGATAATATCATTAAAAGATTGAAAACCATCATAATCCATACTAGTTTCACCTTGTTTCAATGTTTCCATAGATTCATTGATAATACAGTAATTAAACTTATCTTTGGAAATATCGATACCAACAAAAAAAGAGAAATTATTTTTCATGTCAAACCTCACATAAATATTTTTAAAAGTCCCGAGTCCTATCTCCTGTTTGACAGTGGCTTGATAGCCAAATCAACCAATAGGGACTTTTGGGACGGGGGACAGACTCCTATTGAAGCTTTAAAGCTTAGGGAATATGAAGTCCTCTGTCCCAGCTTAACAGCGAACATAGCATTATATTTAAGTAACATAAAAAATAAATACCATAATAATTCGTAGGAG
>NZ_JAPNXM010000026.1:0-1231 GCF_049472675.1 Deferribacter thermophilus
TTTTTTTAAATATTAGTTAATATTTTACCAGAATAATTTTCATCATAAGCTACTCCTCTCAATAATATCGCATATATCTGTCTCAGCAATTTATGTGCTACCGCTATTAGTGCCAATTTCTTCGCTTTACCTTTACTCAATAACCTTTCATATAGTTCCTTACAACTTTTATTATATTTTTTCGCTGATAATGAAGCCATATATAATAATTTCCTCAAATATCTATTACCCCGTTTAGCAATACTCCCTCTACCCCTCACCGATGTCCCTGACTCCTTAATCGATGGATTTAATCCTAAATAACTGCTCATCTTCTTTGCATTTGAAAATTTACCAATTCTATCCCCAAAAACACTTATTACCCCTGCTGCCAACCTCTTACCTACACCAGGAATACCTAATAATAACTTATATTCAGATAAATAATGGGACTTTATTATTCTTTCTATCTCAGACTCAAGCTCCTTTATCTTGTCTTTCAATTCTTTTATTGACATTTCATAATTGCTTAAAACAACTTCTGATATTATTGGGTTATTTTGTAAACTCTCTATTTGTGAGGTCATCTGCGAAATTGTTTTATGAAAATCTTCTATCGCCTTTAAACATTGATCTATTTCGCTCATCTCTTTACTCTTAGGCTCATATCTATTTAACTCTATATTATAACCAAACTCTGCTATTATCTTAGCATCTACTGCATCTGTCTTACTCCTACACAGCAGCATCTCACTATATTTCTTCACTTTAAATGGATTTTCTACTGATATTTCATACCCTCTTTCATATAATCCATTTGCCAATTTCAAATGATAGGTACCTGTATTTTCAAGTACAAATAATAAATCATCCATGTTTTTGTTTGACAGTTTTGATAATATTTTTGATTCAAAATCAGCGAATTTATTCCTTACTCGATATTGTTCATGCTTACTACCATCATAAATACTCACATCAAGTGTTTGCTTAGAAACATCAATCCCTATTATTTTTTTCTTGTTAGTATTCATTTTGATTGCTTCCTCCATAATTTTGTGGTAAGCTCCCTTTTATTATCATTGTGAATACAGGCTTATAAGCCTAATGTTCTATTCAATTTTGGGAGCCAGGGTAGGGGAACAACATTGCGAACGGTTTCTTGAACCAATGACCAGCTTGTTCTTTATCCTTCCCTGGTTTTCTATATCACTCTTTTCTAACTTTGTTAACATAATTTGAAACATACAATGAC
>NZ_JAPNXM010000027.1:0-1131 GCF_049472675.1 Deferribacter thermophilus
CAAGATAAATTATCAAAACAAAAACGTAATAGATTAAGGTTTTTAAATGATTTAATAAACTTTTCAAAGATAGAGAAGAAGCTAAAAAAGAAGTACAAATACACAGAGAATGCGAGTGGTCAACCAGCCTATCCTCCGTTATTACTGTTCAAGATAGTATTTTTGCAGAATTTGTACAATTTAAGTGATTATGAGATAGAGGAAGCCTTACATGACAGATTAAGTTTTATGGATTTTGTGGGATTATCGATGGAAGATGCAGTACCAGATCATTCTACAATAAGCAGATTTAGGAAGAGATTATGTGAGTTAAATTTGGATAAGGTATTATTTGAAGAAATAAACAGGCAGCTCAAGCAATCTGGATTTATTTTAGAAAAAGGAGTGATAGTTGATGCTACAGTAATAGAAGCTAAGAGTCGTCCAGATAAATGTATAGAGTCCAAAAATGAAGAAGAAACTTCATCAAAAGAAGAAACAGGAAAGAAAGAGGGCGTGGATATCAACTATTCCAGAGGAGAAGAAGCTAGTTGGTTAAAGAAGGGAAATGAAGTTTATTATGGTTATAAGGCGCATGTAGTGAGTGATGCAATAGATGGTTTTATTTTAGCAGTAAATATGACAGGAGCAAATGTACATGAGTCAGGCTGTTTAGAGTCATTGATATCAGAGTTAAGAGATAAGGGTTACAATGTTCCAATGGTATTTGCGGATAAGGGATATAGTAGCAAGAAGAATCGAGATATGTTGAAGTCAAAGGATATAGAAGATTTTATTATGCATAAGAAGATAAAGGGCGGGAAATTAAGTGAGTTACAGAAAGAGCTAAATAATTTGTGTAAGCAGGTGAGATATAAAATTGAGCGTAGTTTTGGTACATTGAAGAGTCAATATGGTCTAAATAGATCGAGATATATGGGTTTGCGTAAGGTGTTGTATGAATTTCTGATGAAATCGATATGTTTTAATATAACAAAAGCAATTAGATTATGTTTTTAAGGGTGTATTGTGCCCAAAATTAGAAATTTTAGATGATTTGGAGTTATTTGAGGAGGTGAACAAGGGATAAAAAACTAAAAAGTAATAAAAATTGAGTAGAAAATTGAGCAAAATTTAAGAAAAATGATGAAA
>NZ_JAPNXM010000028.1:0-824 GCF_049472675.1 Deferribacter thermophilus
CTTTCCTGAAAGTAAATATATAATTGCGGATATATTTTTGACCAATCTCTTACCCTACCATTCCATTTACTTGATATGTCATTTATCGCTAAATATAGCAATTTAAACAATGATTCCTCTGTAGGAAATACCCCTCGATTTTTAGTGACCTTCTTCAATTTACTATTAAAACTCTCTATGGGATTAGTAGTATAAATGAGCCTTCTGACTTCCGATGGATATTTAAATAACGTTGAAAGTTCCAACCAATGGGTTTCCCATGATTTTATTACATTTGGATATTTCTTTCCCCATTTTTCATTTAATCTATCTAATTCAATTCTTCCAGTTTCTTCCGTTGGAGATGTATAAATAGCCTTTAAGTCCCTCGCTAACTCTTTCCTGTCTTTATAAGATACAAATTTAAGAGAGTTTCTTACCTGATGAACTATGCATCGTTGAATTTCAGATTCTGGATATACCGCCCTGATTGCTTCATTTAAACCTGGTAAACCGTCTATACTGAATATAAGAACATCTTCAACACCTCTGTTCTTAAGTTCGTTTAATACTGACAACCAAAACTTAGCTGATTCAGTCTCCATTATCCATATACCAAGACATTCTTTTTTACCTTCAAGAGTAATGCCTATTATTGCGTAAACTGCTACGTTTTTTATAACACCATCAAGTCGCATCTTGTAAAATAATGCATCAAGAAATACAATTGCATAAATTGGCTCTAAGGGTCTATTTTGCCACTCTTTTGCTCTTGCAAGAACTTTATCTGTAATCCTACTGATTGCCTCAGCTGAAAACTCAAGACCGTATAAAGATTCCATGTG
>NZ_JAPNXM010000029.1:0-657 GCF_049472675.1 Deferribacter thermophilus
AATCTTGTCATAATGGAGATAAATATATGCATCAAATTAATAATACAAACTGTCAACAGTGTCACTATCATGGTGGAGGAAAACTATAATTCTGAACGTTGCAAAATAGTCCAACTTCATAACAATTATAACTGTTAAAGGAAGTACTTTAAATTAATACTTTAACAATCATTTACTATTGTTGATTAAAATGGTTATCCGAGGGTGTTGCATAATAGCAATAGCTTAAGACCTCAGATTGCTTCGCTGACGCTCGCAATGACGGCATTTTTGGGTCATTGCGAGGTAATAAAAGTTGCCGAAGCAATCTCAAAACTACTTTGTTAACATAAATATTATTTATTGTGCAACAGCCTCTATCCGTTTTAATGCTTTATTAACCATGGGGTCTGGTTTTAAAAGTAAGTGGTCAGCTTTTTGATAATATGTTTTTGCTTCTAAATAATTTTGGTATACTTCTTTACAAACTCCTAAATTATATAAAAGAGATACTGATTGAGGATTAATTTGGTACGCTTGTTCCCACAGTTCACATGCTCTATCTATTCAAGGCTATTGCATAATTTCTATGTTTTTCAACTTTCATCATTTTTCTTAAATTTTGCTCAATTTTCTACTCAATTTTTATTACTTTTTAGTTTTTTATCCCTTGTTCAC
>NZ_JAPNXM010000030.1:0-265 GCF_049472675.1 Deferribacter thermophilus
AAACATATAAATCCTCCTGTTTGTTCTTTAGTTAACATATTTTCAGGAGGATTTACACAGTTTTAGTTACAGAGCCGAATTTGCTTATTTGATTTATAAAGTATTGGAGGTTGATAATGAAAAAATTTTTTATTTTCTTTATTATATTGTTATCCCCACTAATTTTATATGCTTTTAATTGTACAACCTCAAAATGTCATAATGATATTAAAAAACTTGATTTTGCTCATGGACCTGTAGCTGCAGGCCAGTGTACTGTATGTCA